>CALUIF010000078.1 GCA_944320635.1 uncultured Bacteroides sp. | reverse complement strand
TCGGGCGAGTAGCTGGGACCTCCCAATATGTTGTAGTGCAGGTTGCGCTTGGCAACTCGCAATTTTCGCAATTCTTTGGGGCTTAGCGTGGTGGCAGAGTCTTGCCGGAGAGTATCAGTAGCCTGCTCTTGTGCGAACAGACCGGCGGTTGCCAGGATGCATACGAGTATGCTCAATAAGATTTTTTTCATGCGTAGATATATAATGTGGTGCAAAGGAACGCGTTTTGCACCGGAAATTCCCTGTCAGATTGATAATAAATGTAAAGACCTTACTAAAAATCCAAAAAATGACATTACTTTTGCCCGCATACCAATCATAAACTTGTTATCGAAATGAAAAAGCAGTTTTTATCCGTCATTCTCCTGGGGGTTGCCGTCTCTTTGCAGGCGCAGGATGGCAAGGGAGGCATCAGCACCGGGATGTTGCAACAAATCAGACAGAGTTATCAGAATACCGCATCGGACAAGGCTATCCGCAATGCCATCGGGGCAAACAGCATCAAGTCGCTGGCACTGAATCAAGAGAATCAGGGAGAGGTGAATGCAGATTTCTCCATCGTAGTGGAGTCGAAAGGCATTACCGACCAGCAATCGTCGGGGCGTTGCTGGCTTTTCACCGGGCTTAACATTATGCGCGCTAAAGCCATTGCGAAGTACGACCTGCCCGGACTGGAGTTCTCGCAAGCTTATTCTTTCTTTTGGGACCAGCTGGAGAAGGCCAACCTCTTTCTGCAAGGCATTATCGATACGGCTCACAAGCCTATGACCGACCAGACCGTGGAGTGGCTCTTCAAGCACCCGCTGAGCGACGGGGGAACCTTTACGGGTGTAGCTGATATTGTCACCAAGTATGGCCTGGTGCCTAAGGAGGCGATGCCCGAAACGTACAGCAGCGACCATACCAGTCAGATGTCTTCGCTGATAGGACTCAAACTCAAGGAATACGGTTTGTCTTTGCGAGAGAAAGTGGCTGCCAATGCAAAGGAAAGTGAATTGGAAAGCATGAAGACCGAAATGCTTGGCACCGTGTACCGCATGCTGGTGCTGAATTTGGGTATGCCACCTGCCTCGTTCGACTACGTGCGCAAGGATGCCCAAGGCAAGCGGGTGGAGGTGGAACATCACACCCCACAGACTTTTTTGGCGAAGTATGGCGACACCCAGTTGCTTACCAATTATGTGATGGTAATGAACGATCCCACGCGCGAATATTATAAATGTTATGAGATTGCTTACGACCGCCACCGTTATGATGGCAAGAATTGGCGTTACGTGAACTTGCCGGTGGAAGATATCAAGCAAATGGCCATTGCCTCATTGAAAGACGGTACGCGCATGTACTTTTCGAGTGATGTAGCTCAGTTGGACTCTAAGAGAGGATTGCTGGATGTAGACAACTATGACTATGGTTCGTTGCTGGGCACTACCTTTGGCATGGACAAAAAGCAACGCATCCAGACTTTTGCAAGCCTGTCTGCCCACGCCATGACCTTGATGGCGGTAGACCTCGATGCAGATGGAAAACCCGTGAAATGGATGGTGGAAAACAGTTGGGGGCCCTCGGCCGGTTATAAAGGGCACCTCATCATGACTGACCGCTGGTTTGACGAATACATGTTCCGCCTAGTGTTGGAAACGAAATACGTGCCCTCCAAAGTGCTGGAAATCTATGAGCAGAAACCGGTGCTTCTTCCGGCATGGGATCCCATGTTTGCGGAAGAACAATAATACTTGAAATATAGAATCAATGTAGCAAATATGACATCTGTAACCGTTCACGGAAGGAATTACGGAAATTTATCCGTAATTCCTTTCTTTTTTGCTCTTTATTCACATTCTTTTTTGTTATTTTTGCGGGCAAAATCAGAAACCATTATTTAAAATAACGCATGGCAAATGTAATTAAGTTACGTAAAGGCCTTGACATCAACCTGAAAGGTAAAGCCACACAGGGGTATCTTTCTGTGAAAGAGCCCGGATTCTATTCTTTGGTTCCGGACGATTTTACAGGGATTACACCCAAGGTGGTTGTAAAAGAACAGGAATATGTGATGGCCGGGGGACCCTTGTTTATAGACAAGAATCATCCTGAATTGAAGTTTGTTTCGCCCGTAAGCGGCGTAGTGACAAGCGTGGAACGCGGTGCGAAGCGCAAAGTGCTGAACATCGTAGTGGAAGCTGCCGCCGAGCAAGATTATGAGGAATTCGGCAAGAAGGATCCTGCTAAGATGGATGGGCAGCAAGTGAAAGAGGTGTTGCTGAATGCAGGTTTGTTCGCGTTCATCCGTCAACGTCCTTATGATGTGGTTGCCGACCCGACTATTCAGCCTAAGGCTATCTTTGTGTCGGCATTCGACAGCAATCCGTTGGCACCCGATTTCGAATTTGCATTGAAAGGGGAAGAACAAAACTTCCAGACAGGTCTTACTGCTTTGTCGCGCATGGCTAAGACTTACCTGAGCCTTTCTGCGAACCAGAAGGCTGCGGCTCTTACCGGCGCCAAGGATGTTACCATCAACGTGTTCGACGGCCCGAACCCTGCCGGCAATGTGGGGGTGCAAATCAACCACATCGACCCTGTGTGCAAGGGGGAGACGGTTTGGACCCTCGGTGCCGAGGCGGTTATCTTTATTGGCCGCGTGCTGAACACAGGTCGTGTGGACTTTACCCGCACGGTAGCTGTAACGGGAAGCGAGGTGTTGAAGCCCGCCTACTGTAAACTGAAAGTGGGTGCGTTGCTTACTAACGTATTCCAGGGTAATGTGAACAAAAATAAAGACTTGCGTTACATCAGCGGCAATGTGCTTACCGGCAAGCAGGTTTCTCCCAATGGCTATCTGGGTGCCTTCCATAATCAACTGACGGTGATTCCTGAAGGAGATGAGGTGCACGAATTCTTGGGCTGGATAGCTCCGCGATGCAATCAGTTTAGTACCAGTCATTCTTATTTCAGCTGGCTGATGGGTAAGAAGGAGTATGTATTCGATGCCCGTGTGAAGGGCGGCGAGCGCCATATGATTATGTCTCACGAATATGATAAGGTATTCCCCATGGATATCTATCCTGAGTATTTGCTGAAAGCAATCATTGCGGGCGACATTGACCGTATGGAGGCTTTGGGTATTTATGAGGTAGCTCCCGAAGATTTTGCCTTGTGCGAATTCGTTTGCTCATCGAAAGTGGAAATACAGCGCATTGTACGTGCAGGGCTTGATATGCTGCGTGCGGAAATGGCGTGATTTAAACTATAAACCAACATAAAAATAAATGAAAGCGTTAAGAAATTATCTCGACAAGATAAAGCCGAACTTTGAAGAGGGCGGCAAATACCACGCATTTCGTTCGGTGTTCGAGGGTTTTGAGTCATTCCTCTTTGTGCCCAACACTACGGCGAAATCGGGGACGCATATCCATGACGCCATCGACAGCAAGCGCATAATGTCGATAGTGGTCATTGCGTTGATACCGGCCATGTTGTTCGGTATGTATAACGTAGGTTATCAGCACTTCCATGCCACAGGCGTTGAAGGCAGCTTTATCCAGATGTTTGGCTATGGCTTCTTGGCTGTGTTGCCTAAAATTATTGTATCTTATGTAGTGGGTCTTGGCATTGAGTTTGTCGTAGCCCAGTGGAAGAAGGAAGAAATCCAGGAAGGCTTTCTTGTTTCGGGTATGTTGATACCGATGATTGTGCCGGTGGATTGTCCGTTGTGGATGCTTGCCGTGGCTACGGCCTTTTCTGTAATCTTTGCGAAAGAGGTATTTGGTGGTACAGGTATGAACGTGTTCAACGTGGCTTTGATTACCCGTGCGTTCTTGTTCTTCGCTTATCCTACCAAGATGTCGGGTGATGCCGTATGGGTGTCGGGCGACAGTATTTGTGGTTTGGGACAGACAGTAGACGGCCTGACGGTGGCTACGCCGCTGGGTATTGCCAAGACTTCGGTTGAGGCTCCCGATTTTTCGTGGGATATGATTACTGGCCTGATTCCGGGTTCTATCGGTGAGACTAGTGTCATTGCCATTGCCATTGGTGCCGTTATTCTGTTGTGGACTGGCGTGGCCAGCTGGAAAACGATGCTTTCTGTATTTGTGGGAGGCGCTTTGATGGCTTGGGTTTTCAATGTGGCAGGTCCGGATACGGCTGTTGCCCACATGCCGTGGTATGAGCACCTCGTTTTGGGTGGCTTCTGCTTTGGTGCTGTGTTTATGGCTACGGATCCAGTGACTTCGTCGCGTACGGAGACCGGCAAATATATTTATGGTTTCCTAATCGGTGTAATGGCCATTATCATTCGTGTGTTGAATCCTGGTTATCCCGAAGGCATGATGCTCGCTATCTTGCTGATGAATATCTTCGCTCCGCTGATTGACTATTGCGTGGTGCAGAATAACATCAGTCGCCGTGAAAAGCGTGCAGCCTTGAAGTCCGTAAAGTCTAACAATTAAAATACCGAAAGAAAATGAATACTAATAGTAATACTTATACTATCATTTATGCTTCGGTAATAGTTGTTATCGTAGCATTCTTGCTGGCCTTCGTAAGTTCGTCGCTGAAGGACAAGCAGAACAAGAACGTGGAAATGGATACTAAGAAGCAAATCCTTTCTGCTTTGAATATCCGCAATGTAGAGGATGCCGATGCCGAATATAGCAAATATATAAAGGCCGACATGCTGATGAACGAGGACGGCACATTGACAGAAAATACTTCTGGTTTTGCTACCGGCTATGAGAAAGAAGTAAAGGAGAACAACCGTCTGCATGTATTTGTAGCCGAGATCGATGGGGCTACCAAGTATGTATTTCCGGTTTATGGCACAGGCCTGTGGGGCGCCATTTGGGGGTATGTAGCCTTGAATGACGATAAGGATACCGTGTATGGCACTTACTTCTCACATGCCAGTGAAACACCGGGCTTGGGTGCTGAAATTGCTACCGAGGCTTTCCAAGCACAGTTCGTGAATAAGAAGACTCTGGAAAACGGTGAAATTTCCCTTGGCGTGGTAAAGCATGGAAAGATTGAGAAACCTGATTATCAGGTAGACGGCATTTCCGGAGGTACTATTACATCGGTGGCCGTAGACGCGATGATCAAGGGCTGCTTGAGCAATTACAAGAAATTTTTAACTAATAATGTGGAGGAATAAGTGATGGGACAATTGTTTTCTAAAAAAAATAAAGAAGTATTCTCCACTCCTCTTGGCATGAATAACCCGGTTACCGTGCAGGTATTGGGTATTTGTTCTGCGCTGGCTGTAACGGCAAAGCTGGAACCGGCCATTGTGATGGGACTTTCCGTAACAGTGATTACGGCTTTCTCCAATGTGGTGATTTCGTTGATTCGTAAGACTATTCCCAACCGCATCCGCATCATTGTGCAATTGGTGGTTGTGGCTGCGTTGGTAACCGTAGTGAGTGAGATATTAAAGGCGTTTGCTTACGATGTAAGCGTGCAACTTTCGGTATACGTAGGCCTGATTATTACGAACTGTATCCTGATGGGACGTTTGGAAGCATTTGCCATGATGAATGGTCCGTGGGAATCGTTCCTGGATGGTCTGGGCAACGGATTGGGGTATGCCAAGATTCTGATTATTGTGGCATTTATCCGTGAGTTGCTTGGTTCTGGTACACTGCTTGGCTTCAACATTTTGAATTATGAACCGATTCAGAATATCGGTTATGTGAACAATGGCTTGATGCTGATGCCGCCAATGGCTCTGATTATCGTGGCTTGCATTATCTGGTACCAGCGTGCACATCATAAGGAGTTGCAAGAGCAATGATTCCGTTAGTATTAATATTTTGCTACTGACTACAAAACAGAAATATCATTATGGGAGATTTTTTTAGTTTATTCATACGGTCCATTTTTGTGGACAACATGATATTCGCATTCTTCCTCGGCATGTGCTCATACCTGGCCGTTTCGAAGACTGTGAAGACCTCTGTCGGTTTGGGCATTGCCGTAACGTTTGTTTTGGTAGTGACCTTGCCTGTCAACTATTTGTTGCAGACGAAGGTGTTGGGACCCAATGCTATCATTGAGGGTGTCGACCTCAGCTTCCTTAGCTTTATTCTTTTCATTGCGGTGATTGCCGGTATCACCCAATTGGTGGAGATGGCGGTAGAGCGTTTCAGTCCGTCGCTCTACGCTTCGTTGGGTATCTTCTTGCCGCTGATTGCTGTAAACTGTGCCATCATGGGTGCTTCCTTGTTCATGCAGCAACGTATCAATCTGGGTATGAGTGATCCGAAGTACATCGGTAGCGTGTCCGATGCCATTTCTTATGCACTGGGTTCCGGATTGGGCTGGATGATGGCTATCGTAGGCTTGGCTGCCATTCGCGAGAAGATGGCTTACTCCGACGTTCCTGCTCCGTTGAAAGGTCTGGGCATTACGTTCATCACGGTAGGCTTGATGGCAATGGCATTTATGTGTTTCTCAGGGTTGAACATTTAATAAAGAAAGGAATAAGACAATGGATATGAACTTAATTTTAGCGAGCATTGGAGTATTCCTGGTAGTAATCCTGTTGCTTGTAGTAATTTTGCTGGTGGCTAAGAAATATTTGGTACCATCAGGCAATGTGAAAATCACTATCAATGGCGATCGGGTGCTGGATGTGGCTTCTGGCTCGACGTTGCTGAATACTTTGTCTGTAAACGGCATATATCTGTCTTCGGCCTGTGGTGGCAAGGGTTCGTGTGGCCAGTGCAAATGCCAGGTGCTGGAAGGTGGTGGCCAGATTCTGCCCTCCGAGGTGCCACATTTCAGCCGTAAGCAGCAGCAGGCTCATTGGCGTCTTGGCTGCCAGGTGAAGGTGAAAAACGATATGTCTATCAAGGTGGCTGAGAGCGTGCTTGGCGTGAAAGAGTGGGAGTGTGAAGTTATCTCCAACAAGAATGTGGCTACCTTCATCAAAGAGTTTATCGTGGCTTTGCCTCCCGGTGAGCATATGGACTTCATCCCGGGTTCGTATGCGCAGATTAAGATTCCTAAATACTCGATGGACTATGACAAGGATATCGACAAGAGCCTTATCGGTGAGGAATACTTGCCTGCATGGGAAAAGTTCGGTCTCTTTGGCTTGAAGTGTCATAACGATGAGGAAACTATCCGTGCTTACTCTATGGCCAATTATCCGGCTGAGGGAGACCGCATCATGCTGACTGTGCGTATTGCCACGCCTCCTTTCAAACCGAAACCGCAAGTGGGCTTCATGGATGTAATGCCGGGTATCGCTTCGTCTTACATCTTCACGTTGAAACCTGGCGACAAGGTGACGATGAGTGGTCCTTACGGAGATTTCCACCCGATATTCGACTCGAAGAAGGAAATGATGTGGATTGGCGGTGGTGCCGGCATGGCTCCGTTGCGTGCGCAGATTATGCACATGACGAAGACGCTGCACACTACCGACCGCAAGATGTCTTACTTCTACGGTGCACGTGCGTTGAACGAGGTGTTCTACCTGCAAGACTTCCTGGATTTGGAAAAGGAATTCCCCAACTTCTCGTTCCACCTTGCGCTCGACCGTCCCGACCCGGCAGCCGATGCCGCCGGCGTGAAGTATACTCCGGGCTTCGTGCACCAGGTCATCTATAACACGTACCTGAAGGATCATGAGGCTCCCGAGGATATTGAGTACTACATGTGCGGCCCCGGCCCGATGTCGAAAGCCGTGGAGAAGATGCTTGACGACCTGGGCGTGCCGATGTCGAACCTGATGTTTGATAACTTCGGAGGTTGATGATAACTCCGTGCCTACCTGACGGAGAATTTTTTAATAAAAAGTCCCGGATAGTCCATATGGAATTATCCGGGACTTTTCTTTTATATTCTTGTGAGAAAAGCTTACTTTTGCCATCATTAACCAATAGAGAAGGAATAATCATTATGAGAAAGAATTTTGGAGCAAAACCGTGGACATATCCGCAACCTGTGTTTATTGTGGCTACCTATGACGAGTATGGTAATCCTGATGCCATGAATGCCGCCTGGGGCGGAATAGATTATGATGACCAAATCAACTTATGTTTAAGCGCAGGGCATAAAACGGTGAAGAATTTGTTGCATACAAAGGCTTTTACGGTAAGCATGGGGACAGTCGGCCAATTGGTTGCTTGCGATTATGTAGGCATTGTTTCCGGCAACAATGTGCCGGATAAGTTTGCCAAGGCTGGATTTCATGCTGTAAAGTCGGAGTTCGTCTATGCACCGCTCATTGAAGAACTACCGATGGCTGTGGAGTGTGAACTGATTTCTTATGACCCGGAGACATGCCATTTGGTGGGCAAGATTGTCAATGTGTCGGCGGATGAGTCGGTCTTGGACGAAAAGGGAAAGATAGATCCAGATAAGCTGCGTCCTATCACATTTGACCCGGTGCACAATGATTATAGAGTGTTGGGTGATAAGGTTGGCAATGCGTTTAAAGACGGAACGGCACTGAAGAGGTAGGTTTATCCGGCGGCTATTTGCGGTCACTGTATTTTTCTTCCCCCCAGAGAGCCTGCATGCGCTCGCGGTGTTTTCGCTCGGCAGCGTTGTCTTGGGGTGTCCAGAAGCGCTGGTCTTTCAGCTCGTCGGGCAGGAATTGCTGGCGGACGAAGTTCCCCGGATAGTCGTGCGCGTACTTGTAGTTGTCGCCATACCCCAGTTGTTTCATCAGCGTGGTGGGGGCGTTGCGCAAGTGCAGGGGCACGGGCAGGTTGCCTGTTTGCTTTACCGCTGCGAGCGCATTGTTGATGGCCATGTAGGCCGAGTTGCTTTTGGGGCTGGTGGCGAGGTAGATGGTGGTTTCTGCCAAGGGAATGCGTCCTTCCGGCCAGCCTATCTTCATGATAGTGTCGAAGCAGGCATTGGCAAGGAGGAGGGCGTTGGGATTGGCCAGGCCGATGTCTTCAGCAGCCGAGATGACAAGTCGGCGGGCTATGAAGGCAGGGTCTTCGCCTCCTTCTACCATGCGGGCCAGCCAATAGATGGCTGCATCGGGGTCGCTGCCACGGATGGATTTGATGAAGGCGGAGATGATGTCGTAGTGCATCTCGCCGTCTTTGTCGTAGGCCAAGGGATTTTGTTGCAGGCGTTCGGTCACCATCTTGTCGGTAATGATTACCGGGTCTTGCGCTTCCGACTCTACCACCAGTTCCAGGATGTTGAGCAACTTGCGCGCATCTCCGCCACTGTACCTCAGCATGGCGGTAGTCTCTTCAAGTTCTATTTTCCGCTCTTTCAGCTGTATGTCTGTGGTAATGGCACGGTGCAGCAGTTCGAGCAGGTCGTCTTTTTCCAGCGGTTTCAGCACATAGAGTTGGCAGCGGGAGAGCAGGGGGCGGATGACTTCAAACGAAGGGTTTTCCGTCGTGGCGCCTATCAGGGTGACGATGCCTTGTTCCACGGCTCCCAGCAGGGAATCTTGTTGCGACTTGCTGAAGCGATGTATTTCATCAATGAACAGTATGGGGCTGTTTTGCGAGAAGAAGCGGTTCGACTTGGCCCGCTCGATGACCTCGCGCACGTCTTTCACGCCACTGGTTACGGCGCTCAGCGTGTAGAATGGCGTCTCCAGCCTGTTGGCTATGATTTGCGCCAGGGTGGTTTTGCCTACTCCGGGAGGCCCCCACAGGATGAAGGAGGAGATGCGTCCGCACTCAATCATCTTGCGTAACACGGCGCCCGGGCCTACCAGGTGCTGCTGGCCGATGTATTCGTCTAATGTCTTGGGCCGAAGCCGTTCTGCTAATGGCTGCATGTGTGTTTTTGGGGGGATAGTTCGTTAGAAAATAGTCAGAATCATAAACCGGATGCCTCCTTTTTTAATGCCCGGTATATCCGTATATGTCAGCCTTCGCACGTACTCGATGTGTATCAGCTTGAAGATGTTGTAGATGCCGATGCTGGCTTCTATGTAGGGCTTCTTGCCCATGACGTAGCTGGTAGGCATGCCGTCGCGCATGGGGAAGAGGAACAAGTCAGGGTTATGGCTTTTGTACGGATTGTTCTTGTCGGTCAGCGTGCCCCACAGCCCGCGGATGCGGAACATTTCCCTCCACTTCAGCTTTTTGATTAAGGGAATGCGGTTGAACAGCTTTCCGTTGAGGTCATAGCTCAGAGCCAGCGAAGCATAGCGGTCGTTGAGGAACTCCATGTTGTTGATGAGGTTGAACGATTCGTTGTTTTGCGTGATGTAGCTCAGGTTGGCCATGGGCAGGTTGAGCAAGGGGAATGGCACCGTGTTCCATTGCGCTCCGGCGCGCAGGGTGGCATCGAGCTTGCCCCATGAGCCAAACCAGAAGCGCTTGCGCATGCTCAGTTCCGTGAGGTTGAAGTTATAGTCCCCGCCCAGCAGGCCTTTGAAGCCCGTGGTGTGGGAGAGGGTAAAGATAGGGGCGTCGAGCGACACGGGTATGCGCCTCTGCTTGGTGTTGACGAAGGTCTCGCCCGGGGCATACCGCAAGGTGACGCCTAATTCGGTGGTGGTGATGTCGTGCACACGGGTATTGGAGGCATCCCATACCCCCGGATTAAGGCCGTTGTTGCGCCAATATTGCAGGTTACCGCCCGGCTGGTCGTTGCGATGCCGCAGCATGGCATTGACTGAGAAACCCGTGTTCGTCTCCAGTTCATAAGTCAGGGTGGCATCGCGGATGTACGACATTTGGTCTACCGTGGCCCATTTCCACCCTACAAACATATTGTCCTTATCCGTCATGAGGTATTTGTCCATGGGGTTCATCACGTCGTAGGTGTACTTGAAGGCCAGATAATGCTTGGGAAACTCCCAGAGCACATATTCGCGTTTGTTGAACGAATAGGCCGCCTGGGCGGAGTAGAACCACTTCTTGTCCCTTGTGCCGTAGGCCCCGTAGCCGCTGAAACTCCAGTGGGGATGCAGGTTGCCGGTGGTCATGGCACTGAGTCGGAAACGCGTGCCGTTGAGATAGTTGCTCGTTATCATGGTGTTGATGGGGCCTATGTCTATCTTGCTGGGATGTTTGGGGCCGGTGGTTTCCACAAAGTTCTCTATAAGGGCTTTGGCGGCGAAGATGACATACTTGAAGCCCGGTATCTGCTCTATGCGGTTCATGAAGATGTCCATGGTGCTCTCTTGCTTGGTGAGAGGTACCTGGCGCACGCCGGCCCAATACTCATCGGTGCGGTTCAACATGTTGGCTTCCTTGATGACGTCGCCCTTCAGGCGGAAATAGCGCGGGTCTATCTCCGAGAAATCATAATTGGTGTACTTGGTGGTACGTTGCACTTCAAGTCCTTGTATGCCTTTGATGAAGGTCAGTTCCACAGTCATGTCATCGTCCGTCAGTATCCACGTGCTGTCAGGCAGCTGCTCGAATTCCTGTGTGATGTCCATATGCGACACCCAGTTGACGCCCGTGTTCTGCGGCAGGTTCATGGTGCACTTCTTCACAGCATAGGTGGAGTCCTTCACCACGTAGAGATGGCCGGTGAAGCCGAAGTCTTGCGAGTTTTGCGGCACGAAGGTGAGGTGCACGCATTCCTGGCCGGCTACCATGAGGGTGTCCATGAGGTAGAACTTGTAGAAATTGATGGCGCCGCGGCCGATAGGGCTGGTGAAGTAGCGCTGCAGCAGGCGGATGTTGTCGTCGTAGATGTTGATGTCCGAAAACACGTCGTTCAGCACCGTGCCCAGCATGTCGCCCGTGCTGAAAAATTCCTCGATGCCCGACGAGTTCATGCCCTCGATGATAGTCTTCTTGCTTTCGGGCGAGCGGCGGTATATGGTACGGCTGGCCGTTTCCTTGATAGAGATAGGCAGAATCTGCTTGCCCGTCTTAGGCGATTGTTCCACCTGGTCTTTGAAGAAAGAAAACTTCTTGTAAATGCCTTTTTCCAGCTTTTCGGGAGTGACATCGTTGAGCGACATCTTCATCTTCTCGTAGCGTTGATATTGGTAGAAGTCTTTCTCCTCCAGTTTCAGGTTTTTTTTATGGTCGATGACCTTTCGCATGAAGTCCACCGCCGGGTTGTTTTTGCGCGAGTATCTCTCCCTGCGGGGCTTCACCACAACCTCGCTGAGCATTACGTCGTCGGGTGCAAGGCGCACGTCGATGACCTTCGTGCCCGGAGCAAAGGTTACCTTCTGCGTGACGTAACCTATCGACGAGAAAGTCAGTTCGTTCCATCCCCGGCGCGTTTCCACGCGGTACTTGCCGTCCACGTTGGTCACGGCGCCCACGCCTTTGCCTTCGTATTGCACGGTGACGTACATCAGTGGCTCGCCCGTCAACGAGTCCGTCACCACCCCGGTTATCTGCCCCCGGGCCTGCGTGGCGCAGAGGATGCACAGCGCGGTCGCTACGAGCATTGTTGTGTAGAGTTGCTTTATCTTCTTCATAATCGGGCGCAAAATTACAAAATCTGCCTCAAACCACCGTCCCCATAGTAGCAAATATAAGCTAAAAGTCCCTACACACAGTTTTTTAACTGGCACGACAGCGTTTCAACGCTACCAAAGCAATGACATAAAGCCCTTTTATTGTCTTTTCCGAAATTTATTCCGACCTTTGTTCGCCCGTCAACGATCGTATCCATTATGACCACACCTGTTACTCTGCCCGGCAACGAGTGCCGCCCTCTTTCCCTTCCTCCCGCAGGCGGCATAGAGGCGCACGAATACTTCCTTCGTGCGAAACAGTTGCCTCAGGACAATGAAGATGGCTTGCTGGCCACCCCTGCAGGCTACGTGGCCGTCATTGACGGAGCCACGTCGAAATCGGCTTTCCGCCTGGACGGCAAAACTTCCGGGCGTTGGGCCATGGAGCTGCTGGCCGAAGCTATTTCCGGCTTCCCTCCCGCGCTGGATATGCCCCAGGCCGTGGCGCGTCTCACCAGGGCAGTGCGTGTCTTCTATGCCCGGCGTGGGTTGGAGGACTACGTGGCCGCTTCTCCGTCCCACCGTTTTACAGCCAGTGTGGCGATATTCAGCTTGGCGCGCCGCGAGGTGTGGCAGGTGGGTGATTGCCCGTGCAGAGTGGGGGAGGCTTTTTACCCGAATACCAAGTTGATAGACCATGTCGCAGCCGAAGCCCGGTGTGCCTTCGACCAAGCCTTCCTGCTTAGCGGCGGCACGCGCGCCGATGTTGAGGCTAGCGACCCGGGGCGTCGCTTCATCCGTCCCCTGCTCCGCATGCAAAGCACTTTTCAGAACCGGCCTTCCGCGTCGTCACCCTACGCCTATGCAGTCATCGATGGCTTCCCCGTGCCGCTGGAACAGGTGCGTGTCTATCCCGTACGTCCGGGCGAGGAGGTGGTGCTGGCTTCCGATGGCTATCCCCGCGTGTTGCCTTCTTTGCGCGCCTCCGAGGAGTACTTGCGCTACGTGTTGGACAACGACCCCTTGTGCCTCTCCCTGTTCAAGAGCACCAAGGGCAGGCAGGCGGGGCTCCGCTCTTTCGACGACCGCGCCTACGTGCGTTTTACTTTGGCATAATGGTTGGTGCTTGGGGAATATTTTTCATAGTTGGGAAAAAACGTTTGGGAAAATGTAAACATATTGAAATTCTTGCATTCTCCGCACAAAAAATCATAAATGCTTACATGAAAAATTTTGATTTTCTACATTTCTTTACAAAAAACAACTTTCAAAGTGTTCGTATTATATTCTAAATCAATATATTACTACATATTTGTCGACTCAACTATGCACCACCTCCGACTCTCCTCCGAGACAAGTCCGACTCAAGTCCGACAAAACATGGGCGTATAGGGTCGGAGGTGGAGCGTAGGAAATACGGACATGTCTGGAAGGAAAAAGATGGGTGATGGCCTTTGAAATAGATGCTTTTGTAAATATTTATCCTTTGTGCTAATATTCCCCCCTGCCCGGCAACAAGTGCCGTCCTCTTTCCTTTCTTCCCGCAGGTGTCATCGAGATGCACGCCTACTACCTTTATGCCAAGTAGAAGTATAAAAGTATAAAATGAAAGAAAAATGGAAATTTGGCTTATAAATGTTTGCTGATATCGGAAAGAAACTTTATTTTTGTCGCAGAATTAACAGAAACAACATATGATTACTTTTGCCGACTATCATCGCCATCACCATCATCATCCTGACGGGCAATACCGGTAGGCAGGCGTGGCGTATGCTGTTGGGCAGAAGCATCAAGTCAACACACAGGGCGGGGCTTATCGGGAAATGCGCGGTAAGCCCCGTTCTTTTCTTTGTAAAGTACAAAAAACTATATTTTATTATGTTACGAATAGCAGTACAGGCCAAAGGCCGTCTTTACGATGAAACCATGTCGTTCCTCAGCGAGGCCGACATCAAGCTCAGCGCCGGCAAGCGTACCTTGCTGGTGCAGTCGTCCAACTTTCCGCTCGAAGTGCTTTTCCTGCGCGACGATGACATTCCGCAGACCGTAGCGTCGGGTGTGGCCGACGTAGGCATAGTAGGCGAAAACGAGTTCATGGAGAAGGGCGAAGACGCTGCCCTTCTCAAGCGGTTGGGCTTCAGCAAGTGCCGCCTTTCACTGGCTGTGCCCAAGGATGTGGAGTATACAGGCCCCCAGTGGTTCGAGGGCAAGAAGATAGCCACCTCATATCCCGGCATCCTTTCGCGTTACCTTCGTGAGCAGCACGTACAGGCCGACATTCATGTCATCACGGGCTCGGTGGAAGTCTCTCCCGGCATTGGGCTGGCTGATGCGATTTTCGACATCGTGAGCTCGGGTTCCACTTTGGTAAGCAACAGCCTCCGCGAGGTTGAGGTGGTGATGCGTTCGGAAGCCCTGCTCATCGGGCACAAAGGCATGAGCCAGGAGAAACGTGCCATTCTCGATGAGCTCCTTTTCCGGATGGATGCCGTGAAGACAGCCGAAGATAAGAAATACGTGCTGATGAACGCTCCGCGTGAAAAACTCGACTCCATTCTTTCCGTACTGCCCGGTATGCGCAGCCCCACGGTGATGCCTTTGGCACAGGAAGGCTGGTGCTCTGTTCACACCGTGCTCGATGAACAATGTTTTTGGGACATCATCGGTAAGCTCAAAGCCATGGGGGCGGAGGGCATACTCGTGTTGCCGATAGAGAAAATGATAGTCTGAGAACCTGTATTATGACGATTGACAGTTGACAATTAATAATGACGATTAAGAATGGAACTGATTACCTATCCCACCCCCGCCCAATGGGCGGACGCAATAAAACGCCCCGTTGCCGACCGGGCAAATCTTACTGATACGGTGTGTGGCATCCTTCGCCGCATTGAGACGGAGGGCGATCGAGCCCTTTTGGATTGTGAAGAACGCTTCGACCATGTCACACTGTCCACCCCCGTGGTCAGCCTTGAGGAGATGGACGAGGCCGAACGCTTCCTCAGTGATGAACTGAAAGCTTCCATACGTTTGGCCGCCAAGAATATTGAAACCTTCCATGAAGCCCAGCGTTTTACAGGCAAGCGGGTAGAAACCTGTCCGGGCGTAGTCTGTTGGCAGAAGGCTGTGCCCATAGAGCGTGTAGGCCTCTACATACCCGGTGGAACAGCTCCTTTATTTTCCACTGTACTCATGCTCGCCATACCTGCCCGCATAGCCGGATGCCGCAGGGTAGTGCTTTGTACTCCTCCCGGACGCGACGGGAAGGTGCATCCCGCCATCCTTTATGCCGCTCGCGTGGCAGGCGTGGACAGCATTTTCAAAGCCGGAGGTGTGCAAGCTATCGGTGCCATGGCCTATGGCACGGAGAGCATTCCTCGTGTCTATAAGATATTTGGCCCGGGTAATCAATATGTCACCGCTGCCAAGCAATGGGTCAGCTTGCATGGAGTGGCCATCGACATGCCTGCTGGTCCCTCGGAGGTAGAGGTGCTGGCCGACGAGAGTGCTAATCCCGTTTTTGTCGCTGCCGACCTTCTCAGTCAGGCCGAGCACGGTGTGGACAGCCAGGCTTTGCTCGTCACTACTTCATCCGCTTTGGCCGAAAAGGTTAGGGCAGAGGTCGAACGCCAGCTGCCTCTGTTGCCTCGCCACGACATTGCAGCCCGTTCGCTGGAAAGCAGTAAGCTCATTGTGGTGCGCGACACACAGGAGGCTCTCGCTCTCACCAACGAATATGCCCCTGAGCACCTCATCATCGAGACTGACGACCCACACCTGCTGGCATCGGGCGTCATCAACGCAGGCTCAGTATTTCTGGGTCATTATGCTCCCGAAAGTGCCGGCGACTATGCTTCGGGTACCAACCATACCCTGCCTACCAACGGTTATGCCAAGGCCTATAGTGGCGTGTGCCTTGACAGCTTCGTGCGGAAAATCACCTTCCAGGAACTGACGCCCGCCGGATTGCAAACCATAGGCTCTGCCATCGAAAACATGGCCGCGGCCGAGGGGTTGGACGGCCACCGCCGGGCAGTGTCTTTGCGATTAGGGAGGGACAAGGTATGAGCAGACGGACCCTTGAACAGCTGGTGCGCCCCAACATCCTGCGCCTGAAGCCTTACTCATCGGCGCGCGATGAATACAGCGGGCATGAGGCTTCCGTTTTTTTGGATGCCAACGAGAACCCTTACAATGCTCCCCACAACCGTTACCCCGACCCCATGCAGCGCGAGCTGAAGACAGCTTTGGCGCGCATCAAGCATGTTGACCCGGCCTGCATCTTTTTGGGTAATGGAAGTGATGAAGCCATCGATCTGATGTATCGTGCCTTTTGCGAGCCCCGTGTGGACAATGTGGTGGCCATCGACCCTACGTATGGCATGTATCAAGTGTGTGCCGAGGTCAATGATGTAGAGTACCGCAAGGTGCTTCTCGACACGCATTTCCAGTTTACGGCACGCGCCATGCTGGAGGCCGCCGACGAGCATACGAAACTCATGTTTCTCTGCTCACCAAACAATCCTACAGGCAACAGTTTGGCTCGCACCGAGATTGAAGCTCTACTTCAGGCCTTCGACGGGCTGGTGGTGCTTGATGAGGCCTACATAGACTTCGCCTCTGATGCCGGTTTCCTGCCAGAGTTGGCCGAACATCCTAATCTCGTCATCTTGCAGACCTTTTCCAAAGCTTGGGGATGTGCGGCACTCCGCTTGGGTATGGCCTTTGCTTCACCGGCGATAGTTGACATCCTTAACAAGATAAAATATCCCTATAATGTAAACCTGCTTACCCAACGTCAGGCATTGGAGATGACCTACCGTTTGTATGAGAAAGAGCGTTGGGTGGATACGCTGAAAACCGAGCGCGGGTGGCTGGGTAAAGTCTTGCGGGGCTTGCCTTGTGTGCAGGAGGTTTATCCTACGGATGCCAACTTCTTTCTGGTGCGGGTGACTGATGCGCCTGCTCTGTATCGTTATCTGGTGGAGCGTGGGATTATTGTGCGCAGCCGTCATACAGTGGCCTTGTGTGGAAACTGCTTGCGCATTACGGTGGGCACTCACAGAGAGAACGAGCAACTCATTGCCGCCCTGCAAGCGCATGGTACAGACGAGTAATGGGAAAAGAATACGGGGCTGAACCACATATTCCAAAGGTGCCAGCCCCGTTTTTCTTTACTTGATTTCGATTTCTTCCTTCATGTCGATTTCTTCCCCATGTGGGTCGTAGAACACATATTGTAGAAACGCGAGTTTCTGGTTAGGAATAATCTTAATGCCGAATCCGTACTTCATCTGCCATTTGCGTTTTAGGGAGAGTACCCCTTGATTGACGTAGGCGGCAATGTACGGGTGGATGTGTAGCGAGAATTTCTTAATCTTCAACTTGTTGACCAGGTAGTCTATCTTGTCCTCCAAGGTGTCGGTAAATAGGATGGACGATTTTATTTTACCCTTTCCGAAACAGGTGGGGCAAGTCTCCATTGTGTTTACGTCCATGGCCGGACGCACGCGTTGGCGGGTTATTTGCATCAGTCCGAATTTACTGAGTGGCAGTATGTTGTGGCGTGCCCGATCCTTTTGCATGTTTTGGCACATGCGTTCGTAAAGCTTTTGTCGGTTTTCGGCCTCGTTCATATCTATAAAGTCCACTACGATGATGCCTCCCATGTCGCGCAGGCGCAGTTGCCGTGCCAGTTCGTCGGCGGCTCCAAGATTTACTTCCAGCGCGTTGGCTTCCTGCCCATTGGCGTTTTTGGTGCGGTTTCCGCTGTTCACGTCCACCACATGGAGAGCCTCGGTGTGCTCGATGATGAGGTATGCCCCGCTTTTATAGGAGACGGTTTTCCCGAACGATGCCTTGATTTGCTTGGTGATACCGAAGTTATCATAAATAGGAAGCTGCCCTTTATAGAGCTTCACAATTCCTGTCCGGTCGGGTGCAATGAGGGCGACGTAATCCTTGATTTCGTGGAATACCGCATCGTCGTTCACATAAATATTTTCGAACGATGGGTTGAACAAATCGCGCAGCAGGCCTACGGCACGGCTGGTTTCTTCGTAAATCAGTGTGGGGTATTTGGTGGCTTTTTGTATTTTGGCCACGGCGTCGTCCCAATGCTTCAACAGTACTTTAAGCTCCCCGTCAAGTTCAGCCACGCGTTTGCCTTCGGCTACGGTGCGCACAATAACCCCGAAATTGCGGGGTTTGATGCTCATGAGCAGCTGCTTGAGGCGGGCGCGTTCTTCGCTCGACTTGATTTTTTGCGATACGGAGACCTTGTCGTTGAAAGGTATCAGTACGAGGTAGCGTCCGGCAAATGATAGTTCGGACGTAAGCCTCGGTCCTTTGGTTGAGATAGGCTCCTTGACGATTTGCACCACTACTTCTTGTCCCACCTTGAGTGTGTTGGATACTGTTCCGTCCTTTTCAAGGTCGGGAAGCAGGGTTGCCTTGGTAATGGGAGTCAGTTTCTTACGGTCGCTTAAAGTTTGCTTTACGTATTTTTCCAGAGAATTGAACTGGGGTCCCAGGTCTTGGTAGTGAAGAAAAGCGTCTTTCTCGTAACCCACGTCCACGAAGCAGGCATTGAGGCCGGGCATCAGCTTGCGGATGCGGCCCAAATACATGTTGCCCACCGAGAAGGATATGTTTCTTCCTTCGCTTTGCAGTTCCACCAGCTGCTTGTCTTCGAGCAGGGCGATGGATACTTCCTTGGGCTGTACATCTACTACGAGTTCGCTTGTCACAATAAATAGGCTTTTTAGAGTTGTTTGCTTAAACAAAGAACAAACCCGCGAGATGATTATTTCACAAGTTTGTTCTTTGCCATTGTCCGTTAGACTAAGAAGTTACTTCTTGCTTTTATGTCTGTTCTTTCTCAGTCTTTTTTTACGCTTGTGCGTAGACATTTTATGTCTTTTTTTCTTTTTACCGCTTGGCATAGTTCTACAATTTTATGAGTTAATACATCAGTTTATTATTTTTTCACAGCAATGGTGAATGTCTTTGCGGGCTTGAATGCCGGAATGTTGTGTTCCGGGATGATAATAGTGGTGTTTTTGGAGATGTTGCGGGCTGTTTTCTGTGCTCTTTTCTTCACGATAAAGCTTCCAAACCCACGGAGGTAAACATTCTCGTCTTTTGTCAAAGAAGTTTTAACAGCTTCCATAAAAGCTTCCACGGTTGTAAGTACTGTGACTTTGTCAATCCCGGTGTTCTTTGCAATTTCGTTTACAATATCAGCTTTAGTCATTTTCTTAAAAAAAATATTATTACTAATGTTTTCCTAATTTTTTGGTCTGCAAATATATAGCTTTTCCGCGTCTCTGAAAAATATATTTCGGAGATTTTTTTGAAAAAGTGCGTAACTATTGCCTGTTTCCCTTCGCAATTGCTTGTTAATGAAATCCTTGCTTCCCCTTCGTATTCCGGGCGTATTTGCTCCGCTTTTGCTCCGCTCCTGCTTCGCTTCTATAGAGCGGAGGAAGAGCGGAGCAAACATGGGGAGGAAGTGTGGCAGAGGCTATGGCAATGTAGCGTTAAGGAGTGGGCAAAGGTGCGCAGAGTCTTCCGCGCGGCGGGCAGAGGGTTGCTCTTTGCATCTTTTGCTATGTGGACTTGTCACTTGGCTGTTAAAGTATATTGATTGTATATAAATATATGAATGGGTGCGGGCAGGGGGATAAATTATTCTTGCAGGCATTTCGTTATTTTGCAGAGAATGCTTACTTTTGCATAGAATTTTTAATTCACTAACAATAAATTTTAAACAAAATGGTTAATTACAAAGATTTAGGTCTCGTAAACACCAGAGAAATGTTTGCGAAGGCAATTAAAGGCGGGTATGCCATCCCGGCTTTCAACTTCAATAACATGGAGCAGTTGCAGGCTATCGTAAAGGCTGCCGTAGAAACAAAATCGCCGGTCATCCTGCAGGTATCGAAAGGCGCGCGCAACTATGCAAACCAAACTTTGCTGCGCTACATGGCCGAAGGTGCCGTAGAATATGCCAAGGAACTGGGTTGCGCACACCCTGAAATCGTGCTGCACTTGGATCATGGCGATAGCTTCGAGCTGTGCAAGTCGTGCGTGGACATGGGCTTTTCGTCGGTTATGATCGACGGTTCGCACCTCCCCTACGAGGAAAACGTTGCCTTGACGAAGAAGGTAGTAGAATATGCCCACCAGTTTGACGTAACTGTAGAGGGCGAGCTGGGCGTATTGGCTGGCGTGGAAGATGAGGTTTCTGCTGAGCACCACACTTATACCAACCCCGAAGAAGTAATCGACTTTGCTACCCGCACAGGTTGCGACAGCTTGGCTATTTCTATCGGTACTTCACACGGCGCATACAAGTTCAAACCCGAACAGTGCCACGTTGACCCCGCTACGGGTCGCTTGGTGCCTCCTCCTTTGGCATTCGATGTGCTCGATGCTGTAATGGAGAAGCTGCCCGGATTCCCCATCGTGCTCCACGGTTCTTCTTCCGTTCCTCAAGAGTATGTAGATATGATTAACCAATACGGCGGCAAGCTGGAAGCTGCTATCGGTATTCCCGAAGACGAGTTGCGCAAGGCAGCCAAGTCGGCCGTTTGCAAGATTAACATTGACTCCGACTCTCGCTTGGCCATGACGGCTGCTATCCGTAGGGTATTTGCCGAGAAGCCGGCTGAGTTCGACCCGCGTAAATACTTGGGTCCGGCCCGCGATGAGATGGAGAAACTCTACAAGCACAAGATTGTGAACGTGCTGGGTTCTGACGGCAAGTTGGCCGAGTAAGCCAATTTCGCACATTATACAATAGAAAAGGTGGGTCTCCCGAGTGTGGGATCCATCTTTTTTTGTTGGCGGTAGCCGGAGTGGAAATATGGTGGAAATATATTGAAGCATTATAGCGCAAAGGATAATATATAGGTAAGAACGGATTTAGTATTTTTTAGAATCAAAAGAAAACCGTACTTTTGCACCGCATTTTCAATAGGCTAAGTTGGTATGAATTTAGTGATCGATATAGGCAATACGGTGGCCAAGTTGGCGGCTTTTGATGGTGATGAGTTGAAAGAAGTGGCATTCGACTCTAACCAGACATTGGAGCGGTTGCCTGAGTTTTGCAGGAAATACCCATTTGACAGGGCTATAGCGGTGACGGTGATAGATTTGGAGGAGGCGGTGACAAAGTGCCTCAAAGGCTTGCCCTTCCCTTTACTTTGGCTGAACAGGGATACTCCTCTACCTGTAGAAAACCTGTATGAAACACCTCAGACGTTGGGGTACGACCGTATGGCTGCCGTGGTGGCGGCCAATGCCCGTTTCCCGGGGAAAGATGTGCTGGTGATTGATGCGGGTACGTGCATTACGTATGAGTTTGTCGATGCGCAAGGGCGGTATCATGGCGGCAATATATCGCCGGGCATGCAGATGCGTTTCAAGGCGTTGCATCATCTTACTGCTCACCTTCCTCTTGTGCAGGCTGAGGGGCGCATGTGTCCGTTGGGCAAAGATACGGAAACTGCCATTCGTGCCGGGGTGCTGAAGGGTATGGAGTATGAAATAGAAGGATACATCAGGGATATGAAACATAAATATCCTGAACTTTTGGTTTTTTTAACTGGCGGCGATGATTTTTCTTTTGATACAAACTTAAAAAGTGTCATCTTTGCAGACAGATTTTTAGTTTTGAAAGGGTTAAATAGAATTTTAGGCTATAATAATGACAAAATATAGACAAGCACTTCTGGCGCTTTTGTTTACCTTACTATCCGGAGCGACGGTAGCTCAAAACAATACAAACTCGCCTTATACGCGGTATGGGTACGGGCAAATGGCCGACCAGGGTTCGGGTAACAGCAAGGCGATGGGAGGGATTGCCTACGGGCTGCGCGACAAGTATCAGGTGAACTTTGCCAATCCGGCGGCTTATACGGCAGTAGATTCTTTGACATTTATTTTTGATGGTGGAATTTCTTTGCAGAACACAAACTTCAGCAACGGGACGTTGAAGCAGAATGCCAGGAACTCCAGTTTTGACTATATTACCATGCAATTCCGTGCCAGCAAATGGGCGGCTATCAGCATAGGTTTGCTGCCGTACTCCAATGTGGGTTATAGCCTGAGCCAATCATATGTGGATTCGGACAATTCGGCAGCTTCTTATGTCACTACATACAGTGGAGAGGGCGGTTTGCACCAACTTTATTTCGGTGGAGGTTTTAAAATATTTAAAAATCTTTCTGTCGGTGCAAATATTTCGTACCTTTGGGGAGGCATAACGCGGACAATGGAGGAGACTTTCCCCTTAAGTTCGTCAAACTATCCGTTTACTATCCAGACGAATGTGGATGTGCATAGTTATAAGCTGGATTTTGGTTTGCAATATACGCAGCCTTTGGGCAAGAAGCACAGTGTGACGCTTGGAGCAGTATATTCGCCGGGGCATAACTTGAATAGTACGGCCTATGAAATGCGCCAGAACGGCGGCTCCAGTGATTCGGGGACAACTGTTACGCGGACGGATATTGAGGCAGACTACGGAATACCGACAACTGTGGGAGTAGGCTTGGCCTATGTTTACGATGACCGCTTGACGGTAGGTGTGGACGGCATGTTGCAGAATTGGGACAAGGTGGTGTATGAGAATGAAAACGTTTTCTGTAAGCGGGCAAGGATTGGAATCGGAGCGGAATACATCCCCAACCCCATGGGACGTAGTTATCTGGCTTTTGTGAAATATCGTATAGGAGCTTATTATTCAAAGCCTTATTATAAGATAAACGGGCAACGGGCTGCTGACGAGTATGGGATAACGGCCGGTTTTGGTTTACCGATTCCGAGAACCCGTTCCATGGTAAGCATATCGGCGCAATACGTCAAGACAAAAGGAACTATGGCGGCGTTTTTGGATGAAAATACCTTGCGGTTGTGTATTGGCATTACGTTCAACGAACGTTGGTTCTTTAAACGCAAAGTGGATTGACGGTGGATATGAATAGACACTATATAACAACTAATAATAAAAAGTAAAATGAAAATTAAGACGCTTGTAGCTGTAGTGCTTCTTTCGAGTGGAGTAACCAGCGCTTTCGCACAGACAGAAGACTGTAATTCGAACAGTAGTATTTCGCATGAAGCTGTGAATGCCAAGAACTACAAGGATGCTTATGCGCCTTGTATGGCGGTGTTGAGAGATTGCCCGACATTGCGTTATTACACATTCCTGGATGCCATTGAAATTCACCAAAATCTGTTGAAAGGCATTAAGGACCGTAATTCGGCTGAGTATCAGAAACTCTTTGATGGATTGATGGAAGTTCACGATTTGAGAATGAAGTATATCCCTGAGTTTATTGCCAAAGGTACCAAACTGAGTCTTACGGTAGATGGCGCTCTCGGTGCCAAAGCAATCGATTATATGGTATATGCTCCTAAAATGGATGTGAAGCAAGCTTATGCTTGGTTGAAACAATCGGTTGATGCTGACAAAGCAAACACGCAAGGTGCTATTCTGCACTATTTCCTGAATATGTCGATGGAGATTGTGAAGGCTGACAAGAGCCATGTAGATCAGTTCTTCCAAGATTATATTGATGCTTCTAACTACATTGATCAGGCAATTGCTGCCCAGACCAATGAGAAAAGAAAGAAGAATCTGGAGTCTATTAAGGAGAATTTGGTGGCAATGTTCGTTAGTAGCGGTGTAGCCGATTGCGAGTCTCTGCAATCAATCTATGGTCCGCAGATCGAGGAGCATAAGACGGATTCTGCTTTCTTGAAGAAGGCTGTGAATATTTTGAGCATGATGAAATGTACGGATAGCGATGCTTACTTCAAGGCTTCCGAATATATGTATGCCATTGAGCCTACTGCTGATGCAGCCATAGGTGTAGGTGGTATGTATTTTAAGAAAGGTGAGTATGATACGGCTGTAAAACTGTTCAACGAAGGTCTGGATAAGGAAACGGATAATAACAGAAAGTGCGAAATGGCCACGGCTATAGCTTCTGCTTTCTTGCATGAAAAGAGATATTCGCAATGCAAGACTTATTGCCAGAAGGCCATCAGCTATAACAGTAATAATGGTAATCCGTATCTGTTGCTGGCCAGTGCTTATGCTTCCAGCCCGAACTGGAGTGACGAGGCTGCGCTGAATAAGTGTACTTATTTCTTGGTTCTGGACAAGCTGAGTAGGGCTAAGTCGGTAGATCCTTCTGTGGCTGATCAGGCAAATGAACTGATTGCTACTTATTCGAAACATACTCCTTCGTCAGAAGACTTGTTTATGCTGGGTTATCAGAAGGGTGACCGCATAGATATAGGCGGTTGGATTGGTGAATCTACAACCATCAGATAAGTGACATGCAACAAGTACAACAACAGATAAACGTTGTATACTGTAAATATGTAAGCATAACCGTTGCCTTGGCGGCGGTTATGCTTCTTTTGTTTTCATCTTGTTCAGGGAAGAAAAAAGAACTGGGTGCCGCCATTACTGAACGCGATTCGTTGCCGGTGATGGATACGCGCGGAGTAGAGACGTTGGTTTCGGATTCGGGCGTCATTCGTTACCGCTTGAGTGCTGAAGAATGGCTGGTGTACGATAAGAAGACCCCATCGTATTGGTCGTTTGAAAAAGGGGTGTATGTGGAAAAATTCGATTCACTGTTTCAAGTAGAAGCCAGCATTAAGGCCGATACGGCTTATTATTATGACAAACAAAAATTGTGGAAGTTGATTCATAATGTTCATATACAGAATCAGAAAGGAGAGAATTTTGATACAGAACTGTTGTATTGGGATCAAAATAAGAAGAGGGTTTATTCTGACAAGGCTGTAAGGGTAGAACAGATTGACCGTATTATTTATGCCGAAGGGTTTGAATCGAATGAACAAATGACGAAATATACTTTCTTTAAGGTGAACAATACTGTTTTTTATGTGGATGAGGAAAACGCAACAGCTGTTCCGGCGGACAGCTTGCAAAATGATTCTGTTCAATAAAGGTGTATCATTATGGAAGCTGATATTATCGGTTTGATAGTAACGCTGTTGCTTTATTCTTTCTTTGCAGGTGGGGTGGTCGCTTTTGTGTCGGTTGATAAGTTGCGTTTTGATGTGGAGCGAAAGGCTGGGCTGACATTAGATATTGTGTCCCATTTTTTGCGTAATCCGGGGGATTTTATCTCTGCCATGCTGGTTGGAAAAAATCTGGCTTTGGTAATATATGTGGTATTGATGGTAGACTTGGTAGGGGAGAGTTGGCAGGCAAACGACTTCTTGTTGATTTTGGTTCGGATAGTTGTTTCGGTAATCTTTATTCTGCTTGTGGGTGAAGGACTTTCCAGATTGCTGTTCCAATTTAATCCTGATGGCATTTTTCGTGTTTTAGCGATTCCTTTATTCATATTTTATGCCTTATTGTGTCCTATATCCAAGCTGATATCTGGAGTATCGGCTATTGTCTTGAGATTGTTTGGAGTGGTAATCCGTAAAGATGCTTCGGATAAAGCTTTCGAGAAAATCACTTTGAACCATTTCATTCAGTCGAGTTTGGAAAATAAGGAGGGTGGAGACAGTGAGATGGATACGGAAATGCAGATTTTTCAAAATGCACTCGATTTTTCCAATATAAAAATCCGTGATTGCATGGTGCACCGTACAGAAATAGTGGCGGTGGATGTAAGTACTTCATTGGAAGATTTAAAGAGTCTGTTTGTAGAATCCGGTATATCTAAAATTATTGTTTATGATGGCGATATAGACCATGTGGTGGGCTATATTCATTCTTCGGAAATGTTCAGAAATCCGCAGGAGTGGAGAAAGAATGTGAAAGAAATACCCATTGTGCCGGAAACCATGGGTGCGCATAAGCTGATGAGGTTGTTTATGCAACAAAAGAAAACCATTGCGGTGGTGGTTGATGAGTTTGGCGGAACTACCGGCATTGTTTCGCTGGAAGATTTGGTGGAAGAAATTTTTGGTGAGATAGAGGATGAACATGACAATAGTCCTTATATTTGTAAGAAAGTGAATGAGCGTGAATATTTGCTTTCTGCCCGTTTGGAGATAGATAAGGTCAACGAGACTTTTGATTTGGCATTGCCTGAGTCGGATGATTACGTGACGGTAGGTGGGTTGATATTGAATCATTATCAAAGCTTTCCTAAACTGCATGAGGAAGTGGCAATAGGCAATTATTTGTTCAAAATAGTCAAGGTAGCGGCTACAAAAATAGAGCTGGTGCGCCTGAAAGTGCTTGAATAATCGCCTTTACGAATATTTTTTTAGGGAATAGGTAGATGGGTAAATGCATTTTTTGTATCTTCGTGCGCTAAAAATGAACATATACAAGGAACAAATATAAATAATTAATAAAAACATATTTACAAAGAAATGGCAACATTACAAAAAATTCGGTCAAAAGGACCCTTGTTGGTGATTGCTGTGGGGTTGGCCTTGTTTGCCTTTATTGCAGGTGACGCATGGCAAGTAATTCAGCCACACCAATCGCAAGATGTAGGTGAGATTAATGGAGAATCGCTTTCTGCTCAAGATTATCAGACACTGTTGGAAGAGTATACCGAAGTCGTTAAATTTTCCAGTGGTTTGAATGCGTTGAGCGATGCACAATCAGATCAGTTGAAAGATGAAGTTTGGCAGACATATGTTAATAATAAGCTGATTGAAAATGAGGCAGAGAAGTTGGGCTTGGCCGTTCCTAATGAAGAAATTCAGGCGATAATAGACGCTGGTACGCATCCCTTGTTGCAACAGACTCCATTTCGTAATCCAAGTACTGGCGCTTTTGATAAGGATGTGCTGAAACAATTCTTGGTGGAATATTCCAAGGTGAATGTGGCACAATTGCCTTCGCAATATGCTGAATATTATCAGAAAATGTACAATTTCTGGAGGTTCATTGAGAAAACTTTGATACAGACCCGCCTGCAGGAAAAGTACATGGCCTTGATCGCAAACTCTCTCCTTTCTAATCCTGTAGAGGCGCAAGAGGCATTTAATGGCAAGAATGATCAAAGCAATCTGTTGCTTGCGGCTGTGCCCTATACGGCTGTTGCCGATTCTTTGGTCTCGATTTCTGAAGCAGACTTGAAGGCTGCATACGATAAGAAAAAAGAACAGTATAGGCAATATGTCGAAACCCGTAATATTAAATATATTGATGTACAGGTAACAGCAAGCCAAGCCGACAGAGATGCTCTTCAAAAGGAAATGGAAGAATATACATCTCAGCTTGCCAACACTACGAGTGATTATACTACGTTTGTGCGTTCTACCGGTTCGTCCGTTCCTTATGTCGACTTGTATTATACTACACGCACGTTGCCATCAGATGTGGTTGCACGTTTGGATTCTGTAGCTATAGGTGATGTTTTTGGACCTTATTATTATGCTGCCGATAATACCTTGAATTCGTTTAAGAAATTGGGCAAGACTTCTATGCCTGATTCCATTGAGTTCCGTCAGATTCAAGTAGTGGCAGCAGATGCCGCCAAGACGAAGGCTTTGGCCGACAGTATTTATGACGCCATTAAAGGCGGTGCCGATTTCGCTGAACTGGCTAAGAAATATGGCCAGACGGGTGAGCCGACATGGATATCGTCTGCCAATTATGAGGGAGCCCAGATTGATGGTGACAATTTGAAGTATATCGGTGCTATCACTACTCTTGCCAAAGGCGAGCTTGCTAATTTGGCTTTGACACAGGCCAATGTCATTATGCAGGTTACTGATAAGAAAGCTGTAAAGGAGAAATATAAAGTAGCCATTGTGAAGCGTCCGGTAGACTTTAGCAAGGAAACTTACAGTAAGGCATACAATGACTTTAGCTCTTTTATTGCTACCAATAATACATTGGAGAAGATGGTGGCTAATGCTGAAGATGCAGGCTATCGGTTATTGGATAGAAATGATTTGTCGAGTGCAGAGCATGGCATTGGCGGTATCCGTGATACCAAAGACGCTTTGAGATGGGTCTTCGAAGCTAAGCCGGGTGAAGTTTCCGGTTTGTATGAGTGTGGAGAGAGTGACCACATGCTGGTAGTCGGTTTGGAAAGTATTGTTCCCGAAGGTTATCGTCCTTTGTCCTTGGTTCAGGATCAGTTGAGGTATGAAGTGCTCCGTGATAAGAAAGCAGAAAAGATTATGGCTGATATGAAAGCTTCGGGCGCTACATCATTTGATCAGTACAAAGGCTTGGAGAACGCTGTTCAAGATTCTGTGAAGCTGGTGACTTTTGGAGCTCCTGCTTATGTTTCGGCTTTGCGTAGCAGTGAACCTTTGGTTAGTGCATATGCTTCGGTAGGAGAAGTGAATAAGCTGAGTGCTCCGATTAAGGGTAATGGTGGTGTATTTGTTCTTCAGACTTACGCTAAAGAAAATCTGGATGGGACTTATGACCAAAAGACTGAAGAAGAAGCATTGGTCGGTTTGTACACCCGTATGGCAAGTCAGTTCTTGAACGATTTATACCTGAAGGCAGATGTGAAAGATTCCCGTTATCTGTTCTTTTAATAGAGTGGAGTACTTTTTTTCTCCTTTTTAAATAATAAAGGGCCACCCGGGTTTTACAAGTCTGGGTGGCTTTTTGGCTAAAAATAGATAATAAGTTAGGTATGTCGAAACGGTCACTTTTAGGTCTGACATTGGAGGAATTGCAGGCTGTAGTACAAAATGTAGGGATGCCTGGGTTTGCAGCGAAACAGATAGCCTCATGGTTGTATGATAAGAAGGTCGCTTCAATTGATGAAATGACAAACCTTTCATTGAGGCATAGAGAGGCATTGAAAGACATTTATGAGGTAGGGAGTGAAAAACCGATAGATGCAATGCGTTCGGTAGACGGTACAGTGAAATATCTGTACAGAGCGGGTGAAGGGCATTTTGTTGAGGCTGTATATATTCCTGAGGAGGGACGTGCTACTCTTTGTGTATCTTCCCAAGTGGGTTGCAAAATGAATTGCCGGTTTTGTATGACAGGTAAGCAGGGGTTTACGGCAAATCTAACTGCAGGACAAATCATCAATCAGATTAATTCCTTGCCTGAACGGGATAATTTGACCAATATTGTAATGATGGGAATGGGCGAGCCTTTAGACAATTTGGATGAAGTTCTGAAGGCTTTGCATATTATGACATCACCTTATGGATATGGTTGGAGTCCTAAGCGGATAACTCTTTCTACAGTAGGTTTGCGCAAAGGGTTGCAGCGCTATATAGAAGAGTGTGACTGTCATTTGGCTATCAGCCTCCATGCTCCTTTGCCTATGTTGCGGAAGGAACTGATGCCTGCTGAAAAGGCTTTTTCCATTACAGAAATAGTGGATCTTTTGAGGAAATATGATTTTAGCAAACAGCGTCGGTTGTCTTTTGAATATATTGTGTTTCAGGGGGTAAATGATTCAGTGGGGCATGCCAAGGAACTGTTGAGATTATTGCGTGGGTTGGATTGCCGTATCAACTTGATTCGTTTTCACGCTATTCCTAATGTGGAACTGGAAGGGGCTGATATGGAAACAATGGTAGCCTTTCGCGATTACTTGACTGCACATGGATTATTTACTACAATACGTGCTTCACGCGGAGAAGATATTTATGCTGCTTGTGGCATGCTGTCTACTGCTAGACAAGAACAGAAAAAATAAATTAATATAAATTATTTGCGGAGGTATGAAGGATATAAGCCATTCTTTGTAGCTTTGTAAGAACAAAACTCATATCGTATGAAGAATTACTCATTTTATTTCGGCATGGCATTTCTGCTGGTCTTTTTCTCTGGATGTGGAGGAAAAGGGAAGAAGGGCATTTTTACTCCAGTTTCCAGCGGACAGGCTTATGAACTGTTAGTGGTAATAGATCAAGGCATGTGGGAACGTCCTGCAGGCAGAGCTTTGTTCAATGTGCTTGATTCTGATGTGCCGGGGCTTCCGCAACCGGAGCGGTCTTTCCGCATTATGTATACCGACCCTTACAATTATGATGCTACATTAAAGTTGATTCGCAATATAATTATTGCAGAAGTGAATCCGGAGCGTTATACGCAGCCCAAATTTAAGTATGCCAAGGATGTTTATGCTGCTCCGCAGATGATTCTGACTATTCAAGCTCCTGATGAAGCTTCGTTTGCCGAGTTCGTGACGGAAAATACACAGGTCATTGTTGACTTTTTCACGCATGCTGAGATGAACAGGCAGATGGCATTGCTAGAAGAAAGCCATAGCGATTATATATCTACTAAGGTAAAAAGTATGTTTGACTGCGATGTCTGGGTACCCAGTGAGTTGACTGCATCCAAGCAAGGAGAGAATTTCTTTTGGGCAGGTATGAATGCGGCTGTAGCCGACCAGAATTTTGTGATATATTCCTATCCCTATCAGGATAAAGATACTTTTACAAAAGAATACTTCGTACACAAGCGTGATTCTGTGATGAAAATCAATATTCCAGGAGCCAGGGAGGGAATGTATATGATGACGGATTCTTTGTTGACGGATGTGCGCCCCATTGTGGTACAAGGTGAATATGCATTTGAAGCCCGTGGCTTATGGAGAGTGAAAGGCGACTTAATGGGAGGACCATTCGTATCTCATTCGCGTGTGGATAGAGCCAATCAGAGGGTTATTGTGGTGGAGATATTTGTCTATGCTCCGGAAAAGTTGAAGCGAAATCTGGTTCGGCAAATGGAAGCTTCGCTATATACCTTGAAATTGCCGAATAGTAAACAAGAAGGGGTTGAAATTCCGGTGGGAGCCACTCAAAAAGATACGATTAATGTGGAAAAATAAAAATGGAAAATACAAAGATTAAGATAGGAATTACGCAAGGAGACATTAATGGAGTAGGGTATGAAGTTATTCTGAAAACTTTCTCCGATCCGGTGATGTTGGAGCTCTGTACACCGGTGATTTATGGTTCGCCTAAAGTGGCAGCTTATCATCGTAAGGCATTGGATTTGTCTACAAACTTCAGTATTGTCAATTCAGCAGCGGATGCGGCAGATAATCGTCTGAGCATTGTGAATTGCATTGAAGATGAGGTTAAGGTGGAGTTTTCGAAGCCGGATACGGAAGCGGGAAAGGCTGCCTTGGGTGCGTTGGAGAGAGCCATAGAAGAATACAAGGGAGGACTGATAGATGTGTTGGTGACCGCTCCTATTAACAAGCATACCATTCAGTCGGAAGAATTTGCTTTCCCCGGTCACACGGAGTACATTGAGCAAAAATTGGGAGATGGCCGGAAAGCTTTAATGATTCTGCTGAAAAATGATTTCAGGGTGGCTTTAGTAACAGGACACATTCCGGTGAGCCAGATAGCCTCGACGCTTACCAAGGAATTGATAGAAGAAAAGCTGGCGATATTTAACCAATCGCTGAAGTCTGATTTTGGGATCAGTGCTCCCCGTATTGCCGTGTTGGCGTTGAATCCCCATGCCGGAGATGACGGTTTGCTAGGGACAGAGGAGCAGAGCGTTATTATCCCTGCACTTCAGGAAATGTCTGCAAAGGGTGTCTTGTGTTATGGTCCATATCCGGCAGATGGTTTTATGGGCTCAGGAAATTTTGCTGCGTTTGATGGCGTTTTGGCAATGTATCATGACCAAGGACTGGCACCTTTCAAGGCATTGGCTATGGACGAAGGAGTGAATTTTACAGCTGGCCTTCCTGTGGTACGAACTTCGCCGGCACATGGAACCGCTTATGATATAGCCGGAAAAGGCATTGCTTCGGAAGATTCTTTCCGCCAGGCTGTATATGTGGCCATTGATGTATTTCGTAACCGGGTGCGTGATAAGGAACTTCATGCCAGGCCTCTGAAGAAGCAGTATTATGATAAGCGAGATGACAGTGACAAACTGAAGCTTGATACTACGGAGGAAAATTTGTAACATGACAAAGGCGGAGATACAACAAATAAAATTGCGTTTCGGCATCATAGGGAATAATGAAGCTTTGATGCGGGGGATAGATATTGCTATTCAGGTGGCTCCGACTGACCTCTCGGTATTGATTACGGGTGAGAGTGGTGTGGGCAAGGAAAGTTTCCCACAGATTATTCATCAGTATAGCCGCCGTAAGCATGGACAGTATATTGCTGTCAACTGTGGAGCTATTCCTGAGGGGACAATTGATTCTGAGCTGTTCGGGCACGAAAAAGGTGCGTTTACCGGTGCCATAGGCGAACGGAAAGGATATTTTGGTGAGGCGAATGGCGGGACGATCTTTCTGGATGAGGTAGGCGAACTTCCTTTGTCTACCCAAGCCCGTCTGCTTCGTGTGCTTGAAAGCGGTGAGTTTATAAAAGTCGGTTCTTCCAAAGTGGAGAAAACTGATGTGCGTATTGTGGCAGCCACCAATGTGAATTTGACTCAAGCTATTGCTGATGGGCGCTTTCGGGAAGACTTGTTTTATCGGTTGAATACGGTGCCTATCCAAGTTCCTCCTCTGCGTGAACGGGGAGATGATGTCATATTGCTGTTTCGCAAGTTTGCTTCCGATTTTGCAGAGAAGTACCGCATGCCGGCTATTCAGCTGACTGATGATGCCAAGCAGGTGCTACTGGCCTATTCGTGGCCGGGAAATGTGCGCCAGCTTAAGAATATTACAGAACAGATATCCATCATAGAAACCAACCGTGATATCAATGCGGCCATATTGAAGGGGTATTTGCCCGTCGAACATAATGCCCGTACTTTGCCTGTGCTGTTTGGCATGAAAGATGGAAAAAACTTTGGCAGTGAACGGGAGATTCTTTATCAAGTACTTTTTGACATGCGCCAGGACGTGACGGAGTTGAAGAAACTGGTGCATGAGATTATGGAAGAACGGAGCAATGTAGGAAGCGGCACAGCAGTGCCCTATACTTCGCATCCTCAGGTAGTGGCCGCACAGCCGCTGGACATCCCCACCATTATTCCAACTCCGGTGAAGGATGTGCACAAACCGACGGATGATGACATTCAGGATACGGAAGAATATGTGGAAGAATCTCTTTCTTTGGATGAAGTAGAAAAGGAAATGATACGCAAGGCGCTCGAGAAACACCATGGCAAGCGTAAGGCAGCAGCCCTGGATTTGAATATTTCGGAGCGCACATTATACCGAAAAATTAAGGAATATGGCTTGGATTAAAAAGTTGGCAGGCATAGCTGCCATAGGAGTATTGGCTCTCGTTGTATATTCGTGCCGCATCAGCATGGGGCTGGCGCCGATTACTTCCATCGATTACAGCAAGGTGAAAACTATAACCATCAGGGACTTTCAAAATGTGGCTGACTATGTGTATGCCCCGTTAGCCATTGAATTCAATCAGAGGTTGAGGGATATGTTCACCCAGCAGACGCAGCTGCAAATAGTGGAATCGGGTGGAGACCTTGAGATAGGCGGAGAAATTACGGGCTATAACCAATTCAACGAATCGGTGGATGCCAGCGGATATTCGTCGAAAGTGAAGCTGACGCTGACCGTGTCGGTGACGTACGTGAACAACGTGGACCACAAGGATGACTTCGAGAACCAGCAATTCACGGCATTCCAGACGTATGACTCTTCCCAGCTGCTGACCGATGTGCAGGACGGCTTGATAACCGTCATGGTGCGGGACATTACGGAACAGATATTCAATTCTACAGTAGCCAACTGGTAATTGCCCCGTATGACTCCCGAAACTTTGCAATCATGGGTGCGCCGGCCTGACGCACTGAACCGCGACACGCTGGAAGAGCTCCGTGCAGTGCTGTCGCGCTATCCCTACTTCCAGTTGGCCAGGCTGCTGTATCTGAAGAACCTTTACCTGCTGCATGACGACACGTTTGGTGATGAACTGCGTAAGTCTGTGCTGTTTGTGGCCGACCGCCGCATGCTGTTCCGCTTGATAGAAGGCTGTCTGTACGAGCGCCGCAAACCTGTGGCTGGCAGGCAACCCATGGTCATGGAAAAGGAAGAACCCGGTGTGGACCGTACGCTGGCGCTAATTGACGCTTTCCTGGCTGATATGCCCGAAGAACAGCCCAAGCAGATGGAACTGGACTACACCATGGACTACATGGCCTACCTGATGCAGCAAGCTCCCGAAGATACTCTAGACGCCCCTAAGCTGCGGGGGCAGGAGCTGATAGACGGCTTCATCCGTGGCGAACAGGCTGCACCTTCCGCCGAAGAAGGCGAACACGCCCCAGCAGGTGCTCCGATGCCCACAGACGATGAATTGGACGACAGCTATTTCACCGAAACACTGGCTAAAATTTATATCCGACAGCAACGTTATGAGAAGGCGCTTGAAATTATTAAAAAATTAAGTTTGAAATATCCAAAAAAAAGTGCTTACTTTGCAGACCAAATCAGAGAAGTGGAACAAATGATTATTAACGCTAAATCCAAATAACCAAAAATGTACTATTTATTGATTATCCTAATGCTGATAGCCGCCGTGCTGATGTGTTTCATCGTGTTGATTCAGAATTCCAAAGGAGGCGGCTTGGCGTCGAGCTTCGCATCATCCAACCAAATCATGGGTGTGCGCAAGACCACCGACTTCCTCGAGAAAGCAACTTGGACACTCGCTGCATTCATGGTCGTAGTGAGCATTGCCTCGGCCTATGTGTTGCCTACAGCAACGCAAAGCGGCGACATCATCATGGAGCAGGCACAGCAGGAGCAGGCCACCAATCCCTATAACATGCCGATAGGTACCACTGCACCGCAGACCGATGCCCCGGCCACGACACCCGCCGCTCCCGATTCTGCACAATAACGTGAGAGCGAAGTTGCAAGAAAATGCTGGCCGGTTGAGGAAATAACAAGTGAAGGTTGGCGACCCAAGGGGCGCCAACCTTTTTTGCTGCCCATGCCGGAGTCCTTCTGGACGCACCGTGGTGTAATCGGAACTACCCGAGGGGATAGTCATCGCTACCCGAGGGGATAGTCATCACTACCCGAGGGAAAAGAATATGAAATTACAGTAAGAGATATGACAGGACAAGTGAAACCTTTATTGAACGACTCCAAGGCAAGGCGTTGGGGGGCGTTGTTTGTGGTGGCCTTCACCATGATGGCCGCTTATTACGTGAACGATGTAGTAGCACCGCTCAAGTCGATGCTTGAGGCCGACCTGGCGTGGACGAGCTCCGACTTCGGTTTCTATACCGGTGGTTACAGCTTCTTGAACGTGTTTTTCCTGATGCTCATCTGGGGTGGGCTCATTCTGGACCGCTTCGGCATCCGCTTCACCGGTCGGCTGGCCACTATCCTGATGGTGGGCGGAACGGCGCTGGAGTACTACGCCATGACTGGCCTGGCGGGCGAGGGAGCACAACTTTTCGGGCAAACATCGTTCTTTGGCTACAAGACAGGTGTGTTTGTAGCTTTCGTAGGCTACTCAATTTTCGGCGTCGGAGCCGAAGTGGCAGGCATCACTGTCACGAAGATTATCGCCAAATGGTTCCGTGGTAAGGAAATGGCTACAGCCATGGGCGTGCAGGTGGCGTTGGCGCGCATCGGTTCGCAGGCTGCTTATTCAGTAGCCATTCCGCTGGCGCGTTCGTTTGAACTCACCACCCCTGTCTTGCTTGGCTTGGTGCTGCTGGCGGGTGGACTGGTGGCTTTCTTCCTCTTTGCCGTTATGGACAAGAAGCTCGATCGCCAACTGGAAGAACGGGCACAGGCTGCGGGCGATAGCGATCCCTCGGAGAAGTTTTCTTTCCGCGACGTCAAGAACATTCTCTGCAACCCGGGGTTTTGGCTCATCGCGTTGCTGTGCGTGCTGTTCTACTCGTGTGTGTTTCCTTTCCAGAAGTTCGCTTCCGAGTTCATGATTCTGAAGTATGGCATCGATGAGAGCATTGCCGGCACCTTTGCCGGACTGCCTGCATTGGGGGCTTTGTTCCTTACACCTATTTTCGGCGGCTACATCGACAAGCGCGGACGTGCGGCCAGCATCATGCTGCTTGGCTCGGCCATGCTGATAGGGGTGCACTTCATCTACGCCATCCCGTCTGTCAGCTACTGGCTGGTGGCCATCGTGCTGATGATTGTCTTGGGCATCGCCTTCTCGCTGGTGCCCTCCGCCATGTGGCCTTCGGTGGCCAAGATATTCCCCGTCAGCCAGCTTGGCACGGCTTATGCGCTGATATTTTTCATCCAGAACATCGGCCTGTGGGGCATACCCACGCTCATCGGTTGGGTGCTCGACCGTTATTGTATTATCGGCCGGAATGCCGACGGGTCGAACGTCTACGACTACACGCTGCCCATGTGCATCTTTACGGGCATTGCCTGCCTCTCCATGCTGGTGGCTTGGCTGTTGAAGCGTGCCAACCGCAAGTATGGCTATGGGCTGGAAGATGCCAACATCAAGTAACCCAGGTCCGGTGTTTATGCGTAACAATGTAGGAAAGGTCAGTCTACTCGACACGGTTCCCGTGCCCGGTAGCCAGGTACTGACGGAGTGGGAGGGCGAGTGCGTGGTGCTTGCCCTCCCCCGTTTTCGGCAGAAATGGATGCAGCGTTGGCTGCTTCCCAAAGGAATGTCGCCTTGCACCCGCGTGCAACTTGAGGAGCATGGCACAGCCGTGTGGAGGTTGATAGACGGGCGGCGTACGGTAGGCGAGATAATTGCCTTGCTTTCTCCGCACTTCCACGGTGAAGCGGGCTATGAAGCACGAGTCACTACCTACCTGATGAGGATGCAGCGTGACGGGCTTATCCGGCTGATTGCTCCCAAGTAAAATACTAACCTCTATTTATTATGGTATTGCAAAAGGGACTTACTCCTTCTCTCCACGCTCTATCTTCAGCAATCCTCCCGTAGTGGTGTCGAATTGCACCTTGGTAACTGTGTTTTTGTTGAACAATACGGGAGCCAGGTACTCAATGCTGCCAAATTGGGTGATGGGTAATTCTTCGTCGAACAATGTTTCGTTGCCCTTGTTCAGAGTTACCCTGGCGCGTCCGGGCACATTGTAAGCAACCCCTTCGAGTTCTTTCTTTTTCCCTTCTTCAACCGATGCTTGGGGCACGGTTCCCAGGTCGGTAATGCTCAGGTAGAACGGTTCGCCCGCCAAGTCCTCTTTATCCACTACACCCAACTTACGCGAAAAGCGGAAGGCTACCTCATCTTTCATTTCTTTGGGGGTAATCTGTATGGTTATGGTTTGTGGGGTGTCCGTTACTTTTCCTGAAAACATCTCGACCATGGCCCGCTCTTGCAGATTCAGGTTGTCCAACATCAGCTTGAGCTGTTCACCGTCTTGCGGAGTATTATCGGCTTCACCCCGTAGCAGGTCGTTCTTGCTCTCGCGGATGCTGTATATTTCCTTTGCTACCAGTTCGGCCATCTTGGCGCTCGACCCGGCCATCAATATTTCTTCAGTCAAGAATCTGCGTGGATCTATTGTGCGTTCGCTGTTGTCATCCGTTGGGACTGGTGTGTTTTTACGGGGGCGGTCGCCACTGAATGGGAGGTTGATGGAGCGTACAATGCCGTCTTCCGTCAGTTCCATAAGGGGGGCGGTGGTCTTGTCTTTCAGCTTCACAAAATAGGTCTTGCTCTTATCGGGCACCCCTACCGGGCGGAGTTGCACGTTGTCCAGTGTCCAATATTCACCGGCTTCCCCCGACACGTCGCTCAGCCTCAGGTAGCGGTCTGCATAGCGGCAAAACTCTCCCGGCGTGTAGGTGTGCCTTGTGGCGTTGATAACGATTTCCAGTTCCGTTTGAGGCAGCATGTAGGTCACTCCATAGTCCTTGCCGTGCATTACGCCTACGGTTACTTCGGTTTGGGCGACCGTGGTGTTGGCTATCAGCAAGGCTGAGGCTATTGCTATGTATATCTTCTTCATAAGCTATTGTTTTTATTCGGTTGTATAACCAAAACAAAGTTAGTCAAGTTATTGGTGTGTCCCATGCCAGTTATGATTTATTAACGGAGAATGGTGGGCTTTAGCGCACAAATTGTATGCATACGGGCTTGTCTATCCGGATGTCCCGGTGGGTATCCGTCAGCAGACCGTTCTCCTCATTGCGTCCATATACTTGAATCACGTTGCTGTCCCGGCAGGCTACCAACAGGTATTTGCCGTTGGGTGTGATGTGAAAGTTGCGCGGATGGATGCCTGTCTTCTGGTACCCGACTGGCACTAAGGTTCCGTCTGCATTTACGGCAAAGATGGCAATGCCGTCTTCTTTCAGCCGGTTGCTGGCATAGAGGAAGCGTCCATCGGGACTCAAGTGGATGTCGGCACTGCCTCTTGCCGCGGCTTTGTCGGCCACGATGCTTTGCTGTTGTTCCAGCTTGCCGTCGGTGGTATAGCTGAATACGGTAACTTTGCCAGACAATTCGCTGATGAGGTAAGCATGCTTCCCGTCGGTGCTGAACAGGAAGTGCCGTGGTCCGGAGTCGTCTTCTATGCCGAATGCCGCGTCGGCTGGCAACAGGCTTTTTCCGTCTGCCCCTACCGGGAAGCGCAGCAGGCGGTCGGCACTGAAGTCGGTGGCGAAGACATACTTTCCGTCGGGAGAGAATTGCGAGCAATGGATATGGGGTACCGGCTGGCGTTCTGCATCTGGCCCTCCTGTACTTCCCTTGAAGTTTGCGACAAGGGTATCCAGATTGCCATCCTTCGTGAGCGTGAAGGCAGAAAGGCTCCCTCCGCTATAGTTGGCCGCAAGCACCAGTTTGCCGTTGGTCGACACATGGCATGGGTCTTCTCCTTGCGTAGGCAGGGTCTTTTCCATACTTAGGTGACCGCTTTGTTTGTCAAAGGCCAAGGCACTGAGGGAGGCTGTACTGTCGTTCATCTCGCTTACGGCATACACATGTTTTCCGTCTGCCGAAGGAATTAAAAAGGACGGATTGCGCAGGGCAAAAGAGTCGAGCGCAACGGCCAGTCCCGTCTGTTGGTCGAATCGGAAGGTGTAGATGCCATGGCTTGTTCCGTTGGTATAAGTACCAATCAGCATGGTAAGTTCATCCTGCTGGTTGTCAGTAGTTTTGTGAGGCGTGCAGGCCGTCAGTGTCAATCCCGCCAGGAAGAAAAGTATAGGGCGTTTCATCGTGTGTGGTCTTTTATGGTTAGCTTTGAGGACAAAGTTAGGGAAAATCTACGGAAAAGCCTTTGGAAATATGCGGAAATGCGGAATGGAAATCACTATTTCCGATGGAAAACATGAATCAGGGAAAGCATCAACAAAAATAATCCGAGTTTGTAATGCCACAATCCTATGGGTGAGTTGGCTCCTTTCACATAGGATATCAGCAAAATGCCCGTAATCGCCACTATTAAAAAAAGTATTGATAAGGAAAGGGTGATACAATGTTTGTTGGTGAATCTTCTTGAAACGAGGGTCTTGTACCAATATTTGTGACGCATTACATGGACTATTACCGACAAAAGCCAAAGGGAAGATGTCATATGTTGCGGAAGCTGTTGCATGTCTTTCTATATTCCGGGACAAAGATATGGCTTTTCATGTTAGAATAGGGTTTGAATCTTATACTTTGTGCGGCATCTATTTGTGCAAAATGAGATAGGGTGCGAATAGTCCTTTGACCAAAGAGTGGGAGTAAGCAGACAGTAACCCGCAGTTTAGTACGGATAAACCGGCAGTTTACTACGTATAAACTGTGAGTTTAGTACGTATAAACTGTGAGTTTAGTACGGATAAACTGACAGTTTACTACGTATAAACTGACAGTTTACTCCCAATAAATTGTAATAAACTGTTAATTTGGTGATTATCAGTCTAATAAAAGATGTCAAACTTGAATTCCAAGTTCCCGCCAAAATGCACATTTTAATACCGCACAAAGTATAAATCTCAAAAGAAAAGAAATGAGATTACTCTTAGAGTTTCTCCCTGTCTTTACCAGCCTTACCGCATAGTGCCTGAGTGCAATGACCGACCGGCCTATTGGCATGCCCCGCCATGTCCGGAGGGTGGTACAGTGCTAATATTTGCAAATAAATGGCGCTTTGCGGCAAAATTATGCGTATCTTTGCGCACCATTATGCTAAGCATGATGCTGTATCAATCGGGGTTGACTGGATTTGACAGCGGGCAGAAATGGTATGTAAGCATGCAGTGGGTCGGTAATTACCACTCGAATCTCAGTTATCAAAAGATTATCTGGCAACGAAAACTATGCTCTCGCTGCTTAATCGAAGTACAGTAGATTAACTTTATTTCCGCCAAAGTGGTGGAAACGAGATGTCGCTCAAAAGCTCTTGTCCCGAAGCGTTTGGTAAAGCGGCACAGCAAAATCGGGAATAGCACGAGTCTTTCCCCGTGGCTCTTGCGAAATTTTAGGGGATAAGGTGCAGGTTGGTGGCTCTGGTCTTGCCGGCACTCGAAAACCGAAGGCAGAGATAAGCATGTAGAAAGCGTATGGTTTCCTCGTTTGGACGAGGGTTCGATTCCCTCCAGCTCCA
>CALUIF010000077.1 GCA_944320635.1 uncultured Bacteroides sp. | reverse complement strand
GTGTTGACGTACGATATGACCGTATGTCCCGGATGTTCCTTGATGAAGGCTGCGAAACGGTCGGCCGGACAACTGTCGGCCAGCGAGCAGCCTGCCAAGGAATCGGGCACCAGCACTTTCTTGTCCGGACAGAGTATCTTGGCGGTTTCGCCCATGAAGTGCACACCGCACATCACGATAATCTCTGCTTCGGTCTTGGCCGCCCATTGCGCCAGGGCGAGGCTGTCGCCTACAAAGTCGGCAATGTCTTGTATCTCGCCGCGCTGGTAGTAGTGGCCCAGGATGACGGCGTTTTTCTCTTGTTTCAGCCGGGCAATGGCTTGTGTCAGGTTCTCCATAATCAATCAGTCTTTTTTCGGGGTTTCACAATCTTTGCCGGAAGAGTGGGAGAGGGGCTTCCTCTGCCTTATCCTCCACAATGTTATTATATACTTCTTATTTCTATTTCTGAAAAAGAAATCTTATGGTGATGATGATAGGCTGTTAGTATGGTGCAAAGAAAAGTGGCGTTTTTCTTGCAAGGAATGTTATTAAAGTTTCCTTTCCGGTTATCCGCGGTTTATCCGCAACCTTCTTTCTGTGGTTTCCGGTTGAGGATGAGCGGACTGCGCGACTCTTCTTTGCACGTATCAACAGCCTGTTTATAACCTGCAAAGTTAGTAACTTTCGTGGTGAATTGCACGGAAAACGGAGCAAAAACATGCGGATGTTTTCCGTAAAACTCGCGGTTTGTTTGTTTGGCGGGTTCATTCGGCCGATTGTATGGATATAGTTTTGAAGAATGCAAGGGTTTTCTTTCCTTTTCTTTTCACGGGTTATCGACAGATTATGCACAGGTATTTGCAGGGTTTTGCACGGCTATCGCCCGGTGGCCTGCAGGTATTCCCGTTTCTTTACTTCGTACTGTGCGTAGCTCTCCACATACTTGTCGCGGCTCTGCTGGTAGAGGGTCTGTGCTTCGAGCAAGTCGCTCATAGTGCAGGTACCGGCTTGGTAGTAGTCGGTCTGTAGGCGAAGGTTTTCTTCGGCTTGGGCGATGGACTCGATGGCTATCTGCACCTGCTTGTAGGCGTCGGTCACGGCATTCCACGTATTCTGCATGTTGATGACGAGCAGTTGACTGCCGTCGCGCAAGGTGTTTTCGTTGTTGCTGACGGCCAGCTTGGCGCGCTTCATGTCGTGGCTGCCTTCCCACCAGCCGGTCAAGGGGATGCTGACGGTGGCAAAGCCAATCCAGAAGGGTTTGTCGCGGTCGGCCAGGTTGTCGTGCATGAAGCCGCCGCCTATGGCCACCGTGGGCAGGTTCTTGCCTATGCTTATTTTCCGCTCTATCTTCGAGGCTTTGAGCTGGGCTTGCAGCAGGTTGTATTCCGGCGTGAGGATGAGCGACGCTTCCGGTGAGCGGTAAAGCCATTCGGGCGAGGGGGGCAGGGAGTCGGATACGTGGAAGGCTACATCCACGCTGTCGTCGGGCGCACCGATGTACTGTGCCAGCAGGCGGCGAGAGAGGGCGAGGGCGTTCTCCACGTTGATGCGCGTGCTGCGGGTGTCGTTTTGCCGGAGCTGCACTTGCAGGAGGTCGTTGCGGTTGGTCACGCCCGCCAGCACGGCGGCATCGACGTCCTTGTGTATCTCGGCCAACTGCGACTCTACCACGCCGAGGGTGCGGAGCTTCTCTTTCAGCATGGCCACTTGCCAGAAGTATTGCTCGACGGTGAGGCGCACTTCATTCTCTGCCTGGCGGCCGAGCAGGCGGTATTTCTCTACGTTCACCTTGGCCAACTGGTTGCCTTGCACTATCTGCCCTCCGATGAAGAGGGGCAGCGTGGCATTGACGCCGCCCACCAGTCCGTTCTTCAGCAGCTTCATGCTCATGCCTTGGGCCACGTCCATCTGCAAGATATTCTTGTCCGACAAGAAGCCCATGCCGGTGGCGCTGATGCTGGGGAAGTATTTGGTGAAGGCAGCCTGTCGTTGCTGCGTGGCTATGCCGAGGTTGTTCTTTGCATTCTGCATACGGGCGTTGTTCTGCAAAGCGTTTTCTACGCACTGATCCAGCGTATAAACCTGTTGGGCGGCAAGCGGGGCTGCCGTACAGCCCCATGCCAAAGCCATTAAAAAGCATCTGTTTGTATGTTTCATTTTTCAATCTTCTTTTTGTTTGTATTCTATATAATAAGTAAGTCTCAAGAATTAAATGAATATATCCTGTTATTTTTTTAGACGCGGATTGAGCGGATTTGTATTTTATAGGATTCAGTCAGATTCAGCATTTATGCTAAAAAATAATCCGCATTATCCGCTCAATCCGTGTCTAAAAAATCAATGACCGACATAGTATAAACTAAATTCCCACATTTACTTATGAAGTGTGTCAAGGCCTCACTCGTGGGGTATTACTGCTGCTCCAGCGCATCCCATTTGGCCCGCCGCTTGCTGCTGCCCCGGAAGGTGAGCAGGTAGAGGCACGGTAGGACGGTGAGGATGAACACCATCGTGATGAGCGTGCCGTAGCAGATGACCGTCCCCATCGGCATCCACAGGCTCGACTTGCCCAGTATCATCGGGATAACGCCCATGGAGGCTGCCGCCGACGTGAGGAAGATAGGACGCATACGCCGTTGGGCGGAGTGGTAGATAGCTTCGCTGGCGGTCATGTGCTCCGTGGCACGCAACTCCTCGGCATAGTCTATCATGATGATGCCGTTGCGCACGATGATGCCCATCAGGCTTACTACGCCCAAGATGGCCGTAATGCTGAAGTCCACGCCCTGAATCCATACGCCGAAGGCGGTGCCGAACACGCAGAGCGTCAGGCTGCCGAAAATGAGCAGGGCGATGCTTATCTTGCGGAAGTGGGCCAGCAGGATGAAGAAGATAATGGCGACAGCCAACATCAGTCCGCTCATGATTTGCGGCATTTTCTCGTCGGTCTTCTCTTGTTCGCCGCCATAGGCCAACGTGACACCCGGCGACAGCGGTAGGTCTTTCAGTTGCTCTTGGATATGGGCGGTCATCCGCATGGCGTTGCCTCCCCGCGCCAGGTCGGCTTGTATGGTGGTGGTGTAGATGCCGTTGCGGCGCACTATCTGTCCTTCTTTCCACGTGGGCAGCACGTCGGCCACCTGGCGCAGGGGCACATCGGCCAGTCCGGCAGCCACGGGCACCAGCTCGTCTTTCACTTCAGTGGGCAAAGCTCGGTCGGCCTTCACGCTTTTCAGTTTGACGGGGATGCCGTAGTCGCCCTCCCATACGTTGGCTATCGCCAGCCCGTCGCTATAGCGCATGGCCAGGGTAGACTCCAGCCCAAGGTTGGTAACACCCAGTCGGGTCGCCTCGTCCTCCTTTAAGTTAACGGCGATGGCGGGCAGCGGATCGTTGAAGTCGGTTTGCACGAGCAGGAGTCCCGGCATCTGCTTCAGGACTTCGAGCACAGTTTGCGCGTCATGCTTCACCACACTCAGGTCTTCGCTCGACAGGCGCACCTCTATGGGGTAGACGGCCTCGCTATAACTCAGTTGTTTGAAGCGCACGCGGGCTTGTGGAAAATATTCCGTGTACTTCGGGGTGTATTCCGCCAGCAATGCCTCGGTATCCTCAATGCCCGTGGTATTCACGATGAACTGCGCATAGTTGGTGCCGGGAATCTGGGGTGCGTAGCTGGTCTGGAATCGTGGCGAGGCACATCCCTTGAAGGAGGCGATGCTGACCACGCGCGGGTCTTGGCGCAAGATGTGCTCCATGCTGTCGGCCACCTGTGCAGTGATATCCACATCGGTACCCGTAGGGAGGTATATCTCCACGGCAAACTGGTTACGGTCGGCCACGGGCAGGATGCGCTGGGGCAAACTGGCCAGCATCACCGCACCCACCACGATAGAAGCCACACCAATGGCCACCGTTATCTTGGGATGGGCGAAGCACTTGCCGAACAGCCAGTTGTAATGCTTCTGCA
>CALUIF010000076.1 GCA_944320635.1 uncultured Bacteroides sp. | reverse complement strand
CCTTTAGCAGGGCGATGGCGGCGGTGTACTCTTGGGCTTCTATCAGTGCCAAGGCGCAGTTGTTCTGTGCCGTGCGGTTGTCGGGATAGGTGCGTGCGGCTACCTGCAAGGTTTCGATGTAGGCGGGGCTGCCCGTACCGTAGCTGTCTGCCACCTTCTGTATCTCGGCCACGCTGAGCAGGTCGGGGCGTGTGCGGACAAGTTCTTGGGCTTCTTTCAGGTCGAAGTGGCGCACGTTGTACTCGATGCGGTATTCGTTGCGGCGCAGCGGGCCGTACATCTCGTTCAGCACACGTTGGTATATCTCGGGCGGAACCAATGCCTTGATACGTTCTTCGCAAGCATCCGGGTCGCCGCTGCATTGGTCTATGATGCGCAGCACTTCGTCCTGCTTCAGCAAGCCGGGGCGTTTTTCCACTTCTTGGCGCAGGCCTTCCCAGTCTTCCCCCTTCCAGCTGACGTGCCACAAGGCAGGGTCGAGGTCGGGGTAGGCGCGTTGCACGTATTCCATGAACCGGCGGGCGCGGCGTTCGGACAGCTGCAGGTTGTAGGCCGCCGAGGCTTCGGGCGAGGCGTAGCCTGTGATGTAGATACCCGTGATGGTAAGGTCGGGGTCGGACTTCGCCGCATCGATGGAGGCGAAGACCTTGTCCAGTTCGGCGCGGTTGTTCTTGTAGCGTGGCAATACGTTGTGGCTGTCCTGGCGGTATTGCAGGCGGGCGGTACGTACTTCGGAACGGCGTTTCACGGTTTCTTCGGCCGGCTGTTCGAACGGGGAGAGGAGGAATGTCGGTTCGGTGTACGGCAGAACGGTGCCTGTAAGCAGGCGTTCGCTGCCTTCCCGGCAATCGGCGCAGCCGGTAACGTCGGCACGCAGTTCCAGCCTGCCGTCCACCATCCAGCGGCGGAAAGGCGCGGCTGCCTCGTAGTGCACCGTTTGCGGCTTGCCGTTGGTGCGGCGCAGTCGGATGCTTTCGTCATCGGACGCTTTGCCCAAGGCGATGCGGCGTTCTACGACCTTGTTGCGTATCTTCCCGTTGATTTCAACCGGTTGCAGGGGAAGGTCTTGTGTGCCGTCGGCCGACACCAGGGTGGGGACGAGCCGCAGCGTGTGTTGCTTGTGCATGTCCAGTCCGTCCAGATTTATATCCATGCTGACACGGACTTCCTTGCCCGCTTTCTCCACCGCGCGGTTCTCTACCCGCACCGATTCCAGGTAGGATGTCTGTGCAACGGCTGTTGTGCTGCCGGCAAGCACGAGGGTAATGAATAGGGGTCTTAATAAGCTTATGTTCATGTCCGTTTCAAATCCTTTTTTTTATGGTCAATTCTCAATCCTTAATCCTTAATCTTTAATCTTTAATTGCCAATTTCCAATTCTCAATTCTTAATTCTTAATTCTTAATTGTCAATTGTCAATTGTCAATTATTTAATGACGTAGATAAGCGATAGGGCCGCTTTCGTTACCCCCACGTAGTTCTTGTTGCCGCTGCCTTTCCAACTGCCGCAGTGGGGGCACTCGTAGCGGTCGTAAGCGGCACGCACGTAGCCCACGCCTAAGGCGGCTTCGAGGCTCCAGCGTTTGCCCAATAGCCATTGGTAGCCATACACCAGTCCGGCGCCGGCATACCAGCCTTCGTAGCGGTGTGATTTCAGTCCGTTGTAAATGCCGAAAGGAAGATTGATGCCACCTATATTATATTGCCCGCCCAGCAGGTGTGCGCCCAGGAAGTGCCCGTTGAATGCCTCGCAAAGCCAATAGCGGGCTTCGGGCTGTGCCATCCAGTGCTTCCATTTTTTGTTGTCGTTGAATGTCCACCCGTTGTAGTTGGCCGAGAGGTCGAGGGTCCATTTTGGCGCAAGGGTGACTTCCGCGCCCAGATTGACCGTGGCCGTGGCATCGTAGAGTAGATTGGTTTTGACTGCCACAGTCTGGGCAGAAAGAGACGTATCTACTCCTATGAGAAGGAGAAAGAATACAAGAAATTTTCTCATGTGTTCCCGTGTTTGTTTTTGTTCCGTTTTTTTTCCAACTTTTCTGTTACTTGGTAGGTAACGGAAAGGTTGAAACGAAGCAAAGGTAGGCATTTGTTGTTACAAGGCAAACAAAACAAGAAAAATTTTTAATAACAATTTGAATATATGTTAATGAGGCAAGGGTAAGGAAGTCTCGCCCGTATTGTCATTTTGACATTTTGTATTTTTAATCCGTTGAGAATCGCTTATTTTCAACAGGGACTGTCTACACCTCGCATTTTCAAGGACGAAATCCTTTATTCGCCAAATACACAGGACGATAGCGGAATATTTACAAATAAAATAGAAGAAACAGGCTCTCTTGAAAGCGGGAAAATGGCTTTCAAACAGTGGCAATAGTACGCTGGGGAAAAAGCGTAGTATCATCCGCACGATAGCGATACGGTGCCAAGATGGCTGCGAAGTATCGGTAATCCCCGCAATGCGTACCGGTAACCCCCTTCAAAAAGGGTTAAAATATGCAATAGTAAGGCTAACTTTGCATATTTATGCTAAAGCAATCGTCCTTTCCTCTTCCTGTTTGTCTGTTCACGCAATCTTAGTTGTAAGCAAAACTTTAAAAAATGCACTTTTTTGCAAGCAAATCCATGGATTTGCGTCTTTTATGTCATCCGTTACCTACCAAGTAACAGCAGCCTTTGTTCCTGTTTGTGCCCTTTCGGAAAATCGGGGAGCCGACGAGTGGAAGATGTGGCTCAAAATTTCCTTGTTCATGGCGTGTATGCGCTCCTCGGAGTGCTTTTTCAGATAAATTTCGGTGACTTTGACCGATGAGTGCCCCATGGCGTTGCAGATAAGTTCGTGCTGGTAATCCCGGAAATTGGCGATGGTTGCCCAACTATGGCGGGCGCAGTAGGTTGTCAATATTTCTGGGCAATCTATCTGGTGTGCCAACAGCTTCAGATTGTAATTTATTCTCCGCAGCGCGTTCTGGTATTGGCGGTATTCATCCTTGCCCGGTTTCCGGATAAAAGGAAAGAGGTAATGCGAATGCGGGTCGGGATTCTGCAAGCTGCATATCAGCTTCATGGCTTCTTCCTCGATGCGCACGGAAAGTCCGGCGCCCGTTTTGCGGCGGCGGTAAGCCAGGATGTTGCCATGCAGGTCGCACCGGCGGAGGTAGGCAATGTCGACAAACGGTATGCCCCGCAGCATGAACAGCAGGAGAAACAGGCGGCGTGTCTGCTCCAGCTTGCGGTCGGGCAGGGGGGCTGAGGCATACAAGTGGCGCAAGGTCTGCTCGTCGAGCGCGCGTTTGGCTGTGGCGCGTGTGCCCGTATATACGCTGTGGAACAGGCGGGGGCGGTAAAGGGTCAGGCCTTCGTCCACCGCCCGCAGGTACACGGCCCGCAGCATGCGCAGGTAGGTGGACACGGTGTTCCACTTGGCGCCGCGTGCCAGCAGGTAGTTTTGAAAGGCGGTCAGCCAGGCGGGCGTGATGTGCCGAAAGCGCAAGTCGCGTTCCGTTCCCGCAAAATCTTCCACACGCCGCAGCATGCTGCGGTAGATGTGGGCTGTACCCTCGCGGCGTGCGGCAATGAGGCTGTCAATCAGCCGCTCGGTGTACGTCTGGAAAGTAGGTTCTTTTTTCATATCACTTTACAATTAACAATGGACAATTGACAATTGACAATGCGCACTGCAACTTTATCATTAATTATTAATTGCTAATTGTCCATTGTTCATTGTCAATTGTCCATTGTTTAGAATGCTTCCGTGATGTTGAAGTAGAACAAGGTCTGGTTGTTGACGGTGTTTTTGCCGAGGTCGAGGCGGACGTTCATGCGGGGCTGGATTTCGATGCGGAGCCCTACGCCGTAGTTGGGCAGCACGCCTTCAATCTTTGCCGGGTTGGGGCCCATGAAGCCGCACCCTGCCCACGCGGCAAACCCCAGGTGGCTGATGACGCGCTTCAGCCAGTTTTCTTTGTCGGTATTGAACATCTGCCGGTATTCTGCCAGGACGATGTGCGAGGACTTGTCGCGGTATTGCCCCTGGTAATAGCCGCGCAGGTCGAAGGGGGTGCCGGTCAGGGAATATTGCGTCAAGGGGATATCTTTGCCGAACACGTTCTTGGACTGTACGGTCCAGGCAATGACTTTGCGCTTGCCCACCGACTTGTATTGGCGGTAGTCCAGCTCCAGGCGGTAGAAGTTCTTGTCGCTTCCGAAAATCTTGTTGTACATCATGCCCCGGAAATCCAGGTACAAGCCGTTGTAGGCGTTGGAGGGAACGTCGCGGCTGTCGTAGGTCAATAGGAAGCCGATGCCGGCGCTGAAATCCTTATATCCCTTGGCGTCGCCGCCCGCAGCTATGTATGAGGGGTCTTCGGGCAGGTATTTGGCAGGCTTGGTGAAGTGGTCGTACTTGATGTCTATTTGCGGGCCGGCAAAGAAATTGCTTCTGCCCAGGCGGAACAGGAACCAGGGGTTGATTTGCACGCCGCTATAACGGTATTGGCTGGTGGTATCGCTCCGCACGTAGTCGCGGTTGGTGTTGTAGCCTACGCCGTAATAGTTTTCCATGGTATTGATGTAGCTGAATTTCCCGAAGATGCGGAAACGGTCGTGCTTGAAAAACAATTGGGGTTTGGAGAACAGGTTGATGCCGCCCTCGAAAATGAAAGCGATGTTGACGGGGACTACCGAACGTTGCAAAGTGCTGTTCTTGGGCTGCATGCTGAAAGTCATCAGTGCGCTTCCGCCTATCAGCAGGCCGAAATCGGGCGAGTAGCTGGGGCCACCCAGTATGTTGTAGTGCAGGTTGCGCCGGGCTACCCGCAGCTTGCGAAGTTCTTTGGGGCTTAAGGTGACGGCAGAGTCTTGCACAGCTGCCTCGGCTATAGGTTCTTGGGCTTGCAGGCCGGTCGCTACCAGGATGCATGCCAGGATGCTTAATAAGATTTTCTTCATGCGGTAATGTAAATATGTTGCAAAGGAACGGGTTTTGCGCGGGAAATTCCCTGGAGGATTGATAATAAATGTAAAGGGGTTACTAAAAATCCAAAAAATGGCTTTATTTTTGTCTGCTATTTCAATAATCCATAAATTTATATAGGTACATGAAAAAACAGTTTTTATCACTCGTTCTTCTGGGGGCTGCCTTGGCCTTGCAGGCGCAGGACAACAAAGGAGGAATCAGCGAAGATATGCTGAAACAAATCCAGCAAAGTTACCGGAATACCGCTTCCGACAAGGCCATCCGCAATGCCATTGGGGCGAACAGCATTAAGTCGCTGGCACTGAACCAGGAAAAACAGACGGCAGTAGATACGGAGTTTTCTATCGTGGTGAAGTCGAAAGGCATTACCGACCAGCAGTCTTCCGGACGTTGCTGGCTTTTCACGGGGTTGAACATCATGCGTGCCGAGGCTATTGCGCGCTATGACCTGCCCGGGCTGGAGTTCTCGCAGGCTTACTCGTTCTTCTGGGACCAGCTGGAGAAAGCCAACCTGTTTTTGCAGGGCATTATCGACACGGCGGACAAGCCCATGACCGACCAGACCGTGGAATGGCTGTTCAAGCATCCGCTGAGCGACGGGGGAACCTTTACTGGCGTGGCAGACATCGTAAGCAAATATGGCCTGGTGCCCAAGGAAGCAATGCCGGAAACGTACAGCAGCGACCACACCAGCCAGATGTCTTCGCTGATAGGGCTCAAGCTTAAGGAATACGGCCTGGCTTTGCGGGAGAAAGTGGCGAAGGGCACAAAAGGACGTGAGCTGGAAAGCATGAAAACCGAAATGCTGGGCACCGTGTACCGCATGCTGGTGCTGAATCTGGGCGTTCCGCCTACCTCGTTTGACTATGTGCGCAAGGATGCCCAGGGCAAGCGGGTGGAAGTGGAGCACCACACTCCGCAAACTTTCCTGGAGAAATATGGCGATACCCAGTTGCTCACCAATTATGTGATGGTGATGAACGACCCTACGCGCGAATATTACAAATGCTATGAGATAGCTTACGACCGCCACCGCTATGACGGGAAAAACTGGCGCTATGTGAACCTGCCGGTGGAGGACATCAAGCAGATGGCCATTGCCTCGCTGAAAGACAATACGCGGATGTATTTTTCGAGCGACGTGACGCAACTGGATGCCCAGCGGGGATTGCTGGATGTGGACATCTATGACTACGGCTCGTTGCTGGGCACTACCTTTGGCATGGATAAAAAGCAACGTATCCAGACCTTCTCCAGCCTGTCTGCCCATGCCATGACCTTGATGGCGGTGGACCTGGATGAAAACGGGAAACCGGTGAAATGGATGGTGGAAAACAGTTGGGGACCCTCATACGGTTACAAGGGACATCTTATCATGACCGACCGTTGGTTTGACGAATACATGTTCCGTCTGGTACTGGAAACGAAGTATGTGCCGGCCAAGGTATTGAAGATATTCGAACAGGAGCCGGTGCTCCTGCCTGCCTGGGACCCGATGTTTGCGGAAGAACGGTAGTTAGCGGTTAGGGGTTAGTGATTAGTGATTAATTTGTGCGAGGCATCCGGTTTTTCCCCTGCTTAATCACTCATCACTTATTAATCACTAATCATTAATCACTAACCACTTATTAATCACTAATCATTAATCATCACTTATTAATCACTAATCCCTAACCACTAACCACTTATTAATCACTCATCACTAACCACTAATCACTAAAAACGTGGACAATGAAGTAAATACGGCCGCCTCGCCCTCCGCTGTTCCCTCCCGCAGGAAGCGCATGGGGTGGCTGATAATAGAGGTTCTGATATTTTTGACGGTAATGTGTGTGGCAAGCGGCATCCTGTATCTTGCGGCAGGATTGCTTTCAGCCATACTTCACATCGACACCCACGACACGGGCTTGGACAGCCGCTTCACCCTGCTGGCGGAAACAGCGTCAGCCATAGGATGCCTTGCAGGCCTGTGGATAGTGGCACGTGTGCATAAACGGGTGTTTCCGGACGCTTCCCCGCAGGGAATAGGACTGGCTCTCAAAGGACATGCACGTGAGTTATGGGCCGGCATAGGCGTAGCCGGAGGGCTTTACGCCATCGGGTTCCTTACGGTACTCCTTTTAGGAGGCGCAAAGGTGACGGATGCAAGCGTGCATCTTCCGGCCTTGCTCCAGACATTGGTGTTTTTCTTCACCGTGGCGGTGTTCGAGGAAGGCATGTGCCGTGGCTTCCTGTTGGGGCGCATGATAGATGCAGGGATTAACAAGTTCGCAGCGTTGGTACTGTCATCGGCAGTATTCTCCGCCCTGCATCTCGCCAATCCCGGATTTACCGCCTTACCATTCATCAACCTGTTGCTGGCAGGCATTTTGCTGGGGTCGGCATACATCTATACACGGAATCTGTGGTTTGCCATTGCCTTGCACTGGTTTTGGAATTGGCTTCAAGGCCCCGTGCTGGGTTTTGAAGTGAGTGGCAACGCCTTCGGGGAAAGCCTGCTCACACTGGACACATCAGCGGGCAGCGCACTGTTGAACGGAGGCCCGTTCGGTTTCGAGGGTTCATTGATATGCACGGTACTGATGTTGGCAGCCATCTGGCTTATCATCAGATACTACAATAGGGGGATGGTTAGGGATTAATGATTAGCGGTTAGTGATTAGTGATTAGTGATTAATTCCGTACTAAGCATTCAGTTTGCTTTGTATTAACCACTAATCACTAATCACTAATCACTAACCGCTAATCATCAATTCCTAACTTATCCTTTTTCTGCCTGTACATTTTGGGCGACATGCCCAGATGTTTCTTGACGTATTTCCCGAAGAAGGAAAGGTTGGGGAAGTCCAGTTCGAAAGCAATGTCTTTGATGCTTTTGTCCGGCCGGTGGAGCAGGTAGACGATGTCTTTTACTACATACTGGTTGATGAGCTCGGAAGCTGTTTTCCCGCTTGCTTCTTTGCATACGGCGGAGAGGTATTTAGGCGTGATGCACAGGCGGTCGGAGTAGTAAGACACCGTGCGGGGCCTGGGCGTGGAAGTGGAAAGCAGCTCGAGAAACTCCTTGAAGATGTGCTGCCCCGAAGTGTAGGTGGGGGGCTTGACGCTTATCACCCGTTCGAGCACACTCCTAAGTTCGTAGGAGAACGCTTTCAGGAGTGTTTCCATCAGTTCTTTGTGGTATTTGATATGTTGTCCGGTCAGTTTGGACACCAGCAAGTCGTAGTATTGGCAGAAAATGGTTACTTCCTCGGGTTGCAGGTGGATGATGGGGGTCTGGTCGAAAAACAGTTTGATGTCCCAAATGTTCCCGCTGACGATGTTGATTTGTTTGACGTATTGCAGGGACATGCCTATGACACGGCATTGGAAGTCGCTGTCCATCGTAAACTTTTCGATAAACAAGTTGGGCTGACAGATGAACAAGTCGCCCGCTTTCACTTGGTGGGACTTGTTGTCGATGTTTACATCGGCCTGTCCTTGTGTGCAGAGGATGGCGGCATATCCGCTGGGTTTTCCCGTGCTTGCCGTTTTTAAAGTTTGCACGTTGTCGATAAATACGATGAGGTCATCGTAATAGGTCGCTGCTGCTTCCAAGTTTTTCTTGTCGCTATCTGTTGCATTCATAATGTTTTTCCTTTTGCGAATCGCAAAGGAAAACATTTTTTGCCAAGCATTCGTCAAGATAAAGGAGGAAAGCTGTCCTGTATTTCCTCTTTGCTGGTTATATTGGACTGCTTTCCTCTGTCTGCGGTCAGAATTCGCTGGTGAAGTGGAAGCGGATGTGCTTGAAGTCCGTCTGTGCCATCTGGAGCACGTAGCCCGAGTCGGCGAGGAAGACGTCGCGCCCCTCGCGGTCCTTGGCCATGTACTGGTACTTGCGTTTCTTGAAGGCTTCCAGTTCCTGAGGGTCGTCGCTCTCTATCCAGCAGGCTTTGTAGAGGCTGACGGGTTCCCAGCGACACTTGGCGTTGTATTCGTGCTCCAGGCGGTACTGGATGACTTCGAACTGCAATTGGCCCACGGTACCGATAATCTTGCGCCCGTTGAACTGGTTGACGAACAACTGTGCCACGCCTTCGTCCATCAGCTGGTCGATGCCCTTGGCCAGTTGCTTCTGCTTCATGGGGTCGGCGTTCTCGATGTACTTGAACATCTCCGGCGAGAAGCTGGGCAGGCCGCGGAAGTGCAGGTGTTCGCCCTCGGTGAGGGTGTCGCCTATCTTGAACGTGCCGTTGTCCGGCAGGCCGATAATGTCGCCCGCCCAAGCCTCGTCCACGGTGGTCTTGCGCTGTGCCATGAACTGGGTGGGGCTGGAGAAGCGCAGGGTTTTGTCGTGGCGCACGTGGTAGTAGGGCACGCCCCGAGAGAACTTGCCGGAGCAGACTTTGCAGAAGGCGATGCACGAGCGGTGGTTGGGGTCGATGTTGGCCGTTATCTTGAAGATGAAGCCGGTGAACTTGGGCTCGTCGGGCATCACTTCGCGTTCTTCCGCCTTGACGGGGCGGGGGCTGGGGGCTATCTCGACGAAGGTGTTGAGTAGCTCTTCCACGCCGAAGTTGTTCAGCGCCGAGCCGAAGAACACGGGGGCTACTGCGCCCTTGAGGTATTCGTCCACGTTGAACTCGGGGTAGACACCTTCTATCAGTTCCAGTTCGCCGCGCAGTTTGTCGGCCAAATCCTTGCCGATGCGGTTGTCCAGTTCCGCGGTGTGGATGTCCACCTCCACCTTTTCGGTCACCACCTGCTTGGAGGGTTGGAAGAGGTTGAGGTTGTGCTCGTAGAGGTTGTACACGCCCTTGAAGCGGGGGCCGCTTTCGATGGGCCACGTCAGGGGGCGCACGTGGATGGCGAGTTCGGCCTCCAGCTCGTCCATGAGGTCGAAGGGGTCTTTGGCCTCGCGGTCCATCTTGTTGACAAAGATGATGACGGGGGTGTTGCGCATGCGGCACACTTCCATCAGCTTGCGGGTCTGCGTTTCCACGCCCTTGGCGCCGTCCACCACGATGATGACGCTGTCTACGGCGGTCAGCGTGCGGTAGGTGTCTTCGGCGAAGTCCTGGTGGCCGGGGGTGTCGAGGATGTTCACCTTGTAGTCTTTGTAATCGAATTCCATCACGGAGGTGGTGACGGAGATGCCGCGCTGCTTCTCGATGTCCATCCAGTCGCTGGTGGCGGTCTTCTTTATCTTGTTGCTTTTTACGGCTCCGGCCACTTGTATCTGTCCGCCGAAGAGGAGGAATTTTTCGGTCAGCGAGGTCTTACCCGCATCGGGGTGCGCCACGATGGCGAAGGTGCGTCTGCGTTCTATTTCAGGGTTGGTTGCCATAACTCTGTCTTTTCTGTCTTGGTGTCGTTATCTTGTTTTACTGCTGTTCCATCCGGCGGATGCACTGCGCCAAGCTTTCTTCCCAATGGGGGATGGTGATGCCGTAGGTCTGCTTCAGTTTCGTCTTGTCGAGCACGGAGTAGTGCGGGCGGGGCGCCTTGGCGGGATACTCGTCCGTGTGCAGGGGCGAAACCGTGCACGTGTTGATGCCTGCCAGACGGTGGATGGCCAGGGTGAAGTCGTACCACGAGCAGACGCCTTCGTTGCTGAAGTGGTAGATGCCGGGGCGGATGCCTTGCCCGATGGCAGTGAAGATGGCGGCGGCCAGGTCGGCGGCGTAGGTGGGAGTGCCTATCTGGTCGAATACCACGCCGAGGCGGTCGCGTTCGCGCCCCAGGCGGAGCATGGTCTTTACGAAGTTGTTGCCGAAGGTGGAGTAGAGCCAGGCGGTGCGAATAATCATGGTGCGGCTGCACTGTGTCAGGGCCAGTTGCTCGCCTGCCAGCTTGGTGCGCCCGTAGACGGACGTGGGGCAGGTGGGGGCGTTTTCGGTGTAGGGCGTGTGTGCCGTGCCGTCGTACACGTAGTCGGTGGAAATTTGCACCAGCGCTGCTCCTACGGCCTGGGCGGCCTCGGCCAGATTGCCGGGGGCGAGGTGGTTCAGGCGGTCGCACAGGTCGGCGTTGTCCTCCGCCTTGTCCACGGCGGTATAGGCGGCGCAGTTCACTATCACGTCGATGTGGTGGTCTCTCACGAATGCCTTCACGCCTTGGGCGTCGCAGATGTCCAGTTCCTGCACGTCGGTGAAGAAGCAGGTATGCTCGGGATGTCCGGCGGAGAGCACCCGCATTTCATTGCCAAGTTGACCGTTGGCACCGGTTATCAGTATGTTCATATCAGTCGTCTAATTTTAATTCTCCTTTTCTGTCCTTGTCGTAATAGTTGGCCAGCAGGGACATGAAGCTGCTGATGGCTTCCATGGCTTTGGCGGTGCCCGGGCTGATGTCCCGCTTCTGGAGGCGGAGCAGCAGCACGCCGTACAGGGCTTCGAAGCAGGTTTCCAGTTCGGGCTCGTCCTTGTGCCCGTTCCGCTGGCGCAGCTCCACGATGAAAGGCAGTGCCTTGAAGTAGGCGGCGTTGTAGAAAGGGTAGCGGGTGGACGCGAGCAGGGCACCGTGCAGTTCGGTGAGGTTTTGCAGCACGTTGCGGTTGATTTGCAGGTGACCTTTCTCTACCACACCTTCGGCGTGCATCATGCTGCACAGGTTGGTGTACCATTCCTCCAGTGCCGGGCGGTCTTCCTCGGGGTACTGGTTGATGATGGCTTGCCGGATGCGGTCGATGTCGCATCCGTTGGCACGCATCAGGTCCTCCACCTGCCACATATATATAAGGTATTCGGCGATGTTCTTTTCCTTTAACTGTTGCGCTATCTTCATATCCTCTAATAAAGTGATTCTCCCATCAATGTGAATGCCAGTCCTACCAGGGACACGATGGCCACCACGCTGCCGATGATGCGGTTTACTATCCAGATGCCGCGCAGGTTGAAGTGCGCCCGTACCTTGTTGACGAAGTACGTGATGCCAAACCACCATGACAAGGCGCCCAGGATGATGGCCAGGTAGCCCAATACGGTTTCGCTGACCAAGGCCCCGTTGCCTGCAAAGGAAAAGCGGGCAAACAAGCCTATGAACAGGAAGATGATGAGCGGATTGGAAAGGGTGACGAAGAAAGCCGTCACAAGGTTGTGGAGGTATGTCCCTTTCTTGCCTGAAGGCGGACGGAGGGACTTCACCGGGTTGCTGCGGAACGTGTATATGCCGAAGGCGAACAGCATGATGCTACCTATCAGTTGCAGGTAGAAGATGTTCTTGTTCACATAGTCGAATACGAAACTCATGCCGTAGCCCGTGAGCAACGCATAGCAGATGTCACTCATGGCTGCGCCCACACCCGTCACAAATCCGTACCACCGGCCTTTGTTCAGCGTGCGTTGGATGCAGAGTACACCCACGGGACCCAGTGGCGCCGACACGATGACGCCGATGATGAATCCTTTCCACAGGATGTTAACTATGGTCTCAATTTGAATCATGGCTGCAAATATCGCATTTCTTTAGGAAAATTCAAAGAAATGCCGCCGATAGCTTTACCGGAAAGAGATATTGCACTATCTTTGCAAAAGATTGCCCATGCCTTTCCTTTGCAATAGCAATGCTTTTGCCGGGCGGAAGGACGGCAATGTTTTTTGTCTATATATAAGTAAACAGATAAAACGTATGATTTCTTTTTTCAGAACCCCAACCCAAAGCGTAATTGCCGTAGATAGTGACTGTTCGCTGGGGCAAGCTGAGTGCGGGAAACTGTGCTGGTTGTTCGGAGAAGCTGTTTCCGAGAGTGAAGAAAACCTGAAAGGCTATTTCGTGGGGCCGCGGCGCGAGATGATTACTCCGTGGAGCACCAATGCTGTGGAGATTACCCAAAATATGGGACTCACGGGCATCCTCCGCATTGAAGAATACTTCCCCGTGAAAGATGAAAATGCCGAGTACGACCCTATGCTCCAGCGCATGTATCGTGGGCTCGACCAGCAGGTATTTACTACCAACCGCCACCCCGAACCCATCATCCACGTGGAAGACCTCGAGGCTTACAACGAGCAGGAAGGCTTGGCGTTGAGTAAGGAAGAAATAGAGTACCTTAAGAAAGTAGAGAAAGACCTGGGCCGCCCGCTTACCGATAGCGAGGTCTTTGGCTTTGCGCAGATTAACTCTGAACATTGCCGCCATAAGATATTCGGCGGCACTTTCATCATCGACGGGGTAGAGCAGGAATCCTCCCTTTTCCAGATGATAAAGAAAACCACCCAGGAAAACCCCAACAAAATCATATCGGCTTATAAAGACAATGTGGCCTTTGCTGAAGGTCCTGTCATCGAACAATTTGCCCCGGCCGACCACTCGAAACCCGATTACTTTCAGATAAAAGACATCAAGAGTGTCATCTCGCTCAAAGCCGAGACGCACAACTTCCCCACCACCGTAGAGCCTTTCAACGGCGCATCTACCGGCACGGGAGGTGAGATTCGCGACCGTATGGGAGGGGGCAAAGGCTCATGGCCCATAGCAGGTACGGCGGTTTACATGACTTCTTATCCGCGTACCGACGAAGGGCGTGAATGGGAACAAGTGTTGCCCGTGCGCAAATGGCTTTACCAGACACCTGAGCAAATCCTTATCAAGGCATCCAACGGTGCCAGCGATTTCGGAAACAAATTTGGTCAGCCCCTTATCTGCGGTTCGGTGCTTACCTTCGAGCATAAAGAAAAAGACGAAGTTTACGGCTACGATAAAGTCATCATGTTGGCCGGAGGCGTAGGCTATGGTACTGAACGCGATTGCTTGAAGGGTAAACCTGAAGCCGGAAACAAAATAGTAGTGATGGGTGGCGATAATTACCGCATCGGTTTGGGCGGAGGTTCTGTATCTTCTGTCGACACGGGACGTTATAGCAGCGGCATCGAGCTGAATGCCGTGCAACGCGCCAATGCCGAGATGCAGAAGCGTGCCTACAACGTGGTGCGTGCCCTTTGCGAGGAAGATGTCAACCCGGTAGTTTCCATTCACGACCATGGTTCGGCAGGGCATGTCAATTGCCTCTCCGAACTGGTGGAAGATTGTGGAGGACTGATAGACATGGGCAAACTTCCCATAGGCGACAAGACGCTCTCTGCGAAGGAAATCATAGCCAATGAAAGCCAAGAGCGCATGGGGCTTCTTATCAAGGAAGAAGCCATTGAACATGTGGCAAAGATTGCCGAGCGTGAGCGTGCCCCGATGTATGTGGTAGGCGAAACTACGGGCGACCATCGTTTTGCCTTCGAGCAAACTGATGGGGTACGTCCCTTTGACTTGGCTGTCAGCCAGATGTTCGGTTCATCGCCCAAGACGTATATGGTGGACAAGACTGTAGAGCGCCACTATGAAATGCCAAACTATGACCCTACTAAGCTTGATGAATACTTGGCTAATGTGCTTCAACTCGAAGCGGTAGCCTGCAAAGATTGGTTGACCAACAAAGTCGACCGCTCCGTGACGGGGAAGATAGCCCGCCAGCAATGTCTGGGCGAGCTTCAGTTGCCTTTGAGTGATTGTGGTGTGGTAGCTTTGGATTACCGTGGCGAGAAAGGTATTGCCACTTCGTTGGGACATGCTCCCCAAGCGGCTTTGGCAAATCCCGAGGCCGGTTCGGTATTGTCAGTAAGTGAGGCATTGACCAATCTGGTGTGGGCACCTCTTGCCGAAGGACTGGATAGTGTGTCGCTTTCCGCCAACTGGATGTGGCCGTGCCGTTCGCAGGAAGGTGAAGACGCCCGTCTTTATAAAGCTGTAAAGGCACTGAGCGATTTCTGTTGCGCCCTGCAAATCAATGTGCCTACCGGTAAAGACTCTTTGTCCATGACTCAAAAATATCCGGATGGGAGTAAGGTCATTGCGCCGGGTACGGTCATCGTATCGGCCGGAGGTGAAGTCTCGGATGTAAAAAAGGTCGTATCCCAAGTATTGGTGAACGACTCCAAGAGTACACTTTATCATATAGATTTTAGTTTCGATGCCTTGAAGTTGGGTGGCTCGGCTTTTGCTCAATCGTTGGGCAAGGTGGGCGATGAGGTGCCTACAGTGCAAAACCCCGAGTACTTCCGCGATGCTTTCCTTGCCATTCAGGAGTTGGTGAACAAAGGGCTTATCCTGGCAGGACATGATATTTCTGCCGGAGGCCTTATCACTACTTTGCTCGAAATGTGCTTCTCCAACATGGAAGGTGGCATGGAAATCAGTTTGGACAAAATAAAGGAGCATGACCTTGTCAAGATATTGTTTGCCGAAAATCCGGGTGTTGTCATCCAAGTGAGTGACAAGCATAAGGCGGAGGTAAAGCATATCTTGGAGGATGCAGGTATCGGTTACATCAAATTGGGCAAACCTGTTGACGAACGTCATATCCTGATTTCCAAGGATGACGCGACTTACCAATTTGGTATTGATTATCTGCGCGATGTGTGGTATTCTACTTCCTACTTGCTCGACCGCAAGCAGTCCATGAACGGTTGTGCCAAGAAGCGTTTTGAAAATTACAAGATGCAATCCATGGACTTGGCTTTCTTGCCTGGCTTCACCGGCAAGTTCTCCCAATATGGCATAAGTCCCGACCGCCGTGTCCCGACGGGTATCCGTGCCGCTATCATCCGTGAGAAAGGCACTAATGGCGAGCGTGAAATGGCTTATTCACTCTATCTGGCAGGTTTCGATGTGAAGGATGTGACGATGACCGACTTGGTGAGCGGGCGCGAAACGCTGGAAGACGTCAACATGATAGTCTTTTGTGGCGGTTTCTCCAATTCCGACGTGCTCGGTTCGGCCAAGGGATGGGCTGGCGCTTTCCTTTTCAACCCGAAAGCCAAAGAAACGTTGGCAAAGTTCTATGCCCGCGAAGACACCTTGTCGCTGGGAGTATGCAACGGATGCCAGCTGATGATGGAGCTGAACCTCATCACGCCGGAAGACGAAAAGCACGGGCGCATGCTCCACAACGATTCGCATAAGTTTGAAAGCCGCTTCCTGAGTGTGACCATTCCTACCAACCGTAGCGTGATGTTCGGCTCGCTCAGCGGAAGCAAACTTGGCATTTGGGTGGCTCATGGCGAAGGCAAGTTCTCCCTGCCTTACGATGAAGACCATTACCATATTGTAGCGAAATACACTTACGATGAATATCCGGGCAATCCCAATGGTTCAGATTATTCTACGGCGGCCATAGCCAGTGCCGACGGGCGCCATCTGGCCATCATGCCCCACCTGGAGCGTGCCATCTTCCCTTGGCAAAATGCCTATTATCCTGCCGGACGCCTGCACACCGACCAAGTGACGCCGTGGATAGAGGCATTCGTCAACGCAAGGAAATGGATAGAAGAAAAGCTTGGCAAATAAATAAGACAGGAATATGAAAGTATTGGATTATTTGAAGCTATGTGTCCTTTGCCTCTTGGTGGCCCCGCTTTGTTCATGTGGCGGTGACGACGATGCGCCTTCGTTGGACGACAAGTTGTGCCGCACTTGGGTGCAGGAGACGGTGGTGGACAACATCACTTATACGCATAAGCTGAAATTCGTGCGCACCGGTAATTCCGGACAGGAAATCAAGATGGAGTACGACGCCAGTACGGCCACCACCAATACCGAAACGCGCGACTTTACCTGGCAATGGAAGGACAACGCCAAAGAGTGCCTGGTGCTGAACTATGGGGCGGGCGAGACGAAATATTTTGAAAATGTCTGGGTCCGCGAGCACTATCTGACTGGCCTGCTTGGCGGGGAAGTCATCATGATGGTGGACGAGGACTATCGGTGACAGATACAGATAACAATTGAAGCGGAGATATATCTCACTCGCCGGGTGGATATATCTCCGCTTCGTTGTTTACGGGAGAGGAACCTCCCTTTTTACTCAGTCTTCTCCTGTCGGGAAGCGGCTATCGCGAACAACGCTTCGAGGGTGGGGAGCAATACCTTGCTTCCGCATTCGGCACCCGGTTGTTGGGCTTGTTCATTGAGCAACTTGTCCGTCCATTGTAGCATCGAGTGCCAGTTTTGGGCTTGCCCATAGGCTTCGCTTGCTTCCTTTGTTTGGCCGAGGTCTTGTCTTTGCAACGTTTTGAGGACCTCTTGCCCGAACAATCCGAGCACTTTGAAGCGCACTAGCCAAGGGGCTATTTCGTCTATCAGCAGAGGGTTCTCGTCGGAAGCCAGCAATTTGTCCGAGGCCAGGCAGATGGCTTGGCATTCTTTTTCCACTTGCCGGAGGGCTTCCCGGTCGGGCATGTTCTTGTTTTGGTAGCTGTTGAGGATGGCCTCAAGTGCCTGGCGGATGTTTTCCGACTCTTCCCTGCGGAAATCATATCGGTTGGGACCCAGGTCGGTGTTGTGTATGGCAAACGTCTTCAGGTAGGGGGCGTTGATGGGCATCAGGTCGCATATGGCTTCCTCCCATGCCTGTTGCGGGTTGTAATCTTCCATATTCCAAGTGTAGCCGGCAATGCTGTATAAGGCTATTTTGGAAGCTTCGGCATACTCCATGGGGTTGGATACGAAAGCTATGGCATCGTCTTTGATGTCTGTGGCATTGCCGTAGACGGGTCCCATGAGCAGGTGGTCTTGCACGTAGTCTGTCACAGGGTAGTTCCACCAGATGTATGCTTTCCGCTTTATCAACGGGTTGATGAATTCAAACGTCGGGTGGTCTATGCTGGCCACCACATCATTGCCCGTCCACATGATTTGTATGCCTTCGTTCAGCTTGCTTCCCAGCGTGGTGAGGTAGCCACCTTTTACGTTTGTCCAAGCCTTGTTGTACTCCGTGGGGCAGAGGATGAGCGGCGCCACGTCACCCTTCGTCTTTACGAAGTGGTCGTCCAGATAGTTCAGCAAATCCGCCTGTTTGTCGGCCTTGGTGCCTTCCCCGCTAATGTCGTCGAAGAACACGGCGAAGCCCCGCACTCCCAGTTGGTACATGCTTTCAAATTTGTCTATCAGCATTTTGCGGTCTTCCTCATTCCACCGGATGTCCTGTCCCGGATGGATGGCCCAGTAAAAGATGACGTTGTTCTCCTTGGCCCTCTCCACCAACTCTTTCAGCTGATTGGCTTCCTTTTCCGGATAAGGCTTGCGCCAATGAGGCGTGCGGTGATAAGGGTCGTCTTTCGGGCCGTAGATGTAAGTGTTCATCTTGTTCCGCCCGTAGAAGTCGAGTTGCCTGAGGCGTGCCTCGTGGCTCCAGGGTGTGCCGTAGAAGCCTTCCACCACGCCCCGGTAGGGGATGTCGGGGTAATCGGTCACCTCCACCTGCGGCAGCCGGGGCAGGGTTAGCAGTTGTGCCAGGGTCTGCACGCCGTAGTAGGCGCCCCGTGCATCGGCAGCAGCTATGGCGATGCCTTTCTTGTCAATCTTCAGGTAGTAGCCTTCGGTTTTTGCGGGAATGTGGCGGGCATATTTCTTCACATTCTTGTCGCCCTTGATGCCGATGCAGATGCGGAACGGGGCGTCTTTCTTTTCGCCGGGCATGAGCCTGCGCAGCAGGCCGATGGCGGGGGAGAGGGATTCATTGTAGTCCGCCTGCAAGCAGTATTGCGCGGGGATGTCGATGCTGTCTTGTCCGCCCGTGTACTCTTGCGGGACGGGGTTGAACCACGCTTCCTGGGCTTGCATCGTGCCGATGGCCAGCAACCCAAGCAGGGCGGCGCAGAGGATGTTCTTTCTCATAAGCTATTTGTTTATTGGTTGTGATACAGAAGGTTAATGTTCCCAGCTTTTCCCATAGCCTGGGAAATTCGTTCCCAAGCACTGGGAAGGCTGTTCCCAAGGCTTGGGAACGTCGTTCCCCGGCTTAGGGAACGGTCTTCCCGGGCTTAGGGAATATACTTCCCCGGCTTTGGTCTCTTTCACCGGAGGCAGGGCAGGGCGCTTCGGGTATAAAAAAAGGTGTATCCCGAACGAACGGGGATACACCCTCTTTCTCTTTTAGACTGGTCTATGCAGCCCTTATACCAAGAATCCCAGCAAAATACCAGCGGCGATGGCCGAACCGATTACACCGGCCACGTTCGGGCCCATGGCGTGCATCAGCAGGTAGTTGGTGGGGTCGTATTCCAAGCCCACAATCTGCGAGATACGTGCCGAGTCGGGTACTGCAGATACGCCGGCATTACCGATGAGCGGGTTGATTTTGTTGTCCTTCTTCAAGAACAGGTTGAAGAACTTCACGAAAGCCACACCCGATGCCGTAGCAATGATGAATGACAAGGCGCCGAGGCCGAAAATCTTGATAGAGTCGAACGTCAAGAACTCCGAAGCCTGCGTGGAGGCACCTACCGTCAAGCCCAGCAACATGGTGATGGTATCAATCAGCGGGCCACTGGCGGTATTGGCCAGACGACGGGTCACGCCACTCTCCTTCAGCAGGTTGCCGAAGAACAACATGCCCAGCAAGGGTAGACCGGAGGGCACAAGGAAACATGTCAGCAACAAGCCCAAGATGGGGAAGATAACCTTCTCTGTATGCGAAACCACGCGCGGCGGTTTCATGCGGATAAGGCGCTCGTGTTTCGTGGTGAGCAAGCGCATCACAGGCGGCTGGATAACCGGCACCAAGGCCATGTACGAGTAAGCAGATACGGCGATGGCACCCATCAGGTTCGGAGCAAGCTTGGATGACAGGAAGATGGCCGTAGGACCATCTGCACCACCGATAATACCGATAGCGGCAGCCTGCATCGGGTCGAATCCCCACTGGAGGGCAATCATGTATGCACCGAATATACCAAACTGGGCAGCTGCTCCAATCAGCATCAGCTTAGGGTTGGAGATTAGCGCCGAGAAGTCCGTCATGGCACCGATGCCTAAGAAGATGAGTGGCGGATACCATCCGGAAGTTACACCCTGATACAAGATGTTGAGCACAGACCCCTGCTCATAGATGCCGACCTGCAAACCGGCCTCCATGTTGAAGGGGATATTTCCCACAAGGATACCGAAGCCGATAGGTATCAGCAGCATCGGCTCGAATTCCTTTGAAATGGCCAAATAAATGAAGAACAAACCTACCAGGATCATAATCAGGTGCCCCGGCGTAGCGTTGGCAAAGCCTGTGTAGGTCCAGAAGTCGGATAGGTTGCTTCCTAAAAAGTTAATAAATTCTCCCATACTTATTCAATGATTACGAGGTCAGTACCTTCAAGAATAGAGTCTCCTTTGCTGACGTTGATAGCGGTGATTGTACCGTCCCGGTCGGCATTGATGTTGTTTTCCATCTTCATGGCTTCGAGGATAATGATGGTTTGACCCTTCTTCACCACGTCGCCCACCTTCACCTTGATGTCGAGAATAGTGCCCGGCAGCGGTGACTTGACGCCCGACTTGCCACTGGATACAGGAGCCGGCTTCGTAACCTGTGCGGCAGGTGCACCCGGAGTGGTCGATGCCTGTCGTACTACCGGCTTGATGACAGTAGTCTTTGGTTTGGGTGCATTTTCCATTTCCACCTTGTAATGGGTGCCGTTTACTTCCACATGGGCAATGTTTCCTTCGATATCTCCGATAGCAACATTGTAAACATTGCCATTGATTTTATATTTATATTCTTTCATTTGTTCGATAGTTTTTATAGATATGTTTTACTTCTTATGCGGAATCTCGCGCAGGGTGTAGATTTTCGAGCTCCATGGCGAGTAGCTGCGCTTTACGCGCGTAATGGTAAGCACGGTCTCTTCCACATCGTGCACATCGCTTTGCATTTCGTGCAGAGCCATGGCGATAGCTGCAAATGCCTCTCCGGGAGCCTGTCCAAGGCCTTTTTCCTTAGCTTCTGCTTTGTCCGTGATGCCCTTGGCCTTCATGGCGTTCTTGCGGCTCATGGCTACAGATGCCTTGCCGATGAACTTGAACGATACATAGAGCAGAATCAGACCGCAGAATACCACAAGCATAGCCGTGATAGACATACCGATACCGACGCTATCGTGCTGCTCGAATTTCTCCATCTTCACGTTTTTGTCCAGCGTCTTGTTGTTGGTGCTGGGTGTAACGTACTTTTCGGCCGATTCGTCTTTCACTTCCCATTCGGCGGCGGCATCGTCCACACGGGCATACGAATAGTCGGCTTGCAATTGCGCTGCCGGTACAACAATCTGGTCCAGCAGTTTCTTGCCCGAGTCGTAGAGTCCTATCCAGTTGTCCACACCGGGTTCCAGGCGGAAGTTGGTATGGAAAGTCCCCCGGTTGGGAAGTCCGTCAGCCCAGAACAAGGCGTGTTGGCGCGGGTTGATTTTCGTCAATACATCTCCTTTGGGAATGAAGTATGATGCGGTATCGCCGGGCTGGCTGCTATGTCTTAAGTAGCAACCGGCAAGGTCGGCACTGCCATACGATTTGTTGAATATTTCAATCCACGGGCTGTGTATGCCATAATCGTCCTGGAAGTTGCTTTGGTTGTTTACAAGCACTTCGTTCAGAAGCAGCTTGCTTCCCCCCTCATCGCTTCCGCACGAAGAAAACATCCCCATACCCAGCACGAGTGAAAAGAATATCCCGATTTTTACTTTGTTCATAATCGTTTTCGTTTTAATGTGAATGGGTATTGGTTACAATGGAATGTTGCCATGCTTCTTGGCCGGGTTGGTCAGCTTCTTGGTTTGCAGCTGTTGCAGGGCGCGGATGATGCGGAAACGGGTGTTGCGCGGCTCGATGACATCGTCGATGTAGCCATACTTTGCTGCATTGTATGGGTTGGCAAAAAGCTTGGTGTATTCGGCTTCCTTCTCTGCCAGGAATTGGGCAGGGTTTTCATGCTCTTTGGCTTCCTTGGCATAGAGCACTTCAACGGCACCGGCACCGCCCATTACGGCGATTTCTGCCGTAGGCCATGCATAGTTCATATCGCCACGCAGCTGCTTGCAGCTCATCACGATGTGCGAACCGCCGTAAGACTTACGCAATGTCACGGTAACTTTGGGCACCGTAGCTTCGCCATAGGCGTAGAGCAACTTGGCACCGTGCAGGATGACGCCGTTGTACTCTTGTCCTGTACCCGGCAAGAAGCCCGGCACGTCCACGAGCGATACAATAGGAATGTTGAAGGCGTCGCAGAAGCGTACGAAGCGTGCGCCCTTGCGCGAAGCATTGCTGTCGAGCACACCGGCCAGATACTTCGGCTGGTTGGCTACGATACCTACCGACTGGCCGTTGAAACGTGCGAAGCCGATGATGATATTCTTGGCATAGTCTTTCTGCACTTCGAGGAACTCGCCGTTGTCTATGATGGCGCCGATGATTTCGTACATGTCGTACGGCTTATTGGGATTGTCGGGGATAATCTCGTTCAATGAGTCCTCCAGGCGGTCGATGGGGTCGGTGCAATCAATGTAGGGAGGTTCTTCCAGGTTGTTTTGGGGAATGTAGCTCAACAGTTTGCGGATGAGTGCCAGTCCTTCTTCCTCGGTAGCTGCGGTAAAGTGTGTAACGCCCGACTTGGTGGAGTGTACACTGGCGCCACCCAGGTTTTCTTGGGTAACGTCTTCGCCCGTCACCGTCTTTACTACTTTGGGGCCGGTGAGGAACATGTAAGACGTGCCTTCCATCATCAGCGTGAAGTCGGTCAGGGCAGGGGAGTAAACGGCGCCTCCTGCACATGGGCCGAAGATGCCCGATATTTGCGGAATGACGCCCGACGCCAGGATGTTGCGCTGGAAGATTTCCGCATAGCCGGCCAAGGCGTTGATGCCTTCCTGGATGCGCGCGCCGCCCGAGTCGTTCAACCCGATGACCGGGGCACCCATTCTCATGGCCTTATCCATGATGTGGCATATCTTCATTGACATGGTTTCGGAGAGCGAGCCGGCCGATACGGTGAAGTCCTGTGCAAAGACGTAAACCAGGCGGCCTTCGATGGTACCGCAACCCGTCACCACGCCATCGCCCGGATAGTGCTTCTTCTCCATCCCGAAGTTGGTGCAACGGTGCTCTACAAACATGTCCATTTCCTCGAAGCTGCCTTCGTCGAGAAGCATTGCTATGCGTTCGCGGGCTGTGTATTTGCCCTTATCGTGTTGCTTGGCAATAGCCTTTTCACCACCACCGAGGCGTGCGGCTGCACGGCGGTCAATGAGTTCTTTGATTTTTTCCAGTTGGTTACTCATTTTTCTACTGTATGTATTTGTTGTTGATGTTTATTAGCTGTTCTCGTCGTTATCCCTTGCAGGAGTTATTCGGGCTTCTCGCAAAGTTCGGTCAGCACGCCCAATGTGGATTTCGGGTGCAGGAATGCTATGTTCAAGCCTTCGGCGCCCTTGCGGGGAGCCTTGTCGATGAGGCGCACACCCTTTTCCTCTGCGTATGCCAAGGCGTTGGCCACGCCGTCTTCAATGGCAAAAGCCAAGTGGTGCATGCCACCCTTGCCCCCGTTCTTCTCGATGAACTTGGCAATGGTGCTCTCGGGCGATGTGGGTTCCAGCAATTCTATTTTTACTTCGCCTACTTTCAGGAAGGCAGTTTTTACTTTCTGGTCTTCTACGGTTTCGATGTTGTAGCATTTCAGACCCAATACGTTTTCATAATACGGCAGGGCTTCCTCAATACTTGTGACGGCAATGCCCAGGTGTTCAATGTGTGAAATTTGCATAATATCTATAATTAAATTGGTTTTTAGCCTATTTACCCTAATAAACAGGTAACGCACCACAAAGTAAAGTATTTCTTGCAAAAGAAAGAAATTTTTTTTTGATTAATTGCAGAATTTGTTTCCTGCGGGATGCCGCCTTTGCCGAATCCTTTCTTTGCCGTTCTCTTTTCCTCGGGGAGGCGTTGCCTTCGCCTTGCCTTCCGCACGCTTCCGGGACGGTTTTGCTCCGCTCCACCTCCGCTCATGCTCCGCTTCTATAGGAGCGGAGGTGGAGCGGAGCAAGAACGGAGCAAATGCGGGTGGGATACGAACATGAAGCCGCCCCAAAGCAATGGTGAAGCTTTGGGGCGGCCTTGTCTTAATGAAGTGTATGGAGTGCGGGTGCCGGTGTGCGGCTTACCAGCCTTCGTTTTGCACCATGTTGGGGTTCACTTCTATTTCGGTGAGGGGGATGGGCAGCAGCTTGTGCTTGCTCTTGAAGCCATAGGTGCTGTTGGTGTAGGGCCAGCGCAGCTCGACCTCGTAGATGGTGTTGCCCTCATCGTCGGTCAGCGTATTGCCGTCTTCGTCCGTCTGGGCGTAGTAGCCGAATTGGGGGATTTCGGCACCTTGTTCGCCTAGGTACGTTTCGGCATCACCCCAGCGGATGAGGTCTTCATAGCGGCAGCTTTCGTAGCAGAGTTCCAGACGTTTTTCTGTCTTGATGTCGTCCATCGTGATGGAGGTGAGGGTGGGTATTTGGGCGCGTTCGCGTATTTTGTTGACGTACTCCAGCGCTTTGCTCGTGTTGCCCGACTGGAAGTAGGCTTCGGCAGCCATCAGCAATACTTCGGCATAGCGCATGATGCGCAGGTTGATGGTGGTGCACACTTGCCAGCCCGTGTTGTCGATGGAGAGGTCGGTCTTCAGAAGTCGGGTTTTCCAGGGGAAGTAGCCTTCGTGGCCTATCAGGTTGCTGCCCGAGGCTACACTGATGCCCATTTCCTCCATTTGGTCGTAGGTGCGGATGGTGTTGTTCAGGCGGTAGCCGTCTTCGCCCTCCACGGCCAGGAAGGCTTCGTAGAGCGATTCGCGCGGGTTCATGAAGCCGTAGGTGCCCATGGCGTAGGTGTTTTGCATTTCGGTGGACATATCCAGCTTGTCGGTGCGCCAGGCAAGGTTGCAGTTGAATTGCAGGTAGTTGCTCCAGGCCTGTTCTGTGTCGTCGAGCATCTGCAATTCGAAGATGGACTCGCAGCAGTTGTTGCCCTCGGTGTGAAATAAGGCGTCGTAATCGCTGTACAGGTCGTAGAGGCCCGAGTTTATCACTTCGTCCAGCATTTCGGCGGCCTCGCTGTATTTGCTTTGCATCAGGTAGGCCTTGCCGAGGAAGGCTTGGGCGGCTTCGAGCGTGAGGCGGGTGCCGGTGCTTTGGTCGTTGACGCCGGTTTTCGATTGCAATGCGCCGCTGTTGATGGCGGTCAGCAGTTCTTCTTCCACAAAAGCCCAGGTGGTTGCGGCCGTGCCGTTGGCTTGGTGATACTCGTCGTTGCCCAGCAAGTGGTCTACAATGGGTGCGGTGCCCCATAGGGAGGCAAGCTCACCGTGTGCCCAGGCGCATGCCACCCGCGCTTCGGCTACGGCGCGTTGCATGGTCTCTGTAGTGCCGTCCACCTTCTCGATGATGAGGTTGGCGTAGTAGATGAGGGTATAGAGGCCGGAGTACAATCCGGACACGTAACCATTGGAGGTGTCGTAGCGGAATTCATTAAGTTGCTCGGCTTCACTGCTGTCGCCACGTGTGCCTCCGCCTGCCCACGCGTCGTCCGACATGAAGTTCTTGATGTACCACCAGTTGACGAAAACGTCGGTGCGCCACTTCAGGTACATGGCCGCTATGGCAGTTTCGGCTTCTTCATCGGTCTGGTAATAATCGTCTACGCTGCCCATGTTGCCATGCTTTTCTATGTTCAAGCGGTCCTCGCAAGCGGTGGCCATGCCTACCAGTAGGGCGAGGAGCAATGTGTATAGGTAATAATGCTTTTTCATTGTTGTGTTGGTATTTTTGATTTAGAATGTTATGTTAAGACCGAATACTACCTTCTTGGAGGCCGGGTAGCCGCCTTTGTCTATGCCCATGCCCGAGGTAGAGTCGGAAGATGCTTCGGGGTCGAAACCCGGATATTTGGTGAATACAAAGAAGTCGTCCAGCGAACAGTAGAGGCGGAGGTTGTCAATGCAAGCCTTTCTCAGCCACGTCTTGGGCAGGGTGTATCCCAGCTGTATTTGCTTGATTTTGAAGTATGAGCCGTCGAACACCATGGCGTCGGAGACGATGTACTTTTCCATGTCGTTGGCTCCTGCCCGGGGGACAGTGCCGTTGGTATTGCTGCTAGTCCAGCGGTTGTCGTAGAAGATTTCTTTCATGACGTTGGCCGTCTGGTAGTCGGAGCGGTAAGTGGCGTTGAACATATCGTTGCCGTGCGAGCCGCTGCCGAATACGGTGAGGTCGAGTCCTTTCCAGGCAGCAGTCAGCGTGATGCCGTAGGTAAAGTCGGGGATGGCGTCGCCAATATAGGTGCGGTCATCGTCTGTTATTTCGCCGTCATTGTTCAAGTCAGCAAAAGTGGGGTCGCCCGTTTCTGAGTCTACGCCGGTAAACTTGTAGCCGCGGAAGTAGTACACCGGATAGCCTTCTTCGAAATAGCTGATGGTGTAAGTGTGGTAAGTCTCGCCGGTGAGGCGGTTCAGTGACGGGTCGAGGTAGGTCACTTCGTTTTTCAGTGTGGCAAGGTTGGCACGGATGCCGTAGCTGAAGTCTTTGATGTTGTCGCGCCAGCCCAGCTCGAACTCCCAGCCCTTATTGCTTACATTGCCGGCATTGACGGGTGAGATGGTGCCTCCTACCCTTCTGCACGCCGTAGCCCACTACTACCAGTTCGTCGAGTGTTTCGGCATCTTCCGTCAAGGTGATGTTCAGGGTACCTGCTGCCACGGGCGTTCTTGCGTCACGTAGCCCACGTAGGAGAATACCAACGTGCCTCCACCGGTGGCATTGAGCGAGTAGTTGCCGTCAATGTCGGTCACTACACCATTGCTGGTGCCTTTTACAATAGGAGAAGGACTGACGCTGCCAGCCTTTTTGCTCCTGCAAATCGTACTAAATATAGGTTGGTTGGGCTTTCCCGGCATTGGGATGTCAGGAAAGGTTTAGGTTCGTTTCTTCTGCAATCATGGCTTCTTTATGCCCAAGCTGTCCAGCTCTTTGCGGGTGAGTGTGGGCGGATGGCCGGCACGGAGCTTGGCGCACACGGCTTTACCGGCAGCCTTTGCGTCTGCGGCGGTGCGGAAGGCTTTCTGGCCGGGCACTGCGGGGATGAACGGCTGGCAGATGATGGTGTCGGCAGGAGGGCGGGTGATGAGGTAGCCATAGCCGCCCTCTACCTCGATGACTTGGCAATGGAATGCTTCTTGCCTCCCTTGGCAAGAAAGGAGGCAAGCTCCGGCAAGGGCCAGGACGCCTGCCTGCACCATCCAAATAAACAATCTTTTTCCTTTAGTCGGCATCTTCTTCTTCGTAGGGCAACAGTTCGTAGACGTCTTCCAGATAGGTGCCTCCGCTTTGGCCCAGCAGCACGAAGCCGCGCGTGCCGGTGGAGAACGAGCAGGCTGCCGAGCGCGACGAGCCTCCGTAGCTGGCCTCGGTAAGCGGGGTGAAGTCGTCGTCGGCATCGCCGCTCCACAGGTCGGTGTCGGGGTCGTACACCCAGTAGTCCGAAGTTACCCCGCTCGAATATCCGGTGGCGATGTAGCCTTTCCCGTCGATGACGAACGACACGGTTTCGCGGCGGGCTATGTTGTAGTCGTCGTCATAGTCGTCGTCGGAGTTGTCGGCGATGTCGCGCAGCTGTGTCCAGGTGCTGCCGTCAAACTTCCAGAAGTCTTCCACGTTGGTCTCGTTGTTGATGCCGCAGCATATGTAGGCTTCGTCGTTTATCACGAAAGCCGTGCCGTAGTAGCGTTTCAGCCCGGGGAAGCCGTTGTGTATCTGCCATTGGGAGCCGGCCGCCGCGTTGGGGTCGAAGCGGTAGAAGTCTTTCTGCGTATTGTCGTTGTAGCCCGTGCCTACCCAGCCGTATCCGCCCAGGGCGAAGGCCAATGCCCCGTAGCGCGCCCCGCCGGGATAGTCGTCCATCTGCCTCCAGGCGTTGGTGTCGGGGTCGTATTCCCAGGTGTCGGCCAGGTAGTCGGGCTCTTCCTTCAAGGCCCCGGTGCTGATGTAGCCCTTGCCGTTCAGGGCAAAGGATGCGGCGCTGTGCCGTGCGGTGGCCTCGTCGGGCATGTCGGCCAGCTGTGTCCAGTAGTTGCCGTCGATGTCATACACCCACAGGTCTTTCAGCAGCTCCTTGTTCGAGCCGCGGTAGCCGCAGCACACGTAGCCTTTGTCGCCGATGGTGAAGCTGCTGGCATTGCTGCGTGCCACGCCGTCGAAGTCCGACTTGCGCTGCCACACCCCTTGCGTGTATTCGCTTTCTTCCGTACAGTTGCTGCACAGCCCCAGCAGGGCCAGCAGCAGGATGGTGATAGGTTGTCGTCTGTTCATTGTCGCTATATGTTTTTAATAAATGAATGTCCGTCAGATGTCCGTACTTTGCCACGGACTTGTCCTCGCCGAGAGGGGCGCAAGGCAGAACATCAGGTTACTTGATGGCAGGAATCAAGTTATTTGATGGTAGGAATCATGTTACTTGATTCCACTCCTGCTCCTTCTCCCGACACGGTTATGATACGGGGAGAACCGGGCATAAAGCCTGTCCCGGCTTCGCCGTTCTTCTGCGCGAAGATAGCCGGCCTTGCCCTTTTCCTGCAAAAGAAACCGACGAACGCCCCCCAGGAATCGGCAAACGGCTTTGTCGAGAAATGTGGGGCGGTGGCCGATTATGTGTGGCCATGTCGGGCATTTCCTGTTTCTTTGCCCCGTGTTTTCTAAACTTTGACGTGTGATGAAGAAACTGATGCATTTTCCCCTCTTGGCCTGCTGTGTGCTGTCGGTGGCGGTCCTCGCTTGCCGTGACGATGACTCCGACCTGGGGCGAAGTTTGGTGGAGACGTCTTTCCGCAATGTGTTTGTAGACACCTGTTCGGTAGACATCAGCACCATATTGACGGACTCCCTGCTGACTAAGGGCGACAGCATCTGCCAGATAGGCTACAGGGCCGACACCGTGTGGGGCAAGGTGGCCTCCACGTATTATGCCGAGTATGCCACCGCGAGCTTTACGCCCGACGACACGCATGCTTATACGCCCGACTCGCTGGTGCTGCGCCTCATGTATTCGGGCCATTACTGGGGCGACACGTTGCAGGCGCAGCGCGTCTCGGTGTACAGGCTGAGGCGCTCCATCACGCTGGACAACGACCAAGACCTGTACAACCACACCTCCTGGCCGAAGGAAGACGCGCCGCTGTTCACCTTCGAGTTCGCCCCACGCCCGGGCCGTGGGGAAGAACTGACCGTAAGGTTTCCCGACTCGATGGCCGACGAACTGCTCACCGGGCTGGTGGAGGAAAACGAAGCCTTCGACGACCAGGAAGACTTCAAGGAATACTTCCACGGCCTGGCCTTCGTGCCCGAAGCCGGGGGCAGCTGCATCACGGGCTTCCTGGTGAACGACTCGGCCATGGCGCTTACCCTCTATTATTCGGACATAGGCACCGAGCGCGTGCAGGAGTCGGTGGTCTTCAAGGTGAACACCGACTACGCCTACACCGGCATCGAGTGCGACCGCCAGGGCACGCCCTTGGCCGACATCGCCGACGGCATCGAAAACCTCGTCCACTCCTACGACACGGGGCACCGGGCTTACCAGCAGGGATTGACGGGCTTCTACAACCAGCTGGAGTTTCCCTACCTCAATGCGCTCGAAGAGGAGGGCGACATCGTGTCCGTGGAAAGTGCCACGCTCTACCTCTATCCCCTCAGGGGAAGCTATGGCAAAGAGAGCCAGCTACCCGACGAGCTGCGCCTGTACATCACCGACGAGAACAATGTGCTGGAAGATTACGTGTATGGCAGCGACGGGGTGACCGTCCAGACGGGCAACCTGACGACCAACGACATGTTTGGCCGGGACACCTACTATTCGTTCGACCTCACCACCTTTGTGCGCAACAACCTGGGCACTTGGGGCACTTCCCGCCAAAAACTGCTGCTCTCCATGCCCGACGAGGCCATGGCCACCACGTTCGACCAGGTGATATTCACCAACCAGCCCGGCGAAGAAAGGCAGTGCAGGCTCGATGTGCAGATTAAGATTTATAATAAGGAATAAAGTATAAGTAATGAAAATGAATATATCCTGTTATTTTTTCATCCGCGTCTAAAAAAATCAAAAGCCCTGCATAGTATAAGCCAAATATGAACAACTTATGAATAAGACGATATATTATCTCCTGACCTTGACTATCGCGTGTGTTACTTCGCATGTGGCCGCCCAAAACACCACCAACCTGCCCACATCCATGTATGGCGTGGGCGAGCTGAATGCCGTGGAGGGCGGCCGTTATGCAGGCATGGGCAATGTGGGCATTGCCTTGAACCGGGTGGGGATGCTCAACACGCTGAACCCCGCCGCCGCCACGCGCATGGACACCACTTGCTTCACCTTCGAGGTGGGCGTGGTGGGAAGCTATGCCCGTTACTCCTTCCTGAGCGACCGGAGCTCCAACCTCACGGGCAACCCCAACCGCATAGCCTTTGCCTTCAGGGCACTCAAGGGATGGTATGTGCAGGCGGGAATGGCTCCTTACAGTAGCATGGGCTACCTTATACAGACGGAAGAACCCGTAGAAGGCAAGCCCGGCGAGCAGGTCTACTCCCAGTTCGAGGGGACGGGCGGGCTGTATCGCCTGTATCTCTCCAACGCCTTCCGGCTCACTCCACGCCTTTCACTGGGTGTAAATGTGGGGGCCATAAGGGGCAAAACCGTGCAAAGCGAAACGCAGGAAACCGCCACCATAGAAGTAGAGTCGGCCAAGCGGGCTTTCTATCTCGACTTCGGCGTGCACTACGAGTGGCCGTTGAGGCAGGGGCGCAGCCTCTCGGCGGGCATAGTGGCATCGCCTTCCCTCCCGATAAGCCAAGACAACGAGCTGACTTACTCCAGCACCTCCACCGACGAGGCGTTGGACGAGTCGCAGCCCTCCGCCGCCCAGTATCTGCCCCTCCGCTTGGGCGTGGGCATGGCCTACGCCACCCCGCGCTGGACGTTGGCCGCCGACTACAACTTCGTGGACTGGAGCCGCAATACGTCGACTTATACTTCGGCGCGCTGGACCAACCAGCATAAACTGAACGCGGGCGCCATCTACACCATGCATCCCCGCAGTGCCCGCAGTGCCGAGCTGATGGGCGGCATCGGGCTGAGCAACGCTTACATGACGCTCAAGGGCGGGCAGATGTACTACTTGGAGGCAAGCCTTGGGGCGGGCTTCCCCGTCAGGCAGTCGTTCCTGTCGGTGGGCGGCACGTGGCGCAGGCAGGTGAACACCCGTGCCAGCCTGATGCGGGAAGACCGTTGGAGCATCACCTTAAGTATTGCTTTCGGCGAAAGGCTGTCGAAGTCCAAGTTGAAATAGGCTTCTCTCAGTCGGCACGAGGCAGGTGGAGGGAGGAGGGGCAGATTTTCAGTGTCACGCTGTCACGGTGTCACAAAAACCTTGCCTCGTCCCCTCCCCGTGCTGCTCACCCTTGCAGCACGTGCAGTTGCACCCCTTCGCCCAAGGGCCGGGCGGCCAGACGGCGCACGAGGCGGTGGAGCCACAGGTGCGAGTCGAGCACGGTGCCGGGTGTCTGCGGGCGGAGGATGCCCACGAGGATGTCGCTGCCCTGGCCGTCGAGCGTGTGGCCTTCGGCAATGCGTGTGTCGCGGAAACGGGGGTCGCGTGTAAGGAGCAGGGGCAGCCAGCGTCCGCCATGC
>CALUIF010000075.1 GCA_944320635.1 uncultured Bacteroides sp. | reverse complement strand
CCGAATTCATAGCTGTTCATCTTTGACGAGCTGTTGGAGCCCGTCTGCCATTCGTAAGAGGCATTTAGCTTTACGTTCCAGCTTTCACCGCCGCCAAATACGTTCTTCTTTGTCAGCGTGAAGGCCGCTCCAGGCCCCGTCTGATTGTTGCTCTTCATCGTCACGTTAAAGTCCAGCTCGGCATCGTATGGCTTGTCCAGTGCCGTGCGGATATTCAGGTCGAGGGTATCGGACACAAAGGCCGTGTCTCGGGGCACGTATTGCATTTCCATGTAGCGGAAGATACCTACATTGGCCAATCGCTCTTGCACGCGGGTCTGCCGGTACAGGCTGTATAGGCTCTCTGCCGAGCGCTGGCGGCTGATGCCTGCACTGTCTTCCACTTGCCGCTTGTGCCGGTAGCCTTTATAGTCTATCCAGCGGTACAGCATATTGGGGCGCACGCCCAGCTTGCCGTAGTGGTAGATGCGCAGGTCACGGTAGTCGGTGCTGTCGTTGGGTGCCTCACCGTTCTTGCCCAATATCTCCACCGTGGTGCGTCCCACGCGGAAAGGTTTCTCTGCCACTTTCGGCATGCCGGCTACGGGCACCATACGCATCTGTACATGCCCGCCGGCCACTTGTGTCGTATCTGCCTGATAGGTCAGGTAGTCGGGGCGGAAGTAGTAGTAGCCCACATTGCGCAACAGGTTGCTGATACGTGTGCGCTCGCCGTCCAGGTCTTCCACGTTGAACTGTTCGCCGGGACGGATGAGGGAACGTCGCCGGCTCATCTGCATAAGGCGGAGCGTAAGCGGGGAGAAACCTACATATTCCAGTGTGTCGATGAAGTAGGGCCGGCCCATATTCACTGTGTATTGTACCTTAGCCTTGAGCGAGTCTTTGGGTTGTAAGAATGTTTCATAGTGTACCGTGCTGTTGAAGTAGCCATATTCGTGCAGTACGTTGGTAGCGGCTTGCGTGCGTATTTCCGGATTGACCGATGAAAGCAGCACAGGGTCGGCGGCAAAGCGGTTGAATATCCATCGTCCAATCCCTTTCTCGTACTTTTTAAACCCATTGTATATCCATAGCCCCATGGGGAAAGGCATGCGTACCCCCAATATGGAGTTGTTGGGTGCCTTGTCCAGTGCGGCATTCACTTCCTCCAATGCCGTTTCGCCCACATCGGTAGGCATGGGGTTGTCTACCACCGTAGCCTTCTGCCCGATGTAGAGCACCTCGCCTTCGGGCAGATGCTTTGTGGTGGAGCAGGCTGCCAGCAGGCAAAGGAACACTATGCTGGGTATGAAATATCTAATCTTCTTCATGCATTGTTTTTATTTTTTCAGATTCACCATTACATCTTTTCCCGTGCGACTTTTGGCAATCGTCAGTGTAATGGCTGGCATTATGGGGTTATATCTTTGTTAGAGCTATCTTCTCCTCTCCGTTTTTTCCGGAAGATGAATAATTCTCCCAAACGATCCATCTTGCGGCGCAGCACAAGGCCAACTCCCGTTTCGGTTATTTCGCCGTCGAGCACACTTTCGTAGTTCTTGTTGTAAAACACACGTACATAGCGCGTGCCCGAATTGTCGAGCCTGTACTCCAGCGAGATGTTGTCTATAAACGATTGGGCGTTATTTGTGGCATTCGCCCCAGTAGTCACCTTGCCGCCTATCACTACCTGGATGCGGTCGTTGAAGAAGCGCTGCGAGTAGCGGAAGCTGTAGTCCGTCTGCTTGTCGCCCGTTTCGGCCGAAGTACGGTCTTCCACGCCCACGCTGATGCTTGCACCCTTCATGCTGCCTGCCAGACTGTTTATTTGGTTTTGCAACACGCTGTTCAGGGCCGCACCCATGCTGAGGTTTCCCCCTCCGCCTCCTCTGCCCATGTAGATGCCGGTAGCCATCATGGCAATGGCTTGCTTGCTGCGCTCTTCGGCGCCCATGGCTTGCAGTTCGTTTTCCACGTTGGCATCTTCCGGGGCAGAGATGTCGAATACCAAGTCGGGAGCCGACAGCCGGTTTTTGATGGCAATGGATACGTCAAAATTCACCATGCGCGAAGTCCCTTCGTCTCCTCCATCGCTCACTGAGGCGCGCAACCGTTCCGTGGCCTTAAGGCTCAATGTAGGATCCATCAGGTCACCGCGCCAGTCGACGTAGCTTCCGCTGTCGAATTTGAACTCTTTCAGCGGAATGATGGGCAGCGAGTATTTCATCATGCCCCCCGACAGGGTATAGCGCCCGGTCAGACTCATGTCGCCTTGTGGGGTGTACTGCAAGGATAAGTCGCCACCGCCTTCCAGTTCGATATACTTGCTCCCGTCGTTCACTAAGTCGGCACGCAGGCGCACGGCGTCGTCTATGTGCAGTGACAACAAAGCGTCCATGCCGCCCAGCGACAATGCACCGCCTTCTATGGGTTGCACAGTGGTTGTGTCGGTAAAGGATGTAAAAGTAACCAGCTCGTCCAAGCGGTCTTCCACCGTCAGCGGGGAGTCGGTCAGCACATAAGTCACGTTGGTGTTGCCCAGCAGGTTCATGTTGCCGCGCATGGTCAGGGCATCCAGTGGCCCACGTATCATGGCATTCAGGTCTACGTACACTTTGCCATACACCAGACTTCCACGGTGTCGTGGTGCGTTGAGCAGGTTGTAGTTCACGGCTTTCAGTTGTAAGTCGGCTGTAGGGCGTTCCATGTTGCTGAAATCTATCGTTCCGTCTATGCTGAACGGGTTGTCGCTGGTGGTGTAAAGTGAAAAGCGGTCGAACACCAATCGGTTATTCTGTATCTTGATAGGGCGGGTGCTGAACCAGTAGCGCGCTCCTGCTTGCCGGATGAATACCGAGGTCGTGTCCAGCGACAATTCCCCTTGCAAATCGGGTTTTTCCAGTGAACCGCGCAGCGATATTTCACTGTTCAGGTAGCCTCGCAGCGTAATCATTTCGTCAGGCACAAAGGCGTTGGCTATTTCGAGCGGGAAGCGCGTCATGCGTGCACCTACGGCCAGGGTGTCCCTGCCGTCTTTCTTACCCATGATGCCGCCTACGGTGAGCACCTCCCTGCCGTTGACTTTGAACTTGCCGCCCAGCAGGTGCCTGTCCCCCTCATCGGGCAGCCAGGTGCCTTCCACGCCGAGGTCGCCCACCGGCTTCCCTTCATAGCTCAGTTCCTGTATGTTGGCTCCTGCCGATACCCGCAGGTTGGAGGTGGTTTGCACGTAGTTCGCGTTGGCCGACAGGAGTCCCCTCAACCGGGGCAAGTAGGGCAGCACTTGGCTCAGTTCGCTCAAACGGAACCGGTTCAGCTCGAGGTGGATGTTTTGCAGGGATACAGTGTCTGCTGCTTCCGATTGCATGCGGAAGCCTATGCCATCGTCGCCCTGCATGTCTATGTTGGCATAAACGCGCATATTTTTGTGCAGATATACCCAGTTGTGTTCTTCTTTGAAACGGAATTTGCGATAGGCAATGATGGGCTCTGCAGGTGTAAGGTGCAGCAGCATGCCGTTTCCCTTGCCGTTTCCTTCGGTCAGCGGACGGGCATTGATGCCGAGCAAGATGCCTGTTTCCCCTTGTCCGTCGGTGAAGCCCACGGTCAGCTCTGCGTCTTCGTTGCGTATTTCCCCCGTCAGTTTGCTGTGGAACGAGAATTGCGGGTTCTTCGGTCCGTTGATTACCCCGCCTTGCAGCTTCATGCGCGTGGTGTCTTGGCTGATGGCAAAGTACACGGTGTCCAATTGCAAGGAGTCTGCGCGCAACCCATGTATGGCAGTGCTGCCGTTAATGCCCCTGTCGGGCGTAAAGCCAAAGCGCAGGGTAAAGTCGTGATAGTCTATGCCCTTTGCCTCCAGCAGGTAGCTGATGGGATTTTCGCGCCCGGCTTTCAGCTGCATGCCGGCCGAGGGAAGCGTCCGCCGCAGTTCGGCATGATCCAGTTTCCGGTCATCTATCTGTTTCATCAGTAAGTCGGCAAAGAGGGTACCCTGTTCCATCAGGCGTTTCAGGGTGCTGCGTGCGCGGAAGCGGAAGTCCATGTCGCCTGCTGTCAGCCCTATTTTCACGGAGTCGTGCCGCGCTTCTGCCCCCACTCTGAAAGCAAAGGGGTGTTCCAATGGCTTGGGCACGATGCCCAGGCTGTGCAGGTCTACGTTTTCCACATCCAGGTCGAGCATACCATCCAGGTAGGTGCGGTCGAGGCGCAGGTTGGCATTGCCTTGCATCTGCAGCAGGTTGTTGCGGCTTGATAGGGTGACGGAAGCTACCGATGCCTCCAGTCCGGCTTTTATCCCGATTCCGTCCAGGTCCCAATGCCCGTATTGCAATTGTTCGAGCGATGCTTCTATGGCCGCTGCCGTGCTTGGCGAGGCAATGTCTGTGCCCTTGCCTTGGGCTTTCAGCTGTGCCGACAACAGGTAAATGGAATCTTGTGGCAGGAAGTGGTTCACCTGCAGGCTGTCAATGGTCAAGTCGGCATGGTAGGTCTCGTGGGCGAGGTCATAGTCGGCATTCAGCCCTAAAAAGCCTGCCTGTTCCTGTAGCTGCAAGGCGGCGGTGAGGCGTGCTCCTTCCAAGCCTACCTTTGCATCCAGCTTCATGCTGTCGGGCACGACAAACGTGGCCGAATCGCCGACGAGGGTAGTCAGGAAATTTAAGTTGCCGGTACGCATCCGCAAGTCTATGTTGCCGTTGCGGCGGATGCTGTCGTTCAAGCTCCAGAATTCGCCTCCGCCATCCAGCGCGAATGCGCCCGGCAGGTCGATGTTGAAGCGTGATATTTGCATTTGTTTCAGGTTGCCCTCGGTGCCGGCACGGACAATGAGCGGGTGTATGGGGTAACTTTGCTTGAACGCCTCCGGCAGGCTTCCGGCAAAGAGCATGACGTCTTGTTTGCCTATACGGGCTGTAAGGCGGGTGCTCAGGTGGCCGGTGGTGGGGATGTCTATCAGCTCCCAATAGGTCTGTGCGCTGAGGTCTATCTCGCTGTTCGGGGTGAGCAGCCGCAGTGACGGGATGCGCACCACGGTAGAGTCGGCCTGCACTTCGCCCGTAAGCGAGGTGATGCTTAGCCCGGAATGCTCGTTCATGGACAACTCACGGATGCTGGCCCGGATGTCGCGTCCGCAATAGTACACGGAGTCGATGCCCAGGCGCACGTCGCGCAACGCAATGTGTGCGGGGTTAAATCCTTGAACCTCTTTGGTTTCCAGTGTGCCTGTGCGGTAGTCGAGGGAAGTGCCGTCCAGCAGAAACTGCTCGAAGCCATATGCCTGCCGGCCCAGGTCGACCAGCGCCTCGCGTATGTCGGTGCTGCCTACCTTGGCATCCAGCCGCAGGCTGTCGAGCGGCATGTCGAGCCCCACGGATATGTCGGCCAACTTCAGCTCGTGCAGCTGTATCTTCCAGTTCAGCGGAGCCGAAGCGGTGGTGTCTTCAGGGGCGGCCGGAAGGGTATCGGTCAGCAGCACCTGCATGTGTGTGTCGGCCAGCTCCACGCTGTTCAGCGTCACGGTTTCGTGTATCAGGTCCACCCCATGGCTTTTAAGGAAAAAGCGTCCCAGTGTGCCTCGCACCTGCATGCCCGGCAGCAGGCGGGCAGAGTTGACCGCCACCCCTTCGAGGGTAATGCCGTCCACTTCCACCTGTCCGCGAAACAGGGGCATGGCTTGTATGCTGACGTTGAGGCGGCCCAGTTGCAACAGTGTGTCGGGTTGCTGCACCTCTGCGGCGGCACTGTCGGCCGGTTGTACTACCTGCACGCCGCGCACCAGCAGGTTCAGCGGAAAGCGCAGGTCTATGCGCTCCACGTCAATCTTCATGCCTGTGGCTTCGGAAGCCAGTGTGGTGGCCTTCCGGCGGATGAAGTCTTGCACGGGGGGCACATACAGCATGGTCATCAGCAATATGAACAGCACCAGCGGGGTAAGCAGCACCCAAAGCGCCACCCGCAGTGCAGTCCGTTTTTTGTGGTTTATCGTTTCAGTCATTACGATTCGGCTTGTAGTCGGCAGGCCGGTGTAGCCATTACCGCTAAGTTACCACAAAGTAAGCAAATTAATCTGATACTTGTAGCCTCGTGGTATGAAAAAAACTCGATATGTTTCAAACAGCACGGCTCTTTCATTTAGACTTTGGGACAACATCTCTTTCTAAAATGTTAGTGCGAGAAAAAGGAATATTTACAAAATCGTTCATTTTAAAGGCTATTATCTCCCTATTTCCTTCCGGACATGTCCGTATTTTCTACGATCCACCTCCGACCCTATACGCCGATGGATTGTCGGACTTGTGTCGGACTTGTATCGGAGGAGAGTCGGAGGTGGTACGGAGTCAAGTTATGTTTGTTGCGGCAATGTCTTGAATTATAGATGGTTATATATTCTTCTTGGGATTATTTTTGTAAGGAAAAACGAATAATCAAACTTTTTCATGTAAACTTTTATGGATTTCGGAACGGAGAATGCGAAATTTTTAATATGTTTACATTTTCATTCTTGCACAGCTTGTCATCGTACCGTCTGCGGGTAAAGAATGAACCGGTAATGCTTCTTAGGCAGTCCGGAATGGCAATGACGGTCTATATCCAAGTGTAAATGAAAGTGCCGTGGGGTATTTTAAATGAAAGAGCCGTGAAACGGGGTGGGTATAAAGAATGTGATATATTGGATGAAGCCCTTACTTCTTCGGTAAATGGGATAGGAACTTTCTTGCTGCAATTGGTGCGTTGTTTGCGATCGATAGCTAATGTATGTGTGATAGGATTTAATGCCCCAACGAAAGAGTTTGTAATGGGTAGGTGGAAAGGCATTCAATGGATGGAATTCCCGTTGTTCTTACAGGGAAATTTTATTGTTAATGTTGATATTATCCGTTTCTTTTTTTTAATGTACGTTGCAGATAATTCGAATAATGTGTTTTTTATCAATCACTTCCCTTGTTCAGACTTGATGTCTGTCATTAAGAAGACGTTCCCTTTTTCGAAAGTGGTATTTGCTATTTATGATTTAGGGTGGACAAAACCGCTCTTGGGAAATGTGGCATTGTATAAGCAGATTTTGAAGGCAAGTAACCGTAAGCTATTGCTTATAAAAAAGGCTTTAAGTAATAATCTACTTCATGGATAGATATCAATATATTTTTGCGAAGGCGTGGAAGGGAGGGACGAGGGGGTACATATGGCACACATTGGGGGCTCTTAATTTTTGAAAAAATCGGGAAAACGACATGTTTTGTCGCCTGCTGTCGCTATCTTTGTGAAAGAATAAAGAAAGGGTGGCGTTATGGGAAAAAGATTGGAAGGCATACAGCGCATGCTGGTCATTGTGAATAAGTTGAAAGACAGCAGGACGTGCGTTCCGCAGGAGGAACTGAGGCGGCACGTGGCCCGGTGCATGGAGGCGCGGGGCTATGCGGCGGTGGACGTGCGCACGCTGCAACGCGACTTCAAGGAGATTGCTGAGCTGTTTGGCATAGAAATCGCATCGGACAAGGTACATGGGGGATATTACATCAAGGCGCAGGATGGGCAACTGATGGAGCGTTATGAGCAACTGCTTCTGAACTTCGACTTGCTGAATGCGCTGGCTGCGGATAGCGACTTGTCTTCGTATGTGTTGGCTGAACACCACCGACCTTTGCACAGCGAGTGGCTGGCGCCGCTGATAGGGGCCATTAAAGGCAGGCATCCCGTGGTGTTCCGCTACTTGCTGGTGAGGCACGATGACGAGGTGGTGGAGAAGCGGGTGTTGCCTTATTTCTTGAAAGAGTCCAACCAACGCTGGTATCTGTTGGCTTACGAGGGTGAGGTGCTGAAAACCTTTGGGGTGGATCGTATCCGTGAGTTGCAGGTGTTGGAGGGCGAGCATTTCCGTCGCGACCGGCAGGTGGATGTGGACTCGTTGTTCCGCGACTGCTATGGCATTTGGAATCAGCAGGATATTCCGGTGGAAGACATAGAGTTGCGCTACGATGCTCTCGACGGGAAGTTTCTGAAGTCGGTGCCCTTGCACCATTCCCAGCAGGTGCTGGTGGATACGCCGGGGGAATTCCGTATCAGTCTGCGGCTGCGCATTACGAATGATTTTGTCATGGAGTTATTGTCGCGCAGCCGCTCGCTGGAGGTTGTACGTCCGCAGCATTTGCGCGAGCGGGTGCGGCAGGTGTACGAGGAGGCGTTAAGACGGAATTCGTGAATCTTTTAAAATAAACGGAGTATGAAGGCAAAATTGATTTTCAGGTGGGTAGGCTTGCCAGTGGTGTTTATGTTGCTTCCGGTGGCTCTTTGTGCGCAAACACTTCACCGCTATGTGGTGGAGATGGTGACTGAACCGGTGAAGCGCGATGTCAAGGTTGAGAAATTGATAAATGGCGACCGTCTTGTGGAGGTGCAAGGGCGAAAGCGAACGGTGAGCTATTACGAGATTATCTCCAAAACACCCCTTACCCTTGAACAATGTAATGACTCCATAAGGTTGGGCAGGGCTCGGCTGGTGCGCAACCCCCATCGTTCCGACAAGGTGGAGTACGACCTGTGGAACCGTCCTAATCTGACGATGGACGGTGAGGAAGGCATCAATCCGTGGAATATAGAGCAGACGGAGTACGACCTGATGTATGAGGACCCGGATCTCTACGACTTTATTGCGGACTGAAAAATGTGGCAATATCCCCTTTATGAGTTTGTTTTTCAATTAGAAGTTAGTATCTTTGCCGTGTCGGGCGGTAGTGTCTGCCGGCGAAGATTCATAATGGTTAATTGATGAAAGTGTAGCTTTTACCTTTGTCTTGAAGTCTGGTAAACTAAAAGTGAATGTAAGGTATGGCAATCGCGCTCATCACTTGTCTGTATATGCTTGTTCAAGCCATATACATTTCAAGTGTGGGGATATTGTCTATTTACATTCGGGTTTTACCAGAGCCTAAGACAAGATAGACAGTGGGACTCCACACTTTCTTTTTTTGTTATAACCTGTCGCCTAAAGGGAGTCTGTGACGACCAAAAAAGTTTATTATTATGAATAGAGCATTAAGATTTAAATCAATAATGTGGCTACTATTATCATGTTATGTTTTCGTTAGTTGTGGAGAAGACGATGATTCTTTTGTTTGGATATCTAATGAGGACATGCATTATCTGACAGATGGGATGCACTTTTCAGATTTTACAAGTGAGCGTTCATTAGATTTTACTACTAACTGTTACTTCGAAATCATTGTACTAGAAGATGCAAAATGGTGCACAGCTGAATACGGTTATAGTAGTATTCATGTATCTGTAACGACTAATACAACCCGTAAAGCAAGAAGCACAGTCATCACTATACGCATCTATGAAGAAAAAGGAGAAAAAGATCTGGAAATAAAGGTCTCACAAGAGGCTACTTCACAATTTTCCATATCCGGTGACTATTTTAACAAAGGGGTATCCTTTCCAGGAGAAGGAGGGGAAGAAACCATTTATGTTTATGGAAAAGATTTAAAATTTTCATTAGATAGTGAGTGGTGCACACTTTCTTGTGACACCTTGGAAACAGACAGATATTTTGCCGTCACAATATCTGCTACAAAAAATCCTAATGTAAACGAAAGAGATGCTATTTTAACTGTAGCATGGTATCCGGACAAAACGAATATCATAAAGATAAAGCAAGATGGGAAATACTATAATAAAGAATCAGAAACGTTGGAAATCAACATAGAAGAAGGCACACCGTTAAAAGACTACTTAATTAGTAGCGGCTTCTCTACTGGAGCGATATCGGTCAAGACCTTAAGGATATCTGGCAATTTATCCGTATTAGATTTTGACGAAATAATTAAACAAGGAGAACAACACAGCGAATTATTGGAATTAGACTTATCAAATGCATATATAATAGAAGGATTAAATCTTAATGAAGAGCATAATTTCATAAACTGGAAAAATTTAACCATACTCAATCTTCCACAAAATACGCTTACAATAGATAAAGTATCTTGTAAAACCTTGCAACAAGTATCTATTCCATCTACTGTAACAGAAATTGGTGCTACCGCTTTTGGTGGTTGTGCATTATCAGAGATAATGATTCCCAGCTCAGTCAAACGGATTGATAATGGAGCATTTTTCGGCTGTCATAATCTAAAAGAAGTAACTTTTGAAGCCGATGATGAACTCGAATATATAGGCAGCCAAGCCTTCCAATCCTGTAGCTTTGAATCTATTATTATACCTAACTCCGTAACAGTCATAGGTAGCAGAGCTTTCTCCAAATGCGCTAACCTATCCCATATAACTTTGCCCAACAAATTGCAAAGCTTGTTCGTGAGCACATTTGAACAGACCAATTTATCCGAAATAACAATACCAGCATCAGTTTCTCTAGTTAATAGCTATGCATTTAGTGGAATGTCCCTCCAAATTATACATTTACAAAGTCACATACCACCTACGATTGCACCAAATCATTGGACTCCTCCTATGTATTATATAACTATTTATGTACCTATGGGATGTGAAGAGACATATCGCAATAGTACATGGGGAGTATTAGGAGCTACTATAATAGGAGAATAAATCAAAGTATATAGCAAATAGACAAATAAAAATAGCAACTGAATTTACTTTGTTTTGCTTAATTATAAAATAAAAGGTAATATGAATATGATTAGCCAATTTTTAGACGAGTATTTACAGAAAACCGGACGTGAAAGTATCGGTGCAGTTGAAGCAAACGCGCTTCTTGACAAAGCGGGTATCTTGAAAGACAATCCGCAAAGGCCTGGCCTTCCACTACGTAACAAGTTGCGCAATGGTGAATTGCCTTATGCTTACCAAGTGGCAGGGAAGGGCTCTGAATGGGTTATTCCGCTTTCTACAGCAGAGAGGCCTGCTGAGGTGAAGAAGGACAGTGCTTTTCGGCGGATGGTGGAGGGTGTGTTTGGTGAAGATGGTGAAAAGAACTCATTTCAATGATAGTAATATTAATCATTTACATCTTGTGTTTAGTTCCTGCCATCTACTTTACCAAGTATGGATTAGAGAATGGCTTTAACTTTCGTGACATGAGTAAACTCCTAATCTTTTTGAGTGTATGGTTGATTACTCCTGGCTTTTTGTTTATGCTTCTTTGGTCTAAAGTTAGAGAGTTATTCTCAAAATAATTTGTGCGTTAGAATGAGCTTAGTATAATTTGTAAAATGAAAGAATTATGAATGATTTTGCCGTGTATGAGGAATTAGGATTTGAAGGTTTTAAATCTGTCAGTGAACTTATGGATAGCGTTGATGTGGTTCCTGATAAAAAAGGAATATACATGGTGCTGAGGGTTGCAACATCTGTGCCTGTTTTTGTAGAGCAGGGAACGGGTGGCTTCTTTAAGAAGAAAAATCCCAATGTAACCATTCAAGAGCTGGAAAAGAATTGGATAGCGGGTGAGCTTATTCTTTATATTGGTAAAGCCGGCGGGACAAAAAAGGATGGAACAGCCAGCGAGGTTACGCTTCAAGAGCGCATAGCACTGTATATGTGTTTTGGGCAAGGTAAGCCGGTAGGCCATTGGGGCGGGCGTCTGATTTGGCAGCTTGAAGATGCCAAGGATTTGATTGTCTGTTGGAAAGTCCTTGAAAAAGAAGAACCGAGAGAGGAAGAAAAGAAGATGATTCAAGCATTTAAGAAACAACATGAGGGGAAGCGACCGTTTGCGAACTTGCAGGATTAGTAGGATAGTGGCTTGGATTAAGAATATAGTGTGTTGTAATGTTATAGCAAAAGAGAAAACCATGGAAAAGAAATTATCAAAAGAACAGTTCACAGAATTGCTTCAGACTGTGAAAGAGGCAATAAGTGTTGGAGGGGTACATTACTCTCAGATTAAAGTTAGCGGGAATAAAATAACGGGGCGTCGAGATACGACAAAAGAACAGTTTAATATAAATATAGATGCACTATATGATGCTTATAAAGAAAATGAACACATAAATACAAATGTTTTGAAGAAGTATATCAAGAATCGGGCGCAGTCACCAGGCTATGCAATTTTGCTGAAAATGGGTATAGTAAATAGAGTGTAAAATCCGATGGATGTTAATAAGGAAAACTTTGAAAAAAACTGTTGTTGGCATTTTGCGCGACAGTTAGGAGGAAGTGATAGTGGTCCTAATGAAGCGATGGGTGAGAATTTCAAAAAAACTCCATATGCTTCATTGGTGCGTGAAGCCATTCAGAATTCGCTGGATGCTGTAGATGATGAAAGCATTCCTGTGACTGTTTGTTTTCAGTTCAAAGAAATTAGTAGTGCTAAATTCCCGCGTTTTTTTGAGTTAAAGGAAAATGTGGATGGGTGCCTACGTTATTACAAAGACAATCAGAATGCCAAGGATAAGTATGGCCCAATGGCTGACTATCTTCAGTATTTTATCTCTCATGATGCCGCGATGCCTTATCTTACTGTCTCGGATTCTAATACTAAAGGTATGGATTATATAGAAGGGGACACTAATTGTCCCTTTTATGCTTTTGTACAGTCTGTCGGCGTTACAAGTAAAGGGGGAACTTCAGCCGGTGGTTCTTTTGGATTTGGAAAAGCAGCTTATTTTGGTGTGTCTAAAATTAGTACAATTCTTGTCTCAACTAAGACCAAGCAAGAAAAATACTTCTTTGAGGGAATATCCTCTTTATGTACGCATGAAAAAGATGGTGTAAAAAGAATAGCAGTAGGCTATTATGACAACAATAATGGAAGGCCTATTGTTAGCGAAAAAAATATTCCAAACCGTTTTTTGAGAAAAGGAGGTGCGGGAACAGATATTTACATTATGGGCATTGATACTGCTTTTAAAGAAGATATTATGACTGAAATGCTATATGCTGTGCTTCGCAACTTTTGGTTATCCATTTATAAAAATAAGCTAATTGTGCGAATAGAAGAGGTAACAAAGGAAAAATCAATTAGGAATGAAATAACACGAGATAATCTTGCTGACTGGATAGAAAGAAAATTTATGGACTTAGTTGATACAAATAATCGTTCTACCTATAATCCACGTCCATATTTTGATGCTGTGCGCTTTGCCAATACAAGGAATGAATATAGATTATTTGAAAAATGCCTTCCGGTATTGGGGCAAGTTCATTTCTATACGTTCAGAAATAAAGATGCCAATGATAGAATTTCGTACATGAGGGCACCGCTTATGTTGATTTATGCCAAGAAGTACCAAATGAACTATGGTTCCTATGGGGTGTTTGTTTGTGATGACAGTCGGGGAAATGAGATACTTAGGAAATTGGAAAATCCTGCCCATAATGAATGGAATGAAAACAATTGGCAGCTAAATGGTAAAACTGTTCCTACAGCTAAGGAGGCAATAAAAGAACGGGATGTATTTATAAAAGAATGCGTGTCGGAGTTATTTAAGACTGAAGGAAATGCTATTTTAAAAATAGCTGGTTTGGAGAATTATCTCTATATTCCAACTGCTATGGAAGAAGATGATGAGGAGAATATGTTGGATGAAACGGAATCTCAAGAAGATGAAAATAATAGTTTTTTATCTGTGCAATCAGAACTTTCATCGTCCAGAATGAAGCAGCCTCAACAGTCACCGTCTATGGGAAAGGTGTTGATGGAGAGAAAAGTAAAAGCCAGGGTGTCGTCGGATGGGAATTTGTATAGTGGGCACTCTGGTAAGGCTAGTCTTATCAAGGGAGGTGGAGCAGGTTCCCGCAAGTTGGACATGCGGAATGTATTGGATGAAAAAGGCAAGCCGGGAAGTTATGCAGAACCGATATTCGTGAAATATAGGACTTTTGCACAGCGTAGGAATGAGTTTGTACAGCACCATATCATTGTGTACTCTGATGTAGAAGTTGAAAATGGAAAAATAAGTTTGGTTATTGCTGGGGAACAGGAGGATGATAAAATCAACATTATTTATACGAATAAAGGAAAGGCTTACCAAAATGTTATTTCTCACCTGCATTTCATAACAGGCAGGAATGAAATAATTGTCCGATTGAGTGATAATATGAAACATGCCATAAAACTGGAAGTTTATGAATCTAAATAATATTTCATTTCCATATCCGGTATTGGGAATTAGTGATGATGTATTTCCATTATTGAAAGAAAACTGCATACAGATGGTGCCAAGCAGTACATCTACGACATTTTATTTTGACATCACATTAAAACAAGAGAATGCTGATATCTCTTCTCTGATAAATAGAGATTATGCAGAGTATGTTTGTGAGGTCAATTGTCCAAGGACTTATTACAGGAAATGTTTTGCTTCGAAATCGGCACAGATGCATATTGAGATACCTAAAAAACTGCTTGCTAGAGAAGTCTCTTTTACTTGTTTAGTGGTTGCAAAAAGAAATATTTGGAGATATACAAATAAAGGATTTCACCCTGATTATCAGGGTTTTTATTTTGATATGGGAATTGGAGATGTGTTGGTCGCTTTTGGAAAAGCCGTTTATAGTATAGATATTAACTACGATAAATTGCAAAGTGCCGGTTCTTTTATGTATGTTAGGGAAAATGTAAAGGGAAAGGAAAACGTGTCGTTCAATGTGGCAGATGATAAAATAGAAATTCTGTTGCCTACAGATTTGTATGATGTATACAAAAATAGATTTGGGCAAGATGCCGGAGTTAGTGAAATATTTCATTCTTCTTTTGTGCTAAACGCTTTGACTTATGCTTTACAATATATAGAAGACTATCCAAATACTTTGTGGGCAAGAACATTAAAATATAGAATGAATACAGAAGAACTACTACAAGGTTATGATATAAGTGATAAGAACACGCATCAGGATTTAGCTCAAGTTTTGTTAGGAAATCCCTACAAACGAATGTTTGAAAGATTACAAAAAATCAAGAATTCGGAGGAGGTGGGTGATGTTACAGAAAGTTTTTAAAGACAGTTATGTGAAAGATCTGCGTGACAGAGTAAGGGCAGGGATTGGTTTGTCGAGCTATTCTCAAGAAGAATTTCCGTATGATAAGACCATGATAGGCTTGATCGCAAATCTACATCAGCCTAATGGGTTATTGGAGAAAATGGATTTTAGCGATGATCTGAGTTCTGCAAAAGCTTTATATGAAGCTTACCCCGACATGACTCCATTATTGGCATCCAATGATTCCTTTTGGACTTATCTTACTCATGTAGATTTGTTTACTTATGTACAACAGCGTTGGCCCAAAGTCATACAGGGGGATGCAGATAAAACTTACATTGAAAATCATTGGTTTCAAGGAGGCAATGCCTTTGCTCAGAATACTTTGTCTGGACTGTGGTGGAGTGTATACTGCACAATTGATGAAAATAGAGGGCAAGAACGCAAATACGAAATTACAGATTTTTTGTTTAGTCGCATTCATTTTCGAGAACTTTCCGGTACCAGTCTATTTCGTCATAAAGAGGCAGTGATAGGTATAATGGAGTTTCTAATGGAAAATCCAGAATTGTCAGATTCATATACGAAATGGAGAATCAGATATATTATGAAATATTTCAATCAATTGGGTGCGACCAAACTTCTATCTTATTTCAATCGTGATTTCTTTAAATCGGAATTGGAAAAGAAAAAAGGCGTTCTATTGCATAGAACAGGAGAAATAGAGGTCGAAGATAATGAGTAAATCGTACATTAAAAATTATGATACTGCCTACAATGACCCTTGCAGAACTTTCTGAGGAACTTTTTGCCGATTATAGGGAGGTTTCTGCCCGCTGGAAAGCCTTTGAACCTAAATTTGAGAGGATGAGGAAGCGGATACCGAAGTTTCCATGGTTATGGAATACGACGATATCGACAAGGCGTAGGAATGACTGGTATATAGGTTGCTACGCTTATTCAAAGAAAGACGCTACTGTGGTCCATCCACAAATTTCTATCTCTTTCCGCCATGAGAATGCCACTTGGGCAGCTTTCTTTATTCGTGGTAAGGATAGCACCCTATTGTTGATTTTTTCTTCTCATTTTTTTGAACGGTATATTGAACGGTTTTTAAGTGTGGATAGAAAGGATTTGGAATATCCGGTGAAAGAAATCATAAAACTTTTTTTCTTGCGTAATTATCATATTGGTTTGTATAAACCGAAGGTGGAAGATAGGGTAAGGGGCTTTTGTGAGGACGGCATGTTTTTAGGGGATTGGCTGTCTGATGAGGTAGGACTTGTCAAGACATTCTTGTCGCGCGGTGAAATGAAGCCTAATCAATGTACGGAATTTATATCAGCTATGCAGAGCTGGATTGTAGATGATATATTTATGTCTCACAGAGGATATACTTTGGTTGATGAAGACTTTGACGAGTTGCCTGATACGTATTTTGCTCCTGAAGTTTGGATTGATTTCTTGCGTAGCCGAAACAATAAAGTATGGGAAGAAATACTTATTGATTTTAAGAAATTTAGGCAAGAACATGAGGCGGAATACCAAGAGTGCTCACGCTTGCTGGATTGTATTTACGAAAATAGGGTATAAGTTGCTAGACAGATAACTTTCGGATAAGAACGGTGGCAGGTTTGGAAAACAAATAGTTGCTGCCTTACAGATGTTCTTTCATGCAGAATTACTACCTTTGCGGCGCAAATGGAAAGTTTATAGCACTCTGTTATTATGATATCCGTAGAAGGACTCAAGGTTGAATTCAACGCTACCCCTCTGTTTGAAGACGTTTCTTATGTGATTAACAAGAAAGACCGCATTGCCCTGGTGGGGAAGAATGGTGCCGGCAAGTCGACCATGCTTAAAATTTTGGCAGGCTTGCAGCAACCTACTGCAGGCGTGGTGTCGGTGCCGCGCGACTGTACCATAGGCTATCTGCCGCAGGTAATGAAGCTGGCCGATAGCCGCACGGTGATGCAGGAGGCCGAACAGGCTTTTGTGCATATTCATGAGATGCAGGCTGATATTGACCGCATGAATCAAGAACTTGCCGAGCGTGCAGACTACGAGAGCGAGGATTACCGGAAACTGATAGAGCGTTTTACTCACCTGAACGACCGCTTCCTTATGATGGGAGGTACCAATTATCAGGCGGAGATTGAGCGCACGTTGCAGGGGTTGGGCTTTGAACGTACGGATTTCGACCGTCCCACGAGTGAGTTCTCGGGCGGGTGGCGCATGCGTATTGAGTTGGCAAAGTTGCTTTTGCAACGTCCCGATGTGCTCCTGCTGGACGAGCCTACCAATCACTTGGATATTGAGAGTATACAGTGGTTGGAGCAATTTCTGGCTATGCGGGCCAATGCGGTAGTGCTGGTGAGCCACGACCGGGCTTTCCTGAATAATGTGACTACGCGTACCATTGAAATATCTTGCGGACACATTTATGACTATAAGGTGAAATACGACGACTTTGTGCGCCTGCGCAAAGAGCGACGCGAGCAACAGCTACGTGCTTACGAAAATCAGCAGAAACAGATAGAAGATACCGAGGCATTCATTGAGCGCTTCCGCTACAAGGCTACCAAAGCCGTGCAGGTGCAGAGCCGCATCAAGCAATTGGCCAAGTTAGAGCGCATCGAGGTGGACGAGGAAGACACGTCGGCCCTGCGCCTCAAGTTCACGTGCTCCAGCCGGAGTGGCAATTATCCCGTGATTTGCGAGGATGTGGCAAAGGCATACGGTGACCATGTGGTGTTTCACGACGTGAACCTTACCATCAACCGGGGCGAGAAGGTGGCCTTCGTGGGCAAGAACGGCGAGGGAAAGTCTACGTTGGTGAAGTGCATCATGGGCGAAGTGACAGACTACACCGGTCGCCTCACACTGGGGCATAACGTGCAGATAGGGTACTTTGCGCAGAACCAGGCTCAGTTGCTGGACGAGAATCTGACGGTGTTCGACACCATCGACCGCGTGGCCGTAGGCGACATCCGTACCCGGATACGCGACATCCTTGGCGCATTCATGTTTGGCGGTGAAGCGTCGGACAAGAAAGTCCGTGTGCTGAGCGGTGGTGAGCGTACGCGCTTGGCCATGATAAAGTTGCTGCTTGAGCCGGTAAACTTTCTCATCCTTGACGAGCCTACAAACCACCTGGACATGCGCTCGAAGGATGTGCTGAAGGAAGCTATCCGTGATTTTGACGGTACAGTAATAATGGTGAGCCACGACCGTGACTTTTTGGACGGGCTGGCGACTAAGGTCTATGAGTTTGGCGGAGGACTGGTGAAAGAGCATCTGGGCGGCATTTACGACTTTTTGCGCAGCAAGCAAGCTTCGGCCAACCTTCTTGCCTCGGGGAGAGGTAATGGTGAACGGCTGGATGCGTTGTTTGTGGACAACGGCCGGACAAGCCAGGCGGAAGAAACCGCCAGGGAGGGTGGCGACGGAAAGTCCGCCCGCCTTTCTTACGAAGAGCAGAAAGAGCGCAACAAGCGGGTGAAGAAACTGGAGCGCCGCGTGGCCGATTGCGAGGCAGAGATTTCACAGATAGAGTCGGCCGTCGCCATACTGGAGGCGCAGATGGCTACTCCCGAGGGCGCTGCGGACATGTCGCTCTACGAGAAGCACCGCAAGCTCAAGGCCCGTCTCGACGAAGCCATGGAAGAATGGGATGTCGCCTCGACAGCGTTGGATAGCGAAAAAAACGGACAAGTGTGAAAACCTCCCATACCCCCTCCAGAACACCTTGTAGCGGGGGTACCGGACACCACCCGTGGTGTCTGCCCCACATCACCCGTGATGTCCGCCCGACACCTCCCATGGTGTCCGGTACACATCTCCCGTGGTGTCTGCGGAGGGGTATCGAAAATTAAGAAAATAGTTTACTAACCAAATATATTTAATCATTATGAACTTCAAACATTACCTTCCCGTTGCGGCTGCATGCCTAGTTATGGCCAGTTGCAACAGCGGCAAGCCGACGCAGACCATCGGCATCGACCTTGCCAACCTCGACACCACGGCCCTGCCCGGAACCGATTTCTACCAATATGCCTGTGGCGGTTGGATGAAGAACCATCCGCTTACGGCCGAATATTCGCAATACGGCTCCTTCACTATTCTGGCCGAAGAGAACCGCAAGCAAATGCAGGGCCTCATAGAGGAACTGGCTGCCGGACAGCATGAAGCCGGAAGCGTGGCTCAGAAGGTGGGCGACCTTTACAAGATTGCCATGGACAGCGTGAAACTCAACCAAGAGGGCATTGCCCCCATCAAGGCCGAATTGGACGAGATTGCCGCGCTCAAGGACAAGAAAGACGTCTACGCCCTGCTGGGCTCGCTGGAGCGCCGCGGCATCACCAGCTACCTGGGCACCGGCGTGGGCGCCGACCAGAAAAACAGCGCGATGAACGCCGTCTATACCGGTCAGGCCGGCCTCTCGATGGGTGAACGCGACTATTACCTCGCCACAGACGAAGCCACCACCAAAATACGTGAAGCCTTTAAGGTGCATGTGGTGAAGATGCTTCAACTGGCAGGCTTCGATGAGGTTACCGCCAAGGCCACCCGCGATATTGTGATGGACGTAGAGACCCGTCTGGCCGAAGCCTTCCGCAGCATGGTGGAACTTCGCGACCCGCAAGCCAACTACAACAAAATGACAATGGACGAAGTGCGTAAGCAGACCCCTACCTTCGACTGGGATGCTTACCTCACCAACCTCGGCCTGAAGGATGTGCAGGAAATCATCGTACAGCAGCCCGAGGCTTTGACTGCTGCCGCCAAGATACTGGACACTCTGCCCGTCGGCCAGCAAGTGCTCTACCTGCAATGGAAGCTCATTGACCGCGCAGCCGGTTGCCTCAGCGATGAAATCGTGGAGCAGAACTTCGACTTCTATGGCCGCACCATGAGTGGCGCGCAAGAAATGCAGCCCCGCTGGAAGCGTGCCGTCAGCACAGTCAGCGGCGTGTTGGGCGAAGCTGTAGGGCAGATGTATGTGGAGAAGTATTTCCCCGCAGCTGCCAAAGAGCGTATGGTAGGCCTCGTGAAGAATCTGCAAGATGCCTTGGGCGAGCGTATCAAGAACCTGCAATGGATGAGCGAGGAGACCAAGGTCAAGGCATTGGAGAAGCTGGCTGCTTTCCGCGTCAAGATAGGTTATCCCGACAAGTGGAAAGACTACTCCGCACTGGAAATCAAGGATGACTCCTTCTACGCCAACATCGAGCGTGCCACCGTGTGGGCAAGCGACGAGAATATGGCCAAGGCTGGCAAGCCCGTCGACCGTGACGAGTGGCACATGACCCCGCAGACGGTGAACGCCTACTACAACCCTACAACCAACGAAATCTGTTTCCCTGCCGGCATCCTGCAACCACCTTTCTTCGACATGCAGGCTGACGATGCTTTCAACTATGGAGCTATCGGTGTCGTCATCGGTCATGAAATGACGCACGGATTTGACGACCAGGGACGCCAATACGACAAGGACGGAAACCTGAAAGACTGGTGGACGGCCGAAGATGCCGAACGTTTCAACGAACGTGCACAGGTGATGGTGAACTTCTTCGACAGCATCCAGGTGGCTCCGGGCGTACATGCCAACGGCAAGCAGACGCTGGGCGAAAACATTGCCGACTACGGCGGCCTGCAGGTATCTTACCAAGCCTTCAAGAAGGCCACAGCACAGGCACCCTTAGCCACAGTTGACGGATTAACACCCGAACAACGCTTCTTCCTGGCCTACGCAGGCGTGTGGGCCAATAATGTCCGCCCTGAATACGTGCTCTACCTCACCAAGATGGACGTGCACTCGCTGGGCGAATGGCGGGTGAACGGCGCTCTGCCGCAGATAGATGCCTGGTATGAGGCATTCAACGTGGCAGAAGGCGACCCGATGTTCTTGCCCAAGGCAGAACGGGTATCTATCTGGTAATACTATAGATTTTTCTTTCGGATAAATGGAAGCCCTTGCACGGATTACCTCTGTGCAGGGGCTTTCTTTGTACTTTCTTGTCCGGTTGCTGTCACCTCATCTTTTTGCATACCAGCATTTTTGTGGCCTTTTTGTGAAGTCGCGCGGTGATGAATCTCAAAAAAACGATAAAAAAGCACAGCTGTCTTTAGGAATATGTTCGTCGCGAAGCATCATAATAACAAATGCATCATTTTGACAACCATGAAATATCCAATGAAAACAGCTGCCTTGTTGGCATTGATGGTGTGGGGCGTAGTATGTCCGATATCAGCTAAGCATCACTGTTATAGTATCTTGAAAAACGATACGCTGGTGATTGGGAATCGAGTAGTAGAGCGCAAATTCCTATGGAATGGCGGGCAGCTGATAACACACAGTGTAGTGGACAAAACGGACTGCTATACGCTGTTCAACCAAGGAAATACATGTGACTTTGTGCTCAACGCCGACAATAAGCAATCCGCCCGGAATGCACAGTGTGAGACGATATGGGTAGAGTCGAACTCCATTCATGAGTCGTATTTGAAAACAATCGTAACCTACGCAATAGGCAATGTGCAAATCCGCAGGGAGTATCGTATTTATGAAGATTGCCCGGTTATTGCATGTGATACCTATTTGAAGGGGACATTGCACAATATGTCTACAGCACAAGAGTTGAACGATGTGGCTAACCGCAAGAATATTGAGTTTGCCGCCGATATGGAGTCGCAGCAAAAGAATGCGGTGTTGGACCAATTGCATGTACAAGGCCGACATTGGCAAGTCAAGGCTGTGGAGTTTTTGGATGTTACGGATTGGAATAACACCTTGGTAGTAGAGCGCCGTTTCATCCCTTACCGTAAAAGAGGGTATCGGGGCAATTTATTGTTTGCTAAAAATATGGAGACGGATGGCGGCTTTTTCTTCTTGAAAGAGGCTCCCTGCTCGGATGTGCAGTTGGCTTATCCGGGAGCAGACTTTATCAGCGACTTCGGCAGATTTCAGGTCACTGGTTTGGGAGTTACATCAAAGGACATCCGCCCGGATGAGTGGGTGAAGGCGTATGGTTGTGTACTGGGTATTTTTCGGGGGGAGGAATTGGAAGCATTGAAGGCTTTGCGTTCTTATCAAAAGAAACAGCGCATGCTTCTTCCGGATAGGGATGAAATGGTCATGATGAATACGTGGGGCGATCGCAGTCAGGATACGAAAGTAAATGAGGCCTTCTGCCTTCGTGAACTAGAATTGGCACATCGGTTGGGCGTCACGCATTTTCAGATAGATGACGGCTGGCAGGTAGGAAAGAGTCCCAATTCTGCCGTGGCGAAAGGCTCGTTCAAAAATATTTGGAGCAATCCTGATTATTGGACACCAGACCCTGTGAAATATCCTAGGGGATTAACGCCTATTGTGGAAAAGGGGAAACAACTAGGTATTGAGGTCGGTATTTGGTTCAATCCCAGTATACAAAATGATTTTGCTGATTGGGAAAAGGATGCCGGTGCGCTGATTAAACTTTATCGCGATTACGGCATACGTACGTTTAAAATAGATGGGGTGAATGTATCGAGTAAGCAGGCGGAAGTAAACCTTCGCAAGATGTTTGACAGAGTATTGCAGGCTACCAATAATCAAGCCATCTTTAATCTTGATGTGACAGCAGGGAAACGTGGCGGATATTTTTATTTTAATGAATATGGCAATATCTTTTTGGAGAATCGTTATTCGGATTGGCAAAATTATTATCCATATTGGACATTGCGCAATCTATGGATGTTATCCAAGTATGTGCCGGCTGAAAAACTCCAGATAGAATTCCTGAATAAATGGAGGAATGTAGAAGCATATTGTGGCGACCAGTTCGCACCATCAAATTATTCTTTTGAATATCTTTTTGCCATCACTATGGCGGCCCAGCCTTTGGCGTGGTTGGAAGCATCCAATTTGCCGGAAAACGCTTATGGCGTTCAGCCTGTCATGGACCGTTACAAGAAAATTAGCCATGATTTCCATCAAGGCATAATATTGCCTATCGGTGAAGAACCTTCCGGAAAGTCGTGGACCGGATTCCAGTCTATTACCTCTGAAAGAGAAGGGTATTTGCTGATTTTCCGTGAAAAAACTTTGGATGAAAAAGGAGAATTGGCAACATGGATTCCGGAAGGAGCCAATCTCAGCCTCGTCCCTGTGTTGGGAGTGGGAAAGGACATGAATGTGACTGTCGGCCAAGGAGGTCGGATAGAGGTAACACTTTCCCAAGTGAACAGTTATACACTTTATAAATACACATATAAACAGGGAAATTGATGAAACAGAGATTTTATTTGTACCTCTTGCTGTTCGTATTGTGCGGCATGGGAGGCGGAAGATTATGCGCGCAGGAGTTGTTGACCAACGTCTATGGTCGGCATTATGTATCGCTGAATGGAGAGTGGAATGTCATTGTAGACCTTTACGGACAAGGCCGTAGAATGCAGGTTTACAAAAACCGTAAGCCAACTGATAACAAGCAGTTTTATGAATATTCTTTCGACAGAGGATTGATTTTGAACGTACCGGGTGATTGGAACTCTCAAATGCCAGAACTGAAATATTATGAAGGAACCGTGTGGTATGGAAGGTATTTTCAACGGCCGGCTAATGTGGAAGATGAGCGGCTCTATCTTTATTTCGGAGCAGTCAGTTATCGGTGTAAAGTTTATCTGAACGGGGAAGAAATAGCCAGCCATGAAGGAGGCTTTACCCCATTTCAGGTAGAAGTGACAGATAAATTGGCGGAAGGAGATAACTTTTTGGCATTGGAGGTAAATAATACGCGTACAGTGGATGCCATACCGGCCATGTCGTTTGACTGGTGGAATTATGGAGGCATTACGCGGGATGTCATGCTGGTCAGTGTACCCCAAGTTCATATTGCTGATTATTTTGTACAGCTTGATAAATACAGGAAAGATGTGATTCATGCGACGGTTACTTTGTCTGAGGCTAAAGCTCATCAGACAGTGCAAATATTGATTCCTGAGTTGAAGGTTCGCACAACTTTGGAAACTGATATGAATGGGGTGGCACAAGCCAGTATCCCGGTGAAGAAACTACAGCGTTGGTCGCCGGAGATGCCTAAGCTATACGATGTGTCTGTTGTTTCCGACCAAGACCGTGTGGATGAAAAAATAGGTTTCCGTAATCTTTATGTAAAGGGGGAAAATATTTATCTGAACGGACATCCTGTATTCTTACGCAGCATATCGTTTCATGAAGAAATTCCTCAACGAAGTGGAAGGGCCTTCTCTGAAACGGATGCTGTCATGCTGTTGTCCGAAGCTAAGGCTTTGGGTGCGAATATGATTCGTTTGGCGCATTATCCGCAGAATGAATATACCGTCCGCTTGGCAGAAAAGATGGGCTTTCTGTTGTGGGAAGAAATCCCCATTTGGCAAGGTATTGATTTTAAAAACGATGCTACTCGTTTGAAGGCAGGAAACATGATAGCGGAAATGGTGCAGAGGGATAAGAACCGGTGTGCTTTGTCTTTTTGGGGCATTGCCAACGAAACCGCGACATCGGAACCACGCAATGAATTCTTGAAATATATGAAAAAACGTTGTGTAGAGATTGACTCTACAAGGCTCATTGTGGCAGCATTTGATCTGGTATTTTTCGACAGGCAAACTCAAAAGTTTGAAATGAATGATACCATTACCAATATTTTAGATGTAGTAGCCGTTAATAAGTATATGGGATGGTATCATGACTGGCCTGTGAGCCCTGACAAAGCAATCTGGAATGTGGCATCGGGTAAACCTTTGATTATTTCAGAATTTGGTGGAGAAGCTCTTTATGGTAAGCACGGAGAGGCTGAAAAGAAAAGCTCGTGGAGTGAAGATTACCAAGCCCAGTTATACAAGGACAACCTGAAAATGTTCGAGAACATTCCGAATTTGCGTGGTACTTCACCGTGGATATTGTTTGATTTCCGCTCGCCGTTTCGCTTTCATCCGAACCAGGGAGGGGAATGGAATCGTAAGGGGTTGGTATCTGATCAAGGGCAACGCAAAAAAGCCTGGTATATCATGAATGAATATTACAAGCAAAAGAGACTGGAAGATTTATCTAACAACTAAAATTAATAATGTAATTGCCATGAATTTAAAAATGAGATGCAGCATCTTTATGCTGGCAGTGTTCCTTTGCATCCATTGGAGGTGTAATGCCCAAGAGAAGATGGAAATAGACTTGTCTGGTCAATGGGCTTTTCAGACCGACTTGATGGATTTTCGGCGAGGGTCATTGGATGTACGCTTCTGCCATCGTCTACAAGACAGTATTGTGTTGCCAGGTATAACGGACGATTACCAGATTGGGTATAAATCGCCTTATCGACATCGTGATCGCTTGACGCGCAAATACGAATATATGGGGCCGGCATGGTATCAGCGAGATATTGCTATTCCAAAAGAATGGAAAGGCAAGCGCATCTTTATGTATTTTGAACGCACACATTGGTTGACTTCTGTATATGTAGGTCCTAAAGAAGTCAGTAAAATAGATTATGTCAGTGTGCCGCATTGCCATGACCTTACCAAATATGTAACTCCCGGGAAAACGGAACTTATTACCGTATGCATAGACAATCGTTTTCAATATGATACCCATAAATGGGACCATGCTCATAGCGAGTTTACACAAATCAATTGGAATGGCGTATTAGGCGAAATGAAGCTTTTTGCCATTGATCCTGTGTATGTAGAAGATATGCAAGTATATCCCGACGCAGAAGCACGTTCTATAAAAGTAAAGCTGGCTGTGCGTAATTATACAAAAAAGAATGTGTCAGGACAGGCAGTTTTCAATATTGCAGGAAATAAGTTTCAATTAAACGCAGAATGTCCGGTCGGTGGGAAAGACACTCTCTTGTTGGTGGAGAAAGACATTCCTATGGGTGACAAGGCATTGTTGTGGGATGAATTCAATCCTAACCTTTATACTTTGGATTGCAAGTTGACAACCCAGGATGGTAAAAAGGAATATGTGCATAGTAGCCAGACAACTTTTGGCCTGCGTGATGTTAAAGCTGGTGAAAGTCACATTTTAATCAATGGACACCCCATTCATCTGCGTGGCACAGTAGAAAACGCTGTTTTTCCTAAAACAGGATATGCTCCGGTAGACGATGCTTCGTGGGAACGTGTATTGACAATTCTGAAACAATATGGAATGAATCACATGCGGTTTCATTCATGGTGCCCGCCAGCTGCAGCTTTTAGGATGGCTGATAAATTGGGGGTGTATTTGGAGGTGGAAATGCCCATGTGGGGAAAAGATGCGGAGGTTGACGAAGACCGTTATAACTTTTTCCGTCGAGAGCAGTTGGCCATTTTGAAAGAATACGGCAACCATCCTTCATTCATTCTCTATTGCAATGGTAATGAGATAACCGGAAACTTTGATTTTATAGAAGAATTGACACGTAGAGGCCGCGAAATGGATCCAAGACGTCTGTTCAGCGGCTCGACAGCTCGTTCGCGTGTAAAATCTGACCAATTTTATATTACGCAACAAACCGAAAAGGGGCGCGTTGCCATTTATGAAGGGTGTCCTTACACCGATTGGGATAAAAACCAGTCGCTGAGTGTGGGAATTCCTATCATATCACACGAGTCCGGGCAACGTTGCATATATCCTAACTTTGAGGAGATCCCCAATTTTGATGGTCCGGTCGAAGCTCGCAACTTTGAACTGTTCCGGGAGTCGTTAGATACGAATGGTATGCTTGACTTGGCAGATGATTTTTACCAGGTCTCTGGCGCACAAACTATATTGGAGTATAAAGACGTTTTGGAAGCTCAGTTGCGCACAGATTTAATGGCTGGCTTCCAGTTGCTTTCTTTAAATGACTTTACCGGTCAGGGATATGCACCGGTTGGTGTGCTCGATCCTTTTTGGAATTCCAAAGGCTTCATCACTCCGGAAAAATTCAGGGAGTTCTGTGCCCCTACGGTTGCATTATTGCGTTTTGATAAAAGAGTTTACTACAGTGGGGAAACATTTACAGGGAAAGCCGAGGTGTATAACTATAGTATGAGTCACTTGAAAAAGGCAAAAATAAGATGGTGGCTGACTGATGAATCGGGTGAGATTCTGGAAAGTGGCCGGTTGAAAAACCAAAATATTCCGAATTATGCCGTCACCCCGGCAGGCGCATTTCAGTTAACTTTGCCGACATCGGATGAACCAAGGAAGCTGGAAGTACATTTGGCTGTAGGTGATGTGGAAAACAGTTGGACGCTTTGGGTATATCCTCGTCATGCGGAATTGATGCAATCTACGGACGAGGTGTTGTATACCACAGCTTTTGATGAGCAGGCTAAACTTCAGTTGGCAGCAGGGAAAACGGTTGTGTTCTGTCCAAACCCGAAAGAGGTGAAAGGACGTAATTCGGTCTTCCACAATCATTTTTGGAATCCTATCATGTTCAAGTGGGCTCCTATGACTTTAGGTTGCTTAATACATACAGAGTCGGGTGCTTTCAAGCACTTCATTACCGACCGTCATTTAGACTGGCAATGGTGGGACGTGGTGACTAATGCCAAAGTGATTAGCTTGGCCGATGCTCCTCGACAATTACGCCCCTTTATCCAGACTATAGACAGTTATGAAACGAATGAAAAATTGGGCATTGCTTTTGAGGCCCGTATGGGGAAAGGGAAATTGCTGGTGATGGCAATAGATACGCAAAAGGATATGGAGAACAGACCGGCCACTCGTCAGTTGCTGTACAGCATAGATTGTTATGTGAAAAGCCCGGAGTTTAATCCGCAAGTAGAGATAGACGAAAGTTTCATTCACTCTTTTTATAAAGGAAAATAGATGAGAAAGATTCTGATAATCATTGGGCTGTTACTTCTGTGCGTGACCTTAGTCTATGGGCAGCAGATTTCGCTTAGCAAGTATGCGCCTTGTCTGTTGGGCGAAACAGTGGAAAGTGATGTCCTGTTGTCGATGAATGACATGGGCGTGGAGTTTGGCTACATGCTGTATGAGGCCGACATTGCTTGCGAAACACCGGATCCGCTATTGGAAGTAGAAAACATCCGGGACTATGCAACCGTATATTGGGATGGTAACTTTGTTGGAGAACTGGACGACGCTCATAAATCGCTTCTTATAGAGGCTGCTGAAGGGATGCACAAGCTTCAGATTTATGTTGAGAACAAAGGCCGTATTACTTACGGCCCGGAAATTCTGGACAATTCAAAAGGACTTTTCGGTCGTGCCACTTTGGATGGAACCGACATAGAGGTTTGGCGGATTACACCGATAGTGTTGTGGAATGGTTTGTCTGATGGCGCATTGACTTTCCAAAATGCCCCCGGTGGAGTACGGAAACCCGGCTACTGGAGGGGAGAATTCGACAAGGCAACTCTTGCCGGTGCCGGCTACGTAGATATGGCCGGTTGGGGTATGGGTGAAGTGTGGATAAATGGGCAATATGCCGGTTCTTATTGGGAGAAAAGCGGTTTACGGACAGTGGAAATCCCTCAGCAGGCATTGAAGGACAATGGGCCAAATTGTATCGTGGTTTTTGAACTGAAAGTCCCGCAGGCTACTGTCCGTTTTGCTAAAGAGCAAATGTTCAGATAATAAGCTGAGAATGACTTACTATATTTACAATAAAATAAAGAAAAATAGACTTATGAATAGAACGATGATTGTAGGTTGCATTTTTTGCAGCTGCATATCCTTTACGGCAGCTGTTAAAGCCCAGCAACCTCTTTACAAAAATGCCGCTTTGCCTGTAGAAGAACGGGTAGACGATTTATTGGGGCGCATGACGTTGGAAGAGAAAATCCTTCAATTGAACCAATATACTCTGGGACGTAATACCAATGAAAACAACTTGGGTGAGGAAATAGGGCAGATACCCGCAGAAATTGGTTCGCTCATTTATTTCGGTGAGACGCCCGAAGTGCGCAATGCCATGCAAAAACGGGCTGTGGAAGAAAGCAGACTGGGCATTCCTTTGATTTTTGGTTACGATGTCATTCACGGTTTCCGTACCGTTTACCCCATCTCTCTTGCGCAAGCTTGTTCCTGGAATACGTCGTTGGTAGAAGATGCTTGTGCTATGGCTGCTATGGAAGCACGAAAGTCGGGGGTAGACTGGACTTTCTCCCCGATGATCGACGTGGCCAGGGATGGCCGGTGGGGGCGTATCTCCGAAGGATATGGGGAAGATCCCTATGCAAATGCAGCGTTCTGTGTGGCATCGGTCAATGGTTATCAAGGTGACAACTTGAAAAGTCCCGACCGCGTAGCAGCCTGCCTGAAACACTATGTGGGTTATGGCGCTTCGGAAGCGGGAATGGACTATGTATATACTGAAATTTCGCATCAGACTCTGTGGGACACTTACTTGCCTCCTTACGAAGCGGGCATCAAGGCTGGTGCACAGACGGTGATGAGTTCGTTCAACGACATTAGCGGAACGCCTGGCAGTAGCAACCATTATACCATGACCGAAATCCTCAAAAACCGTTGGAAGCATGATGGCTTTGTCGTTTCAGACTGGAGTGCTGTGCCTCAGCTCATTGCCCAAGGCGCAGCGGTCGACGGGAAAGAGGCCGCCCGTTTGGCCTTTAATGCCGGCCTGGAGATGGATATGATGGGACGTTGCTACGATAAGCATCTGGAAGCACTGGTAAATGAAGGGAAGGTTCCGATGGAACGCATTGACGATGCGGTACGGCGCATCCTTCGGGTGAAATTCCGTCTAGGGTTGTTCGAGCATCCCTATACTCCTGCGGGTGAGCCTGCCGAACGCTTTCTTCTTCCTCAAAGCGTGGCTGTTGCCGAACGCCTGGCCGAGGAAAGCATTGTACTCCTGAAGAACGAAGGAGGAATCCTCCCCTTGTTGCACCCTGGGGCCACGTCTACCCGAAACATCGCTGTGATGGGGCCGCTGGTCGATGCCGAAAAGGAATTATTGGGTAACTGGAACGGCCATGGGCGGGCTGAAGATGTATATCCTATCCGAAAGGCCTTGCAGGAAGAATTTGCAGGGCGTGCAAATCTGCTGTTTCATACTGGATGTCCCTTTGACGGAGATGATAGAACTCAGTTCGCTGGTGCACTCGAAGTAGCCCGCCAGGCCGATGTGCTCCTGCTGTTCATGGGCGAGCGATACAGTTGGAGTGGAGAAAACTGTGTGCGCTCTACCATAGAACTGCCTGCCATACAATGCGACTTCATTGCCGAAATGAAGAAGGTCGGCAAGCCCATTGTTCTGGTGCTGGCCAACGGGCGTCCGCTGGCGTTGGGCAATGTGGAGCCACTGTGCGATGCCATCGTGGAAATGTGGCAACCAGGCGTGCCTGGCGGACGGCCCGTGGCTGGTGTCTTGTCTGGCCGTGTCAACCCGTCCGGCAAGTTGAGTGTAACCTTCCCGCGTACTACCGGACAGATTCCTATCTATTACAACAGGCGGAAAAGTGCCCGTCCGGCCAGTGGCAAGTATCAGGACATACCTTCCACGCCGCTTTATGAATTCGGTCATGGGCTGAGCTACACCCGTTTCGATTATGGCCGATTGTCGTTGTCCAAAACATCGGTTGCTGCTGGCGAGAAGCTGGTGGCGCAAATTCCGGTCACTAATGCCGGGCAATGCGATGGTGCGGAGACCGTGCACTGGTTTGTCTCCGACCCGGTTTGTCGCATCACTCGTCCCAATAAAGAACTGAAGCATTTTGAAAAACAGCTTGTCAAGGCAGGCGAGACCAAGACATTCAGTTTCGAGATAGACCCTATGCGCGACCTTAGCTTTGTGGATGCTGATGGCCGTCGCTTCCTAGAGCCAGGTGAGTATTATATTATGGTGGGTGGGCAGAAGGCAAAGCTGGAAATCCATGAATAGGACTAAATTGCAACGCCTGGCAGTTGTCTGCCTTGCTTGGCTGATAAACTTTTCGGTAGTGTTACCTATGGCTGCTACCGAAAAAGATACCTTGCGGGTATTGGCCATAGGCAACAGCTTCTCGCAAGATGCCGTGGAGCAAAATTTGCATGAACTGGGGAAATCTGTAGGTTATACCATTATTATAGGTAACATGTATATCGGTGGATGTTCCTTGGAGCGGCATGTGCGCAATGCGCGCAACGATGCCCCAGCCTATGTGTATTGCAAAATCAACGCCGAGGGAGAGAAAACTAAAACTGATTCTGTATCTTTGGCTCGCGCTCTAGTTGATGAACCTTGGGATTACGTCAGTATGCAACAGGCCAGTCCCTTATCTGGCATTTACGAGAGTTATACAGCTTTTTTGCCTGAACTGAAAGATTATGTCGCGCAAAGGACTCCCGAAGGTGCCGTCTTGATGTTGCACCAGACGTGGGCTTATGCTGCCCATAGTACGCACTCGGGGTTCAAGAATTACGACTCCGATCAGCAGCAAATGTATTCCAGTATTGTGAGTGCTGTGAAGCGTGCAGCTCAATTGGTCGGAATCAGTAAAATCATCCCGACAGGAACCGCTATTCAAAATGCTCGTACTTCCTACATCGGTGATCATATGGATAGGGACGGCTATCATTTGGACTTGCAGATTGGCCGCTACACCGCTGCCTGTACCTGGCTGGAAGCATTGACCGGACAAAATGTGATAGGAATGCCTTATGCTCCCAAGGGAATGAATTACGATGACAGGGAAGTGGCTCAGACGGCTGCCCATGCAGCCATACTTTGTTCGGATGACGTGACTGACTTGGCGGACTTGAAACAGCCGGCTCGTCGGGCCAATTATGATGAGACTCTTGTGCCAGTTTACACCTTGCCAGATGTATTGAAATTGAAAAACGGGGAGAAAGTAACCACGGCAAGGCAATGGATGCAAAAACGCCGTCCCGAATTGCTGGAACTGTTTGCACAAGAAATGTTCGGAAAAGCACCCGCGCATCCTCGAGACATGCATTTCCGGCTCTTGTCGGAAGACTGGTCAGCCTTGGGAGGCCTAGCTACCCGAAAGGAAGTCAACGTGTATCTGACGGAAGACGAGAAGAAGTATTTCACTATTCTCATGTATATTCCCAATCGGCGTAAGGGAAGAGTCCCTCTGTTTTTCGGTCTTAATTTCAAGGGAAATCACACAATCAATGCCGACCCGGGTATTTCGTTTCCTACTCCGGAAAAGCAGGCGGAGTTTCACTGGCATCAGCTTCCTTCCCGAGGGGTGGCTGCTGCCCGTTGGCCTATCGAGATGCTGATTAAGCACGGCTATGCCCTTGCCACCATATATCGTGGAGACATCGATCCGGATTTTGATGACGGCTTCCGCAATGGGGTCCACCCATTGTCCTACGAGAAGGGGCAACGCCGTCCTGCCAATGACGAGTGGGGGACGATTGCGGCTTGGGCGTGGGCCATGAGTTGTGCGATGGATTACTTTCAGACGGATGCTGATGTCGATGCCTCCCGGGTGGCTGTATTCGGCCATTCCAGGCATGGCAAAGCCGCGTTGTGGGCTGGTGCTATCGACACACGTTTCGCTATGATCATTTCCAATTGTTCAGGTTGTGGAGGGGCCGCCTTGTCCCGTCGTGCTTTTGGCGAAACGGTTCGTGCCGTCAACCGCCAGTTCACCCATTGGTTTTGCCGCAATTTCTGGAAGTACAATGACAAGGAATATCTTCTGCCTTTCGACCAGCATGAACTGATTGCCCTGCTGGCGCCCCGCCCGGTATACATTGCGAGTGCCACTGAAGACCATTGGGCTGATCCTAAGGGGGAATTCCTATCGGGTTATATGCCACGCCAGTATATCATTTGTTTGGGAAGCAGGGATTGGAAGTAAACCAAATGCCTCCCGCCGATACGCCTTGGCAGTATGGCTACATTGCCTACCACATTCGTACCGGAGTACATAATATCACGGATTATGATTGGGAACAGTACATCAAGTTTGCTGATAAGCATTTCATGCCATAATTTTAGCGGGGTGAAGCCCTGCAATTGCGAGATACAATTACGAGTATGTTACTGTTATCTTGAGTAGAACAAAGTTAAGTCGGAGGATCTCATTAAGTACAACGTTGCGAGTGTGAGATTCTCCGGCTGTGGCTTTCGGGCTCTGCTCCTATAGTGGTGATAGATACTGTTTGTCTATACTTGTCGCTGGTTACTGCGTGCTCCACGCGCTAAATTATCATTAATGTGTACAGTGTCCTTTGCTGTTCATTGCAGCGGCGTAGGCCAGCAGAACGGTTCAATAGTGGAAGCTAGCAGGATGAACAAAGGCAGGTAGTCTTTTAGTTCCACGCGTAGTATCTTTAGAGCTTGCTGTATGCGGTAATCGATGGTCTTGGGGGAGACGTTCAGCCGTTGGGCAATGTCTTTGTAGCTGTAGCCCTCGAAGCGGTGCATGCGGAAAGCTTCCTGGTAGGAGGGCGGTAACTTGGCCACGGCATCTTCAATGACGTTGTACAGTTCGTCCAACTGCTGGCTGTCGATGTCGTTCCATATCTCTTGCATCTCTTGATAAAACTTCGTGTCGGCTTCCAAGCGGACTTCTTGTTTCCTCATGCACATGATGGCTCGGTTGTACACCGTCTTGTACAGGTAGTTACTGAACGATGACTCGATGAAGCCCATCATGTCGGCATTCTCCCATATCCACAACATGATGTCTTCTACGATTTCTTCGGCATCTTCCAATTCCACAAACCTGCTTCCGTATGTGCAGAGGGAGGGGTAGTACTTGCGGAACAACCGGTCGAAAGCTGTCTTGTCGCCATTCCCGATGGCGTGCAGCAATTGTTTATCTTCAAGCAAACTTTCCTGCATGTCTTTATATTTGTATTAGTTGGGTCGGGGCAAAGTTATATTTTTTTGCCGAGAAAAAGCAAAAAAATGATTTTTCGTTTAGGAATCCTCCCTTTTCCGTGCGTCATTACAATAGAAGAAAGAAAAACAGAAGGCTATGACTCTCGATAAAGATAAAAATCAGACAGAATCGATGGAATCCCTGCTTCCCCGTTATTGCGACGGCAATGTCACCGAAGAAGAACGCCGCAGGGTGGTGGAGTGGATGAACGACTCTGCTGAAAACAAGCGGATAGCTAAGCAAATAAACCTGATTTATTTGGCTTCACATGCCATCAAGGTACGTAAAGATATAAACACTGATAAAGCTTTGCAAAGGGTAACAGGTAAAATGATTGTGCACAGGAAGAGGCGCAAGTATTGGGAATGGGCACAACGGGCAGCTGCCGTTTTGTTCATCCCTCTTCTTGCAGCCACATTACTGTTGTCCACCCGTCCTGAAGCCAAAGATGGAATAGTTGCTGCAGCCCGGCTCTTGGAGATAAGTACAGGTCCGGGTATGACCGGTTCGTTCGTTTTGCCCGATGGCACGAAGGTTTACCTGAATTCGGAGACGAAGCTCATCTATCCCGACTACTTTGACGGAGCCACGCGCGAAGTCACCCTTTCGGGCGAAGCCTATTTTGAAGTGGCTAAAGATGTCGATCACAGATTTGTAGTACATACTCCCCACCAGTCGCAGATAGAAGTGCTTGGCACGAGCTTTAATGTAGAGGCTTATGAAAACGACGAGGCTGTCACTACCACGCTGGTTGAAGGCCGGGTAAACTTTTACTACAATAATG
>CALUIF010000074.1 GCA_944320635.1 uncultured Bacteroides sp. | reverse complement strand
ACGTCGGGAAATGGGGGAAAGAGGCTTGGGTGATAGGGGATATTGTTAATATTTATCTGTTGAAACAGCCGTATCATGTATAGACGTGGCGTGCCGCGTTTCATTGTTCATACATATCATTCAAAAGACGCGGCACGCCACGTCTCTACAAAAGCCTGTGTCATCCTCGTGCCCGGGGCGTGCCTGCTCCGCTCCACCTCCGCTTATGCTCCGCTTCTATAGGAGCGGAGCAAAGGCGTCCTAAATACGGCGAAAAATTGGGTCGGGATATACTTTTTCTTATTCCACGGGCATATAAGTCACTATTTATGCTTACATTTGCGCTAATGTAATGCTTCTGTATAGATTGGTGATATGAATATAGATGGTTTGTTAAGGCAGTATTTTGGCGAGAACGATACATTGCCCGTCATAGAAGTTTTTGATAGCGAGAGTATACATGCTGTCTATAAAGACATTGTGAATACGCTAAAAATGCAACCGGATATAGAGTTGGGTATATTGCAGACATTAAGTTATTGTTTTTATGAAATATTGGACAATGTGCTGACTCATTCTATGAAATCGTGTGGAACAGTTGTGATGAAGTACACTCCCGCAAAAGCGAAAATTCAAATTATGGTGGTTGATGACGGTATAGGCATACATCGTTCATTGGCCGAAAATGAAGTATATTGTGGCATTTCGGAGGCCGAAGCGCTTGCAAAATGTATGCTTGATAGGGTCACGGATGGGAAAGGTATGGGGTTCGGACTTTATTCTACCGCTTGCTTAATGCGACAGGCTGGTATTGTACTACACTTACATTCAGGAAGCCACATCCTAATTTCCAATGGTGTGGAAGACCGAATAGAAGAAACCGGTTTCTGGCAAGGTACTATCGTTTATTTTGAGTTATGCTCCGACAAAGAAATCGATCCCAACAAGGTGTTGGAGAACAGGACGGATGTAATATCGGACTTTAATGACGAATTCTTTGGTATGGAAGATGTTGATAATTTGTGGTAAATATAATGGAGGTTAAAACATGGCTACATTCAGATTTGTGACGATCGGAGAAAACCTCGGCACCCGTATGTTGGGCGAAAAGGTTCGTAATGTCTTGTTGCCTATGATTCAAGGGGATGAAAAGGTGATTCTTGATTTTGAAGGCGTGGATGTGGTGTCGAATTCGTTTGCGGACGAATGCTTGGCAAAGTTACTGTTCGTCATGCCGTTGGAAGAACTGAAGAAACGCACTACTTTTCGTGGACTTAATGATTTTGCCCGTAGGAATATTGCCGTGGCATTTAAAAGGAGGATGCTTACGATGCAGAACCAAGAGCCTGCCGATGTGTCGACTTATTAGCAAACTATTAATTTTTATATGATTATGAGTACGATTTTGCAACTGGCTCCACAAAATGTGTGGAAGCATTTTTATTCACTGACCCGCATACCGCGGCCGTCGGGACACATGGAGAAGATTACCCAATTCCTCACCGACTTCGGCAAGGGGCTGGGACTGGAAACATTTGTGGACGAGGCCGGAAACGTCATCATCCGCAAGCCTGCCACGCCGGGCATGGAGGGCAGGAAGGGCATCATCTTGCAGGCGCACATGGACATGGTGCCGCAGAAGAACAACGACACCGTGCACGACTTTGCCGCCGACCCCATCGAGGCATACGTGGATGGCGACTGGGTGAAAGCCAAAGGGACTACGCTGGGCGCCGACAACGGGCTTGGCGTGGCAGCCATCATGGCAGTGCTTGAGGCTACCGACTTGAAGCATGGCCCGCTGGAAGCCCTCATTACCAAAGATGAGGAGACGGGCATGTATGGCGCTTTCGGATTGAAGCCGGGCACGCTGAAGGGCGAAATCCTGCTGAACCTCGACTCGGAGGAGGAGGGAGAACTATACATTGGTTGCGCCGGAGGCATCGACCTGACGGCTACTCTGGAGTATAAAGAGGAAACGCCCGACGATGACTTTGTGGCACGCAAACTGGTGCTGAAGGGGTTGCGCGGCGGTCATTCGGGGTTGGAAATCAACCAGGGACGTGCCAATGCCAACAAGCTGATGGCGCGCGTGGTGCACGACCTGCTGGTGGAATTCGACTGCCGCCTGGCCGGGTTTGCCGGCGGGAATATGCGCAATGCCATTCCCCGCGAGGCGCATGCCGTGTTGGCTTTCAATCCGCAAGACCTCGACGGGCTGGATGAATACATTGCCGAATACGAGGCGCAGCTCAATGCCGAGTATGCCCCCATTGAAAGCGGCGTGACGCTTACCCTCGAAGAGGTGCCTCTGCCGGGCACGGTGGTACCCGAGGAGATTCAAGACAACCTGATTGATGCGCTGATGGCCTGCCAGAACGGCGTGATGCGCATGATTCCCACGGTGCCCGACACGGTGGAAACGTCGTCCAACTTGGCCATTGTGACCATTGGCGGGGGTAAGGCTGAGGTGAAAATCTTGGCACGCAGCTCGTGCGACACCATGAAGGATTTCCTTGCCGACAGCCTCACGGCTTGCTTCTCCATGGCAGGCATGAAGGTGGAGCTGAGTGGTGGCTATTCCGGCTGGCAGCCCGATGTGGATTCGCCCATCCTGCACGCCATGCGCCTGTCCTACAAGCAGCAGTTTGGCGTAGAGCCTGCGGTGAAGGTGATACATGCGGGGTTGGAGTGCGGCATCATCGGTGCCAATTGTCCGGGATTGGACATGGTGTCGTTCGGTCCCACGCTGTTGTCGCCCCATTCGCCGGACGAGCGGGCTTACATCCCCTCGGTGGCCAAGTTCTACAGTTTCCTCACGGCTACGCTGGAGCAGGTGCCCGAGAAGTAAGGGCTGTTGTCTTTGACTGAATAATGCAGGGAATTGCTGTCAATAGTTGATGGCAATTCCCTTTTTTCTGCCATAAAGTCAGAATGTTGGTATTTGGGCTGACTTCGGTGCATGGTTTGGCAATGTTTTTTTGACGAATATCAAGAAATATGTTTTATAGCATATTTTTCGGGCTTCTTACCCTTGTCATTTCATACAAAGGCTCTACATTTGCAGTGTTCAAAGCGAACAAACAGGATAACAAAGTAAGATTGATTTCAGGAGGATTGAGAAATGAAAATTGTAAAGAAGATCTTGAAGAGAATCGGTTCGGCCGATAAGCATGTGTGGGGATACGTGACGTTGTAAGACGGCGTCGGTTTGCATTTCCCCGTTGAGAAAAATGTGTTTTAAGTATTGTTAATTAAAAGGTAGGAAGACTGATGAAAAAGAAATTGGTGAAAGCCTTGCGGACAGCTTTGGCAAAAATAGGCAGAAATGAAGCCTTGGCCATGGGGTACACCGTGGACTAAAAGCCTCCTTACGAAGGATGGAGCAGCAAGTGCTGTTTTTAAGATTATATTCAGGTATTGTTTTTTTAAGGTAGAAAGATTATGAAACAGAAAATATCCAAGTCGTTCAAGAAGGTTGTTGCCCAGATGGGGAAGAACTGGATGGAAGCTATGCGCTATTATAGCTTTTCGGTATAAAGAAGTACATTGATTTTTTTTCCAAGAATGCCTATATAAGGCTGCATCTGTACGGGATTTTTCCCGCAGGATGCAGCCTTTTTTTGTTTCGGAAAGAAAAATTAAGGGGAAAAGAACAATTGTTTGGATTTTAATTGCCACCTTTGTTAAATTAACAAAGCGTTGGCAGGAGAAGGGATGTCGCTTTTCTTTGCCGGCCCTAAAAAACTTTAATTATGAAAAAGATAGGAATGCTCATGTTGCTATCGCTGTTTTCGGTGATAGGTGCGGGGATGCTGCCTGCGCATGCACAATCGTATGATAAGCTTTGGAAGAAGTTGGAGCAGGCACAGAAGCAAAGCCTGCCACGGACGGTAATAGAGCTGGCCGATGAAATATACCGGAAGGGGGAGCGCGAGCAGAATGCCGGGCAGATGCTGAAGGCTGCCTTGTGTCGTGATGCCTACCGCGAGTATCTGACGCCCGATAGCCTGTATGCAGACTTGGCTGCCCTGGAGCAGTGGGCAAAGGAAGAGCGGAATGAGGTGACGCAGGCTGTGCTTTACTCGTTGCTTGGGCAGCAATATGCGGAGTATATGCTGCAAAACCGTTATCAGCTGTCGGTGCGTACGGAGCTGGACGAGACTTCGCCTTCGGCGGATATTCGCGAATGGAGTGCCGGGCAGTTTTTCCGTAAGGCGGATGCCTGCCTGCTGGCTTCTTTGCAGGGGGAAACGGCATTGCTTGCCACTACGACTGACGGCTATGTTCCCTTGGTGGAGCAAGCCGAGGGGAGCCGCATATACGGGCACGACATGTATCACCTGTTGGCCAAGCGGGCGGTAGAATGGTATGCCGGCATGACGGGCTTGGGACAAGACTCGCTGGCCTTCGCCCGGGTGGACAGTATTTATAATCGGCTGACGGAAGCTTACAAACAGATGCCCGGACGGGAAGACGCATGGGTGCTTTCCACTTTGGATTATTGGGATTGGAAGACGGGCAGGGATACGGCCTTGTGCGGAGAATACTTGCAATTGCTGGATGGCATCATCGGGCAGTATGGCTCGCGCCCCATTGGGGCGGAGGCTTATATACGGAAGGCCAACCTCTTGCGTGGCGAAACCATGAAGCGCTATGCCGATGCCCTGCATGTATGCAACGAGGGTATCGGCCGGTATGCTTCCGGGAAGCGGGTGAACGAGTTGAAGAACGTGCGCGAGAGTCTTTTGCAGTCTTCTTTGCACGTCAGTGCGCTCAACCGCCTTTATCCGGGCGACGAGGTGGACTTGGAGGTCAGATACCGGAATCTGGAGGCATTCACGCTGGTGGCCTATCGCACGGATTTCCGGGAAACGCAGGCGGTAGACTTGGAAGATGAGGATTTCTATAAGCAGCATGCCACCCGGATTTCGTCCACGCGTTTCAGCTTGGGGGCTTGGGATGAGTCGAAAGTATATCTGTCTGCCGATACTACGTTTCGGGTGAAAGCACCGGAGGCTCCCGGCATTTACGTGTGGCAGGTGATTGCCGAGGGAAAAGAGCGGCCGGAGGATGCGGTTCTGGTGGCCGTGAGCCGGCTCAGGACACTTACTTTGCCTTTGCCGGGAAATAGAATGGAGGTCGTGGTAGTGGATGGCATGACCGGGCATCCTGTGCAAGGAGCGAAGGTCTCTTTTTATACAGGCTACAATGACAATAACCGTAAGCTTTACACGGAGGCATGGACCGATGCCCAAGGGAAGGTTATAGTGGAGTGGAATAAAAGTATCCGCGAGTACACGGCAAGCTATGGCGAAGACACTGCCTTTCCCAGACAAAGCATTTACTATAATGGAAGCACGCGGTCGCTGGATGGCGAGCGCGTGGTGGAACACGTTGACTTGCTGACCGACCGCTCCATTTACCGCCCCGGACAGATGGTGTATGTGAAAGGCATTGCCTACGAATCGCAGGAAGCCGATGCCCGAGTGGTGGCAGGCAGGGGGTATTCCCTCCGTCTGCTGGATGCCAACCGCAAGGAGTTGGCCGTGCAAGAGGTACGCACTAATGAGTTCGGCTCGTTTACGGCTACTTTCACTTTGCCTTCGGCTTGCCTGAACGGTATGTTTACGCTTGAGGTTCCTGCCAAGGCTTCCGCTCACATCCATGTGGAAGAATACAAGCGGCCTTCATTTGCCATCACTTTCCATCCGGTAGAGGAAGCGTACCAGCTGGGCGACACCGTGATGCTGAAGGGGAAGGTTGAGTCGTTCAACGGGGTGCCGGTGCAAGAGCTTCCGCTGGCCTATACGGTGAAGCGTGGAGAGCTATGGCTGCTTCGTTCGCGGCAGGGCGAGATGCTGAAGGCCGATACCGTGGCTTTGGATGCCTCAGGGGCATTCTCCATCCCGGTAGTGCTGGAAAAGACAGAGGACGAATACGCTTCATTCAACATATCGGCCACGGTGACCGACGGGGCTGGCGAGACGCAAAGTGCCGACTATGCCTTGAGGGCTTCCCGTTGGCCTTACCGATTTCTGGCGGACGTGGACAGGCTGCTATGCAAGGACGATAGCCTTTCGGCCACATTTGCCATTAAGAACGAGAATAACAGTACGCTGGAGAGAGAAGGCGTATACCGGCTGTATGCCATCAAGAACTTTGAAGAGAAAGGAGTAAGTGGGACACTCGTAGCCGAAGGCACCTTTGTGTCGGGCCGGCGCATCCTTTTGCCCGAATGGAAGCAGTTGCCTTCGGGATGCTACCGCCTTGTGCTCTCTGCCTTGGAGGCCGATGGGACAGAAGTGCTTCGTCCCGATTACAGTAATGCGGATGTCTACCTGTTCTCCCGTCGGGACACCCGCCTGGAAGGTTACAATGAGCCGTTCCTTTACAAAGAGGAAACGGAATTTAAGCCCGGTAGCCCTGCCGTGGTTCACTTCGGCACTTCGTGCAAAGACGCCTATGTGCTTGTCGATGTGTTTGGCGAAGACGGGCGTTTGGAGAATAAGACTTTGCTGCTCAACGACTCCATTGTCCGTTTGGAATACCCCTATAAGGACGAGTACGGGGAAGGCATTGCCGTCTTGTTCACCTTCATTAAGAACAATACAGTCTATTCAGAGCGTGTAGAGCTGAAAAAGAAGCAGCCCGAACGCACGCTCCACCTGAAGTGGGAAGTCTTCCGCGACCGCCTGCGCCCCGGGCAGGAAGAAGAGTGGCGCCTGGTAGTGAAGACTCCCCAAGGGCTTCCTGCCGTGGCCGAAATGCTGGCTACCATGTACGATGCCTCGTTGGATGAACTTTACCCCAACCGGCAGTCCATGGGCTTTTACTACAATTACTACCTGCCTTATTTCTACCGCCATGCCGATAACATTGGGCCGAGAACGCTTGTCTGCGATGCTCCCGTGAAGTGGTGGGAGGTACCTGCTTATTATTTCGACAGGTTTTATGCACCGTCTTTGCCTGTAGAAATCAGGATAAGGGGCTATGGACGCGTGATGGCCAAGAGCCTGACGGGTGCCGTAAACGGTGCGGCCATGGCAGTTCCTGAGGCAAAGGAAATGGCATCCGGCGAGATGTTCAATATGGTGGAGCAAGATGCCGCCGTGTTGAGCGAGTCACCTGTGGCATCAGTAGGCCAGTCGGCCGCAGAGATATCCTTGCGTACCAATTTTGCCGAGACCGCCTTCTTCTACCCCCAACTGCGCACCAACGGACAAGGTGAGGTGGTATTCTCCTTCACCATGCCCGAAAGCCTGACTACATGGAACTTCCGTGCCTGGGCGCATACCAAGGATATGATGACCGGACAGTTGGATGCCTCCGTCATTACTGCCAAAGAGTTTATGCTGACCCCCAACATGCCCCGGTTCCTTCGCACAGGCGATAAGACGCACATAGCCGCGCAGATAGCCAACCAAACCCCAAAGGCTGTGAAAGGCAAGGCCGTGCTTACCTTGTTTGACCCTGCCACAGAGAAGGTCATCCTGACGCGCAGCTGCTCCTTCTCCGCAGCACCCGGGAGAACGGAAACCGTCGATTTCGCCTTTGAGGTGGGCGACCGCCACGACCTGCTCGGCGTACGTATCGTAGCCGACGGGGGCGGTTTCAGCGATGGCGAGCAACACCTGCTGCCTGTGTTGAGCAACAAAGAATATCTCACTGAAACATTGCCTATGCCCATCCGTGGCAGGGAAACCCGCACGTTCGACCTCGACAGCCTGTTCAACCGGCAAAGTCCTACGGCAACCGACCGGCGCCTTACGGTAGAGTTTACCGGCAACCCGGCGTGGTATGCTATCTTGGCTTTGCCCTCGTTGGACCAACAAGCATCGGATAATGCCGTGTCGTGGGCTGTGGCCTGGTACGCCAATTCGCAGGCAGGATATATAGCCAACAGCAATCCGCGTATCAAAGCCGTGTTCGACAGCTGGCGGGCCACGGGCGTTTCCAGTGAAACCTTCCTCAGCCAACTGGAAAAGAACCAAGAGGTGAAAAACATTCTGCTCTCCGAATCGCCCTGGCTGCTCGAGGCGAAGGATGAAGCCGAGAGGCGGGCACGTATCGCCGTGCTGTTCGACGTAAACCAGCAGCGCAACCGCATCGCCTTGGCCCTGACCCGCCTTGCAGAGTTGCAGGGCGAAGACGGTGCCTGGTCGTGGTATAAAGGCATGCCGGGTGGCCGCTACATCACCACCTACATCGCCACCCTGCTGGTGCGTCTGCCCTTGCTGACGGGCGAGAAACTGACGGATGAGGCAGAGGCCATGAAGCAGAAAGCCCTGGGCTATCTGGCCGGTGAGGCGATGGAGGAATACCGCCGCTGCCTGCGTGCCGAGCAGCATGGCACGCCCATAACCCGCCTTTCCGGCGCAGCCTTGGACTGGCTTTACCTCCTGGCTTTGGAAGGCGCGCAACCTGCCGCCTCCGCGAAGAAGGCCTACGATTACTTCTTCCCCAAGGTGAAGAACGAACTCACCTCCGTCTCCATGTCCGTCAAGGCACAGGCAGCCGTCATCTTGCTGAATGCCAAGCAGCCGGAAGCCGCCGGGTTCATAGCTTCCCTCAAGCAGCACCTCGTGCAGGAAGACGAGACGGGCGCACACTTCGCCTTCAACGACACGCCCTACCGCTGGGGCATGATGCCTATACCCACCCACGTGTCGGTCATGGAAGCCCTGCGCCTAGCAGGCGGAAACGAGACTTTGCTTGAAGAAATGAAACTTTGGCTTTTGAAGCAGAAGCAAGCCACCTCGTGGTCTTCGCCCGTGGATGCCGCCGATGCCGTCTATGCCTTGCTTTGCCAAGGGAAAGACTGGTTGCAGTCTCGCGGGGATGTCCGCATTGTCTTGGGAGATGAAACACTTGATACCCAGTCGGAAGACGCGGGTGCGCTGCCCGGCCTCTCCTACGTGAAGCACACCTTTACCGAAGGCTCCGCGCTCCATGCCAAGGACATCACTGTAGAGAAGCACGACGAAGGCATTGCCTGGGGCGCCGTCTATGCCCAATACCTGTCGCCCATAGCCGACGTGAAGCAGCACGGAGGTCCCCTCAGCGTGGAGAAGAAGCTCTATGTGGAGCGCGTCTCGGCCGATGGCAAGAAGACGCTGCAACCCGTGGCAGAGGCCGGAAAGCTCCGTGTGGGCGACAAGGTGGTGTCGCGCATCACCCTCCGCACCGACCGCGCCATGGACTTCGTGCAGCTGAAGGACAGCCGCGCCGCTTGCCTTGAGCCGATAGGCTCCCTCTCCGGCTACCGCCTGGGCAGCGGCATAGGCTACTACGTGGAGATTAAGGATGCCGCCACCCATTTCTTCTTCGATGCCTTGGGCAAAGGCACCTATGTGCTCGAGTCGAGCTACCGCGTGGCGCGTGCCGGCACCTATGAGGCAGGGCTTGCCACCTTGCAGTGCGCCTATGCCCCCGAGTATGCTTCCCACTCCGCGGGCGGCACGCTGACGGTGGAATGACCCTCCAAACTCCGTCCCCCGTCGTATCCGGCACGGTTTTGCTCCGCTCCAGCTCCGCTCCTATAGAAGCGGAGGAAAAGCGGAGCAAGAGCGGAGCAAATGCGTCTCGGGTACTACTTTGTATTACTTAAGGAGATTTTATTGCTTCTCTCGGGGAAAACCTTTATTTTTGTGCAGGAAATTTTCTGTCTAAAAAAGGTTCATGAAGAAGACGATTGTTGTACTTTGCATATTGGGGGTTGTTTCGTTCTTGTCGGCAGGAGCGCAGCCCCGCTTTACGTCGGACACGGGGGAGTTTCACTTCGGGCAAGTGGAGTGGAAACACCCGGTGACGGCTCAATACACCATCACGAATACCGGCGACAGTCCCCTGGTGCTTACCGGTGTGGAGCCCGATTGCGCCTGTACCGTGGTGCAATGGACACGCACGTCCATCGGACCCGGCGGGAAGGGTGTGGTGAGTGTGACGTTCGATGCCGAGGCATTGGGGCACTTCAACAAGGCGGTGGCGGTGTCTACCAATACCGAGCCGCAGTTGGTGTACCTCAGGCTTAGCGGGCAGGTGGTGAGGCGGATTACCGACTTCAGCCGCAGCCATCCGTATCTTATCGGGCGGATACGCATAGACCGTGAGGAACTGGACTTTCCCGACGTGCAGCGTGGCGAGCATCCGGTGATGAGGCTGGGCGTGGTGAACCTTTCGGATGCGCCCTACGAGCCTGTGCTGATGCACCTGCCTTCGTACTTGGAGGCTAAGGCGGAGCCTGCGGTGCTGCAGGAGGGCGAGCAGGGCACCATCAGCCTTACCCTCCGGTCGGAGAAGCTGGCCGATTTGGGCTTGACGCAATCCACCGTCTACTTGTCGCGCTTTGCGGGCGATAAAGTGGGGGAGGACAACGAACTGCCCGTGTCGGTGGTGCTGCTGCCCGACTTTTCCGCGCTGACGGATGCCGAGAGGGCCAATGCCCCTTCTGTCAGCCTGTCTGCCAAGAGTGTGGATTTGTCGGAGATATTGGCACGCAAGTCGAAGGCAAAGTACGATATTGTGGTGAGCAATGCGGGGCGGTCACCGCTGGTCATCAGCAAGCTGCAGGTATTTCATCCGGCAGTGGGCGTGCGCATGAAGAAGAATGTGCTTCAGCCGGGCGAAAGCGCGGCGTTGCGCATTAGCGTCCGCAAGAAGCACATCGGCAAGCGTCGTCGCCCCTTGCGTCTGCTCATGATAACCAATGACCCTGCACAACCCAAGGTTACAATAGAAATAAAACATTAGCAAGCAGTTATGGAACATCCCGAAAATAGTGAAGCTTACAAAGGACTGGTGGTAAATGAGGGCGTGGAGCATCCCTCCTCGGTCAACCCATATCTGAAGAAGAAGCCCCGCAAGCGGCAGCTTTCGGTGGGCGAGTTTGTGGAAGGCATTGTGAAAGGCGATGTCACGGTGCTGAGCCAGGCTGTGACGCTGGTGGAGAGTGTGAGGCCCGAGCACCAGGCCGTGGCGCAGGAGGTGATAGAAAAGTGCCTGCCCTATTCGGGAAACTCCGTCCGGGTGGGCATCAGCGGTGTGCCGGGCGCTGGCAAGAGCACCAGCATCGATGTTTTCGGGCTGCATGTGCTCGAGCAGTATGGCGGCAAGCTGGCCGTGCTGGCCATCGACCCCAGCAGCGAGCGCAGTAAAGGCAGCATCTTGGGTGACAAGACGCGCATGGAGAAGCTTTCCGTTCATCCTAAGTCGTTCATCCGGCCCAGCCCTTCGGCAGGTTCCCTTGGCGGAGTAGCCCGTAAGACGCGGGAAACCATTGTGCTTTGCGAGGCGGCAGGCTTCGACAAGATTTTTGTAGAGACCGTAGGCGTGGGGCAGAGCGAGACGGCCGTGCATAGTATGGTGGATTTCTTCCTGCTTATCCAGTTGGCCGGCACGGGCGATGAGCTGCAGGGCATTAAGCGTGGTATTATGGAGATGGCGGACGGCATTGTCATCAACAAGGCCGATGGCGACAATCTGGAGCCTGCGAAGCTGGCGGCTACGCAGTTCCGCAACGCCTTGCACCTGTTTCCTGCTCCCGAAAGCGGGTGGACGCCTCAGGTGCTCACTTATTCGGGTTTCTACAATCGGGGCGTGAAGGAGATATGGGACATGATATACCAATATGTCGACTTTGTGAAGAAGAACGGCTACTTTGAGTACCGCCGCAACGAGCAGAGCAAGTACTGGATGTATGAAACCATCAATGAGCACCTGCGCGACAGCTTTTACCATAACCCGCGCATTGAGGAGATGCTGGCTGGCAAGGAGCGGCAGGTGCTGGCTGGCAATTTGTCGTCGTTTGTGGCAGCCAAGGACTTGCTGGATACCTACTTTGCCGAAATGCAGAAAGGCTGATTATACCTCTTTGCCGGCCTTCTCGAAGTCCTGGCGCGATTTACTTTGGGTGACGAAGTAAACGCCGAGGAATACCAGTACCACGGCAATGCCCTTCTGCACATTGAAAGTAACCATCCCGATGGCTATGGCGACGATAGAGGCTACCGTAGGCTGCATGTAGTTGTACATACTGACCACGGTGGGACGCAGATGCCTTTGTGCAGCCATCAGGCAGATGTAGGCCACAAAGGTGCCACCCAATACCACATAGCCTACTTGCAGGATGGCACTGGCAGGAACCGTTTCCCACTGGATGGCGGCAATGT
>CALUIF010000073.1 GCA_944320635.1 uncultured Bacteroides sp. | reverse complement strand
ACTATTCTTACCTTTGCAGCGCATTTAAGAAATGCATCAACATGGTGGCTGTAGTTCAGTTGGTTAGAGCGTCAGATTGTGGTTCTGAATGTCGTGGGTTCGAGTCCCATCTGCCACCCAAGAGAAACAACGCTAATTGCTGATAAAAAAGCAGTTGGCGTTTTTCTTTTGCCCATTCCAAAGCAACCATTCCCCAAAGCATGGCTATAGACATTTGAAAAGGCCGCCTGCCACACTGGGCAAACGGCCTGCATCGCATAAAAACGCTCTATGGCACTTCGGTGCAGAAAGAGAAAAACAGAAGCACTTTCCCCTTTCCAAGCCCAATCTCACTTATTCAGCTTTATCCTCTGCTACCTCCTCAGCATCGGCAACAGACTCTTCAAAATCGGTCAAGCCGTTTGCCACCAAGAGGTTGTACCACGAAATAAGTTTCTTGATATCTGACACATGGACACGGTCCCTGTCAAAGTTTGGCAAAACGGACGCCATGTAGGCTCGAAGTTCTTCCTGAGAAGCCTTTTTGACATCCAAAGCCACAGCCTCTCCATTCTCCTTCTTCTTCATTGAAGCCAGAATGTCACGCAAAGGTACATCATCGGCATCAGTATACATGGCAATATCGCCCAGCGACACAATTTTCTCCTTACCATAAGCAGGAGTACGCTTTTTATCGATCAGCGACTCTACAATCAACATGTTCTTCCCCTGGGAAACAAGCTTGTACAAGCCAGGCTTCCCGGAAATAGACAAGATAGTCTTCAACATACTCAATTACTCAGTTTTAATGGTTGGTACTATGTTTTCAGCGGGCAAAGGTAAGGGAATATTTTCAGATAGGGAAACAATCAGCTTTAAAACCTGCGGGATTAGGGGAGTTTCGCCATCGTTCAAAATCACGAAATCGGCCTGCCGGCGTTTTTCCTCGTCGTCCATCTGATTACTGACGCGCTGCTCTACCTGCTCACGAGTAGACGCATCTCTCTCCATCGAGCGGCGGATACGCACTTCTCTCGGCGCATAGACCATGACCACACAGTCTACCTCCGTACGAAAACCTGCCTCGAGCAAAATAGCCGACTCAATGCCTACCAATGGACATGCGGCATGCCCCTGTACCCACCGGCGGAAATCGTCGCGCACACGCGGATGCACAATGCCGTTTACCCTCCCGGCATGTTCCTTATCTCCAAAAAGATAAGAGGCCAGCAAAGGTTTGTTCAAGCCTCCGCCGGCATACACCGAAGGTCCCAGCAAAGCCACCAGCCCGTCGCGTATCTGCCCGTCGGACAGCATCAGGCGCTTAGTCTCCGTATCAGAGATGTACACAGGAATACCCATCAGTCCCAACAAGCGCGACACTATGCTCTTTCCGCTCCCGATGCCACCCGTAATGCCTATCCGCACAGCCATAAGCCCTCCCAATCCGGTTACTCGAAATAATACAGGAATACGGCTACACCCTCCAGAGCCTTCTTCTTTTCACCTTCTATCTCGATGGAAAACTTAATCTCAGCCTTGGCCACGCCCCTGAGGTTGGCAAGCGACTGCAAGCTGGCCACCAGCCTAATGCTCTGCCCAGCCAGCACGGCCTGACCGAACTTCATCTTCTCCATGCCATAGTTTATCATCATCTTCAAATGGTTCACCTCAATAATTTGCCCCCACAAGTAAGGCAGCATGGAGAGCGTGAGATAGCCATGCACGATGGTGCTCTTGAAAGGGCTTTCCACCTTGGCACGCTCCTCATCGACATGAATCCACTGGTGGTCGAGGGTAGCGTCGGCAAACAGGTTAATACGCTCCTGGGGGATAGGCACGTATTCCGACACCCCAATCTGCTTACCCACCAACTGCTCAAAATCTTCATACGAATTGATTACTACTTTTTCCATAGGTTTACTCATTATTATTTAGTATTGGTTAGAATCATCCCTCCCATTTTTTCGAAGGGGGGAACAAATATACTCCATATTCGCGGAAAGTGCAAAAGCTTTGCTATCTTTGGGCAGAAATCAGAAAGAAATAGCGCAATATGGACTGCAATAACCGGCAAAAAAGGGCGGACAACGCCCCCGTGAAACGCATTGTCATCATCGGAGCCACCTCGGGCATCGGACGGGAAGCCGCCCTGCTCTTTGCCCGCCGGGGCTGGCGCGTAGGCGTGGCAGGCAGGCGCGAAAGCCTCCTCCGCCAACTGAAAGACACCCTGCCCGATGCATTCGAAACCCAAACACTGGACGTCACCGCCCCCGATGCCCCCGAACAGCTCAACCTACTCATACGGAAGCTGGGAGGCATGGACGTCTTTCTGCTCTGCTCCGGCATTGGAAAGCAGAATCCTTCCCTGCAACCCGCATGCGAGCTCGACACAGCCGCAACCAATGTAGGCGGCTTCATCAGGATGACAACGGCAGCCTTCCACTACTTCAAGGCGCAAGGTGCCGGGCATCTGGCCGTCGTCAGCTCCATAGCCGGCACCAAAGGCCTGGGAGCAGCCCCCGCCTATTCGGCCACCAAGCGCTTTCAAAACACCTATATCGACGCCCTGGCCCAACTGGCACACATGCAGCACCTGCACATCCGCTTCACCGACATCCGTCCCGGCTTCGTCGCCACCGACCTGCTGAAGGGTCGCCACTATCCCATGACCATGCCCGTAGCCCCCGTGGCACTCCGGCTCGTGAGAGCCATAGAGCGAAAGAAGCGCGTAGCCACCATCGACTACCGCTACCTCCTCCTCGTCTTCTTCTGGCGCCTGATACCCCGCTGGCTGTGGGAAAGGCTCCCCATACACTAATCTGCTCCACCTGCTACCAACCTATGTCCAAAATCGCTTCCGAAACGGTTTTGCTCCGCTCTTGCTCCGCTTCACCTCCGCTCCTATAGAAGCGGAGCAAGAGCGGAGGTGGAGCGGAGCAAATACGCCCCAAATACGAGTGAGAAGCATATCGGGTTAATACCGGCTGTTAGGGCAAAGCGTAAAAAATATACAATTTTATTGCTTTCCTATTTGCTTCATACCAGACCCCATCAAAATGTTTTCACGCCCTTATCACAGCATAAAAATGAGAATCTGAAGCCTCGCCCATTTCCCTATCTCGTTTTTTATTCCTATTTTTGCGAAGGAAAAAATAGGCAGACACTTTGCAAGTCCTCATTATGAAAGTCAGACGGCTCACCATCATAGTTGTATTGTTCGCAATGTTGCTACAGGCATGGCCTGCCCGTGCACAAGCTTTGCAGGCAGACTCCATAGGGCACGACTCTATACGCATCAGCTTGCTGACGTGCGCGGCGGGCAAGGAAATTTATTCGCTATTCGGGCACACAGCCATCCGCTATGAGAACTACACACAGGGCATAGACCGTGTGTACAACTATGGCCTGTTTGACTTCGACACGCCCAACTTCGTGCTACGCTTTGCCTTGGGCGAAACGGACTATCAGTTGGGCATCAGCAGCTACAAGCGCTTTGCTGCCGAATATGCTTACTTGGGACGTGACGTGTGGCAGCAGACACTGAACCTGCACCAAGCCGAAAAGGAAATGCTGGTGGAGCTGCTGGATGAGAACTACCGCCCTGAGAACCGCGTGTATCGATACAACTTTTTTTACGACAACTGCTCCACCCGGCCGCGCGACATGATAGAAAAAGCCATTGCAGGGCGTATAGATTATGGAAAAGACATGGACAACAAGGCCACGGGCATCACTTTCAGAGACATCCTGCGACAATACAGTGCGGGGCATCCGTGGTCAGGATTCGCCATGGACTTCTGCATGGGGCCGAAAGCCGACGAACCGATAAGCCCGAGAACACAGATGTTTGTGCCCTTCAACCTGCAGACTGACTTCAGCCATGCCTATATACACAACAAAGCCGGAGACATCCGTCCCTTGGTGGTACAGGAAAATAAGATAGTGAAAACGGAAGCAAGGGACAATAACGATTGGACGGACATGTTTACCCCGATGAGGTCGGCGTGGCTGCTGTTCGTCATCGTGACGTGCGCCACCCTTCTCGGCATCAGGCTGAGGAAAAGTTTTTGGTGCATGGACTTTGTGCTGTTTGCGGCCGCCGGTTTAGCAGGGTGCATTCCGGCTTTCCTGGCCTTGTTTTCCACGCATCCGGCGGTCAGCCCCAACTACCTGCTTTTTGTATTCCACCCGCTCCACTTGTTGTGCCTTCCCGTCATGCTGCCTTGGGTGCGGAAGAAGCGTACCAGTCTATATATGGTAGCCAACTTCATAGTTTTAACTTTTTTTATCACGCTTTGGCCAGTAATTCCGCAAAGATTCGACTTGGCTATACTACCTTTGGCACTCTCTTTGCTGGTAAGAAGCGGAGCAAACCTCTGGACAGCCTACAAAAGACATAGAAAACCCAAACGAATAACAACGCTGAGATGAAAAAGGGACTGATAACTTCCATATTGGCATTAACCTTCGGCGGCCTACAGGCACAGCCGTTGCCTGCCACACCCAAACTGGTGGTAACGCTGACGGTAGACCAGCTGCGCACGGACTATATGGAGGCTTTCTCATCCCTATATGGAGAACACGGATTCAAAAGGTTGCTGCGCGAAGGCAAGGTATTCAGCCAGATGGAACTGCCCTTTAAATGGGCTGATCGCGCTTCGGCACTTGCCACCATATACACCGGAAGCACCCCCTCGCAACATGGCATTATTGCCGAAAACAGGCTTGATGCCAAAACACTGCGCCCCACCCATTGCATGGACGACCCCGACTTTATGGGCAACTACACCGATGAGCACTCCTCGCCTTCGCAACTGCTGGTATCTACGCTTGCCGATGAATTGAAGGTGGCTACGCAAAACCGTGGCTTTGTCTACTCCATAGCCCCTTTCCGGGAGGCTGCCATCTTGGGAGCAGGACATAGCGGGAACGGAGCCTTTTGGCTGAACGAAGCGACGGGAAAATGGTGCAGCACTACGTATTACACCGATTTCCCGTGGTGGATTACCCAATACAATGAACGGGAGGCTATCGATTTCCATATAAAAGACGTGATATGGACACCCATGCTGCCGGCCATACGCTATACGTTGCTGCCGGGAGGAAATGGAGAGCCATTCAAGCATAAGCCTGACAGTGACCCCGTCAACAAATTCCGGCGCTTTGCCACGACACCCTTCGTCAATGAAGAAGTGAACAGACTGGCGGAAAGGCTGTTGGATAAAAACGATATAGGTCGCGACGGAGTAACCGACTTATTAGCATTGACCTATTATGCGGGAAACTACAGCGAACAGAACGACAATACACTCCCTACAGAAATACAAGATACCTACGTACGACTGGATGCCAGCATAGCTTCTCTACTGGACATTCTGGAGCGGAAAGTGGGACTGCAAAACGTGCTCCTTTGCCTGACCTCTACAGGATACACCCCGGCAGAAGCCGTTGATGCACCCTTGTACCGCATTCCCGGTGGAGAATTCTACCTGAACCGTTGCGCCACATTGCTCAACATGTACCTGATGGCCACATACGGTGAAGGACAATATGTGGAAGCATACCATAACCTACACATTTACCTGAACCATAAGCTTATCGAGGAGAAGCAACTGGACTTGGTGGAAATCCAAGAAAAGTCTGCGGCCTTCTTGATGCAATTCAGTGGAGTAGACAAAGTTTATTCTGCGCACCAATTACTGCTGGGGGCATGGTCGCCCGAAGTGGAACGCATACGCAATGCATTCTGTAGGAACCGTTCGGGAGACTTGCTGATTGAAGTACTCCCTGGTTGGACAGTAATGCAAGAAAATAATGCAAAGGACTACACAGTGCGCAGTGCCCAACATCCTACTCCTATCATCCTATGGGGCAACGGTATTTCTGCCGAGACTATCCGCATTCCGGTAAGCGCAGACCGCATTGCCCCCACGTTAAGCAGCGCGTTGCGCATTCGCGCCCCCAACGCCTGCACAGCAAAACCACTGCAATGGAGCGCAAACCAATAGTTTTTCAAATTAATCGCCTTAATGCATTGATAATCTGTAAAGGATTGCGTACTTTTGCACCGTTTTTAGGAAGTGGACACAATGCTCCTATCCTATGATGTCTTTCTTTAGAGAGTGTTTGAATTTTGCTCGGCACGATTTTGAGTACTGTTTCCGAAGATATTTCTCGGTTGCACTGGAGAACGTAGTGAACTACGTGACGGCTAAACGAAGATAACAACAGAAAATGAAACCGGAAAGAAGCTCAAAAAGAGGCAAAAGCAAAATCTTAAAGAGGAAAATTCAAACAGGATCTTAACTCAACAACGAATAATAACAGCAAAAACAACTATAATAGAATGGGATTTAATGAATTTTTAAGCTCAATTTTTGGAAACAAATCTACCCGGGATATGAAAGAGATACAGCCTTGGGTCAATAAAATCAAAGCTGTATATCCTGAAATAGCCAAACTGGACAATGATGCCCTACGCGCCAAAACGGTGGAACTGAAAGTTTACATCCGCGACTCGGCTAGCGAACAACGAGCCAAAGTAAACGAACTGAAAGCTAAAGTAGAAAGCACCGAACTGGAAGAACGCGAGGAACTGTTCAACCAAATAGACAAAATTGAAAAAGAAATACTGGACATTTACGAAAAAGCTTTGGACGAAGTATTGCCTACAGCTTTTGCCATCGTAAAAGATACAGCCAGACGCTTTACCGAAAATGAAGAAATAGTAGTAACGGCCAATGACTTCGACCGCGAGCTGGCCGCCACCAAAGATTTTGTCCGAATAGAAGGTGACAAAGCCATTTATCAAAACCATTGGAAGGCTGGTGGCAATGAGATTACCTGGAACATGGTGCACTACGATGTACAGCTATTTGGCGGCGTCGTACTGCATAAAGGTAAAATTGCCGAAATGGCTACAGGTGAAGGTAAAACTCTCGTGGCAACCCTGCCTGTGTTCTTGAATGCACTTACAGGCAATGGTGTACATGTAGTGACCGTCAACGATTATTTGTCCAAACGTGACTCGGAATGGATGGGGCCGCTCTACATGTTCCACGGATTGAGTGTAGACTGTATAGACAAGCACCAACCGAACTCTGACGCACGACGCCGGGCTTATATGGCCGATATTACGTTTGGTACCAACAATGAATTTGGCTTCGACTATCTGCGCGACAATATGGCAAACAGTCCGAAAGACTTGGTACAACGCCAGCACAACTATGCCATTGTCGACGAGGTAGACTCGGTGTTGATAGACGATGCACGTACGCCGCTCATCATATCAGGCCCCGTGCCCAAAGGAGACGACCAGCTGTTCGAGCAGCTCCGCCCGCTGGTAGAGCGCTTGGTAGAGGCCCAAAAAAGATTGGCCACACAATACTTGGCAGATGCAAGGAAGCTTATTGCGTCAGAAGACAAAAAAGAACAGGAAGAAGGTTTCCTGGCCCTATACCGCAGCCACAAATGTTTGCCCAAGAATAAAGCCTTGATTAAGTTCCTCAGCGAACCGGGCATTAAAGCCGGCATGCTGAAAACTGAGGAAATCTACATGGAGCAAAATAATAAGCGTATGCACGAAGTAACCGACCCGCTTTATTTTGTAATCGATGAAAAACTAAACAGTGTAGATTTGACCGATAAGGGTGTGGACCTAATTAGCGGCAATTCTTCCGACCCGACTCTCTTCGTACTGCCTGACATCACCGCACAACTAGCAGAACTGGAAAACGAGAAAGACCTGACCGATGAACAACGGCTGGAAAAGAAGGATGCATTGCTGACGAATTATTCCATCAAGTCGGAGCGCGTACACACCATTAACCAACTGCTGAAGGCTTACACCATGTTCGAAAAAGACGATGAATATGTCGTTATAGACGGGCAGGTAAAGATTGTAGACGAGCAAACAGGACGTATCATGGAAGGCCGCCGTTATTCCGACGGCTTGCACCAAGCCATCGAAGCCAAGGAAGGCGTGAAAATCGAAGCGGCTACACAGACTTTTGCGACCATCACTTTGCAGAACTACTTCCGCATGTACCATAAACTGGCAGGTATGACGGGTACTGCAGAAACAGAAGCCGGAGAGTTTTGGGACATCTACAAACTGGACGTGGTGGTAATCCCTACCAACAAGCCTATTGCCAGAAATGACATGAACGACCGCGTTTATAAAACAAAGCGCGAAAAGTATAAGGCTGTCATTGAAGAAATTGAGAAAATGATTGCGGCAGGACGTCCGGTATTGGTGGGCACCACCTCGGTAGAAATTTCTGAAATGCTTAGCAAGATGCTGACCATGCGTAAAATACCACACAATGTATTGAATGCCAAGTTGCACCAGAAAGAAGCCGACATTGTGGCACAAGCAGGACAAACCAGTACCGTGACTATTGCGACCAACATGGCCGGACGTGGTACGGATATCAAACTGAGCCCGGAAGTAAAAGCTGCCGGCGGTTTGGCCATCATCGGTACTGAACGCCACGAATCACGCCGCGTCGACCGCCAGCTGAGAGGCCGTGCCGGACGTCAGGGAGACCCGGGTTCATCTGTATTCTTTGTGTCATTGGAAGATGATTTGATGCGTTTGTTCTCTTCCGACAGGATAGCCAGCGTTATGGATAAGTTGGGCTTCAAAGAAGGTGAGATGATAGAACACAGCATGATTTCCAAATCCATAGAACGAGCACAAAAGAAGGTAGAAGAGAACAACTTCGGCATTCGTAAGCGCTTGTTGGAATATGATGACGTAATGAACAAACAGCGTACCGTGGTCTATACCAAGCGCCGCCATGCCCTGATTGGGGAACGTATCGGTATGGATATCGTCAATATGATTTGGGAACGTTGCTCGAATGCGCTCTCTGCACCCGATTATGAAAACTGTAAGCTGGACATCTTGCAGACATTAGCCATGGAAGTGCCTTTTACTGAAGAAGAGTTCAGAGAAGAAAAGAGAGAAAGACTGGCAGAAAAGACTTTCGATGCTGCCATGGAACAATTCAAGCGCAGGACTGAACGCATGGCACAAATAGCCAACCCGGTCATCAAACAAGTATATGAAGCTCAAGGGCACATGTATGAAAACATTCTGATCCCTATTACAGACGGCAAACGCATTTACAACATTTCATGCAACTTGAAAGCAGCTTATGAAAGCGAATGCAAGGAAGTTGTAAAGGCTTTCGAAAAAGCCATCTTACTTCATGTAATCGATGAAGCATGGAAGGAAAACCTGCGCGAACTGGATGATTTGAAACATTCTGTCCAAAATGCAAGCTACGAGCAGAAAGACCCGCTGTTGATTTACAAGCTGGAGTCTGTAAACCTGTTTGACGCCATGGTAGACAAAATCAATAATCAGACAGTTTCTATTTTAATGCGTGGACAAATACCTATGCCGGAAATGCCTGCAAACAACACAGCGCAAGCACCCGAACCGCCTAAAGTAGCAGTAAGACAAGCAGATCCCGAACGCCGGCAGGATATGAGCAAGTATCGCGAACAAAAGGTAGATCTGAACGACCCGAACCAGCAGGCTGCCGCCCAACACGATACACGCGAACAACCTAAGCGTGAACCTATCCGCGTACAAAAGACCGTAGGCAGAAATGATCCCTGCCCGTGCGGAAGCGGAAAGAAATACAAAAATTGCCATGGCAGGAATGCATAATTAGCATAATCTCTAATACAGAGACTTGCAATAAAAGCCTCGAACGGTTAAAAATCGATTCGAGGCTTTTATATATTCAAGCAAAAGACTATTTTTGCCAATGGAATAAAAGCATATTATTTGGACTGAGTATTTATAACATGACAAGACAAGAACTAAAAAATAAAACCATAAGACGCCACTACTGTTATTTCCTATTAGCGGGCATCTTACTATTAAGCGGTTGCCAAAGCGTAGAGTTATTATCCATAGACTATATGCTTCCGGCAGACATCAGCTTTCCAGAATCATTAAGGAAAGTTGCAGTGGTAAATAATGTACCTGATAATCTGCCAGAATCCTCCCCTGCCATACAGAACGGTGACACTCTGCAATCCGTTCGCCGCTACCAAGGGAATGCAACCATAACTGCCGAATCACTGGCAGAAGCCCTTGCTGGTGAGAACTATTTTGACGAAGTTGTCATTTGCGACTCAGCCTTAAATCACAACAAAAGTACGCAGGGAGAGAATATCCTTTCAAGAGAAAGTGTCAATACCCTGGCTAAGGACTTAAATGTAGATTTCTTAATTTCTTTAGAAGATATACAGATGGAAGCTACCCATAAAATGCACTTCCTGCCCGAGTGGGACTCTTTCTATGGAACAGTAGACGTCAAAGTATATCCAAGTGTAAGGGTATATCTGCCCAATCATAAAAAGCCCATGGTCACCGTCAGCCCCAACGACAGCATCTTTTGGGAAGCAGCAGGCAATAGTGAAAGTGCCGTACATGCACACCTTATCAGTGAGAAGGAACTGATAGAACAAGCATCAGAATTTGCAGGCACTGTCCCTGTCAGGCATCTGCTCCCGAGTTGGAAAACGGCTCAGCGCTATATGTTTACTGGAGGCTCAGTAGACATGCGTGATGCAGCCATCTATGCAAAAGAAGGCGATTGGACAACAGCGATTGAACTGTGGCAAAACCAATATACCCAGAAAAAAGGCAAAAAGAAAATGCATGCGGCCTATAATATCGCATTGGGCTACGAAATGCAAGATAGCATTACTATTGCTTTAGAGTGGGCTATAAAAGCATTTACCATAGCTCAGGAAATAGACAACGTAAGCGATGAAACGATACGCAACAGTTCGATACAGGACAAGCCCAATTATTTGCTGACTGCCCTCTATGTAAATGAACTGCAAGAACGGAAAAACAGTATAAACTTGCTGAATATGCAAATGAAGCGGTTTAACGAAGAATAACAACCAAGAAAGGAGATGCCATTATGAAACTTAGTCAAACATCGTTATCACAGATTGAAACCACCATTAAGAAAGCCATTGCCAAATATACATGCGGCGACGGGCAAGCCATCGTAACAGACATACATCTACAAGCAGATCAAGGATCGGGCGAACTAAACATTTTCGATGATGACGATGAAGAATTGGGCAGCACAATCATTGAGGAATGGACTGCATACGAAGGACAGGACTTCTATAAAGACATTGAGCATCTGCTTATCATGGCCTTGAATAATCTGAAAGATAACGGAGAGTTCGATAAACTGACCATACTAAAACCTTATTCATTCGTATTAGTAGATGAAGACAAAGAGACCGTTGCAGAATTACTGCTAATGGATGACGACACTTTACTTATTAACGACGAACTCTTAAAAGGTCTGGACAAAGAGCTGGATGATTTCTTAAAAAGCCTATTGGAAAAATAGGTAAGCATATCACAACTATACCAGATGTCTCAATGCCTGCCAAGCCTCAGGCAAATGAAGAATTATGTCTCCCGCAGTCATCCCTATCTGTCCCAGCTTAGAGGCAGCCAAGTCGCCTGCCATACCGTGTACACAAGTGGCGAGCAGAGCAGCTTGTTCAGCGTCGTATCCTTGTGCCAAAAGAGCCAATACAATGCCCGTCAGCACATCACCACTTCCTCCAGTTGCCATTCCCGGATTACCCGTAGTATTGAAATAGCACTTTCCTCCCGGAGTAACGACCGCAGAATATGCACCTTTCAAAATGATATACACATTGGCCGAAGAAGCCAATTCTCTTGCCTTCTGCAAACGATCATAAGAATTGCGGCAAGCACCAGTCAGCCGTTCCAATTCCTTAGGGTGTGGTGTCAATATACTCCCTTTAGGCAAACGGGACAAATAACTGCGATGCTCGCCCAAGATGTTCAATGCATCGGCATCCAGCACCATCGGCACTCCGCACTCCGCAATCTGCCCAAGTAAAGCCTCCACCGTTTCAGCCGCACGCCCCAAGCCGGGGCCGATGCCTACTGCCTGATAAATATCCGTATCGGTAACAGTGGCAAAACAGATATCGCTCAAGTCTATTTCCGTCATAGCTTCAGGCACAGCCGTCTGCACAATAAAGTTATTCCCGAAAGGCACATGAACCGTCAGCAGTCCTACTCCCGAACGCAAACATGCCCGTGCAGCAAGCACCGATGCACCTGCCATACCCTGCGCTCCGGCTATAAGCAAAGCCCGACCGCACATACCCTTATGAACAAATTTTCCACGAGGCCTCAACAATGCAGCCACATCGGACGGCTCGAAAACTGCATAATCAGCCGGCATTTCTTCGATAGCATCTTTATCCAGCCCAATATCCAACACCTGCCACTCCCCCACATAAGATTCGTTTTCTGCAAAAAGAAACGACAGCTTAGGCAAATGAAGTGTCAATGTCAACTGCGCACGAACTATAGCCGATGAGGCATTGGACGAGTTATCCTCCCCCATCAACCCGGAAGGCATATCTATAGCCACCACCTGCGCAGGCGAGGCATTAATAAACTTTGCCACCAAAGCAAAGCCACCTGCCAAAGGCTTATTCAACCCACTGCCAAATAAGCCATCCAATATAACATCTTCTTCCGTCAGCTTCGGGAAAACAAATTGTGATGTCACTTCATGGAAGTCTACCCCGGCCACTCCAGTCAATCGGTCACGGTTAACAACACAATCAGGCGACAAATGCCCTCCGGTATTGAACAGATACACACTCACCCGATATCCTTTTTGAGCCAACAAACGTGAAACTGCCAATGCATCTCCACCATTATTGCCCGGGCCTGCAAAGACAGTAAAAGCCGTATCACTATTCCAACGCCTGATCAAGGCATCCGTCAAAGCCCGAGCTGCACGCTCCATCAGGTCAACAGAAGCGATAGGCTCCCGCTCTATAGTAATGGTATCCAATTGCTTAATGCGGTCAGTAGTAAATATCTTTTCCATAAAAGCCGATTTTTCTTTAATAAGTGAAACAAAGGTAACGCTATCAGAAGACATAAACAAACACGGATAACGCCTTTTTGCAGAAAGATTACAAACATCTGCATCAAAAGCATTACCCGCGTCTTATAGTTTGAGCAAGCTTATTTCAACATAGCCTCAGCATCCAGATGGTCAGCCTCGATATCTTTGAAATAACGATAAGTACCTACTTTCAATTCATCGGTAGCGGCATCGTCGCACACAATAATGCCCTTCTCATGCATTTGCAAGGCACTGATGGTCCACATCTGCATCACCGGTCCCTCAACGGCATGATACAAAGCACGTGCTTTATTATGTCCGTTCACAATAATCATCACCTCCTTGGCATCGAGCACCGTCCCCACACCTACCGTCAAAGCCGTCTTAGGCACCTTGTTCACGTCGTTCTCAAAGAAACGGGAATTGGCGATGATCGTGTCAGTGGTCAGCGTCTTTTGGCGAGTGCGCGATGAAAGGGATGACCCCGGCTCATTAAAAGCAATATGTCCGTCAGGACCTATTCCTCCCATAAACAGGTCTACGCCACCATACGACTTAATTTTCTCTTCATAACGTGCACATTCGGCATCCAAATCGGCAGCGTTGCCATTCAGTATATTGGTATTTTCCGGTTTAATGTCGATGTGGCTGAAGAAGTTATTCCACATAAAAGAATAATAGCTCTCAGGATGCTCTTTCGGCAACCCCACATATTCATCCATATTGAACGTCACCACATCCCGAAAAGACACCAAGCCTTTTTTGTTCAAATCTATCAGCTCTTTGTACATGCCCAAGGGAGACGATCCCGTAGGACACCCCAAAACAAATGGTTTCTCCGGTGTAGGACCGGCGGCATTAATCTTAGATGCCACATAGCAAGCCGCCCATTTCGATACAGAACGGTAATCCGGTTGAATAATAAGTCTCATACGATATTATGATTTAAAGATTCAGTTGTTTCTATCCTGTTTCAAGCGTTCAGCCATGGCACGGGCCAAATTCTCGCATTGTTCACACGTGGTTTCCTTCATGGATTGCTTCATTTCCACAGGGGCACCCACCAGCTCCAATTTGCTCTTTTCTGCAAATTCGCCTATGCGCTTCACGGCCGCGCCCGCCCAGCAGAACGAACCGAAATAACCGAGATAACGCCCCTTCACTTCGCGCAACAATATTCTCTCGAGCAAAGCATTCACCTCCGGATAAATTTGACCACAATAGGTAGGACTGCCTATGATCAAGCCACGATATTTAAAAATATCTTTCAAAATATACGACGCATTGCTCTTGCTCACATTGTGCATCACGATATTCTTAATACCCTGTGCCGAAAGCTCGCAAGCTATGGCTTCCGCCATCTGCTCCGTATTGCCATACATGGAGCCATAGGCTATCACTACCCCTTCTTCGGCTTCATAACGGCTCAGTTTGTCGTAAATGCCCACGACCTTACCGATGTTTTCCGTCCATACAGGCCCGTGTGTGGAACAAATGGTGGAAATAGGCAGGCTACCCAATTTGGCCAACGCCTTCTGCACCGGGTTGCCATACTTGCCCACGATATTCGAATAGTATCGCACCATCTCATCCCAATATTTATCCAGATTGATGCGGCTGTCCAAGAATCCGCCATCCAACGTTCCGAAGCAGCCGAAAGCATCGCCCGAAAACAGCACACCATCCGTTTCATCAAACGTCATCATCGTTTCCGGCCAATGCACCATCGGTGTCAAATAGAAGCGCAAGGCATGGTGCCCCAAAGACAACGCCTCGCCTTCCCTTACCTCAAGGCTTTTGTCTGCCAAGCCATAAAAGCCTTCTATCATGCCTAAAGTCAACTTATTTCCCACAATCGTGATGTCGGGATAATATTGCTTGATAAGACTGATAGAACCCGAATGATCTGGCTCCATATGGTTAATAATAAGATATTGGATAGGACGGTCGCCGATAATGTTTTTGATTTTATGCAGATAAACCTCAAAAAAACAAGCATCCACCGTGTCTACCAGCGTCACCTGTTCATCGTCTATCAGATAAGAATTATAAGAAACCCCGTAAGGCAAAGGCCACATGCCCTCAAAGAGGTGTTTGTTGCGGTCATTTACTCCCACGTAGTGGATTTTTCCCTTCACTAATGTCTTCTCATTCATCATTCTTTCTTTTTTAAGTGATTACCACAATTAAACCGCGCGAAATTACGGCTTTTTTCTCACATTTCATACTTCTTTCCCTGGTATGCACCCTGTTCTTTCATTCTTTTTTGCAAGCGATGATTGAACTCATAATTTTTCAAGCCCCAATCGGGTGCTATCAGCAATTCCTTGGGAGATTGGGAAAGGAAACGCTCCAATACAATGTCCGGACGCAAATGTTCCACATACTCAATCACCAAGTCTATATACTCCTCTATGTCAAATAGATGAAAGTCTTCCGGACAGCTCATATACTCATGAGCCATACGTGTCCCGCGTATCAGTTGCAACTGATGCATCTTCAAGGTTGTAAGGGGCAAACCGGACAAGATGCCCGCCTGCGCCACAATATTTTCACGCGTTTCGCCCGGCAACCCCAATATGACATGTCCGCCCACCGGTATACCACAAGCCGCCGTACGCCGCACCGCATCTGCCGACACCTGAAAATCATGCCCACGGTTAATGCGCCGCAAAGTCCGGTCATCCGTACTCTCAATGCCATATTCCACCAGCACGAACGTATATTTTTGCAACGACTCCAAGTAGTGCAGTAAGTCATCGGGCATGCAGTCTGGTCGGGTTCCAATCACCAGCCCCACCACATCATCCACGCAAAGCGCCTCCTCATACTTCCTGCGCAATCCCTCCAACTCTCCATAGGTATTGGTATAAGCCTGAAAATAGGCCAAATACTTCATTTCCGGATATTTATGGGCAAAAAACAGCTTCCCTTCTTCCAACTGTCGGGTTATCGACTTCTCCGTATGGCAATACTCTGGATTGAATGTCTGGTTATTACAATACGTACATCCTCCATAGCCTTTACTACCATCACGGTTAGGACATGTAAATCCCGCATTCAGTGATATCTTCTGAACCTTATATGGAAAATATCGTTTCAGAAACGAGGAAAACTCATTATAAAGCAACGGCATAGTCAAGATGCCCTTTTTATTAGAAACGACAACTCAGCGTAAGCAACACCTGGCTACGGGTATTGGTAAGCTTCGTAGCTTCCATCTGCACACCCTCCAAGTTATTATAAAATGGATAGAAATCCGATTTATACACATCATACTTATAAGCCAGATCGGCATAGAATAACGAACCTCTATAGCCTATACCCACCGTAAATGTATTCCGTGATTTATCATTGGAATATTCCGTATCGGTACTTACAGAATTAGAAAATATATTCTTAAAGGCATCCGTCTTATAGGCAGCACTGCTATAGTTATAGCCTACCCGGAAAGCAAATGTCGAAATAGGCTTATATTCAGCACCAAGCCGTAGTGTGTGCACGCCTTTCAATGTATATTTCACTTCGTTCGTTTCAGGATCCATGTCATAATTATCCACGTCTTTGAACTTCATATTCGAGTAATTCTCAAACTCATATTCGGCGCCCAAAGCCAAACTGTTGCCTACCGTATATCCCAAGCTTCCATTAAATACCCACGGAGTTTGCAGGCGGAAATCATATTCCATATCCCTATTGCCCAATTGTTCATAAGTATCCACATACCAGCCCGTAGTACTCTGGTCATCATCCATATAAACATCCGACTGGATGTAGGCTCCCGTTGTATAGGTTAGCCTGTAAAAGATGGGGGTATGCACAGACAATCCTATACGCAATGGCGATGCTTCAATAGGGCGGAATATGGTACCGATTTTCATATCAAAACCTGAACCGTTGATGCGGTTAAAGCTTTCCAGAAAATACCCTGCCCCATTGCCATAGTCTTCATCATAGAAAGTATATTTATCATAACTTACATCGTAAGCTCCAAAAGTAACCCCCAAATAAAAGCGGTCGTTGATGTTAAATGATACGTTGAAATCATATTCATCAATTCCTCCACGTTCTCGCGAGCGGAAAGTACCATAGGTAGAATGATATCCATCTGCAACATTTGATGAGTAATAGCCATAATCTTGATACAAAAGTCCATTCTCATCACTAAGATGATTACCGTCATTATCCAGCAACGGATAGTCTGTAGGGTCATTAGTCAAACTGGGACCAATCAAAAAAGCATTATATGCCAATGCAGACAGCCACCCGATATCCTGGTGTTCAAAATTCCCATAACGAGAATCCTCCCAAAAATCAGGAGTCAATCCATCAGAAAGAGCAGCGATCTCATAAGTCTGTGAAAGGCTTCCCAACATTCCCTGCATCGTCATGTTCTTGTAAAACGACTTCGACTTCTTATAATTAAAGCCAAAATTTACATAACGCAACGGAGAAACATTACTAAACTTATTGGCAATCACAAAACCGATGTTATTCAGATTCCATCGCGCTCGCTCCTTTTCAAACGTATTACCGCCAAACTCAGCTTCTGTACCCGTAAGGGAATATCCTAGCGTCAGCATCACATCGTTACTCCGATAGATGCCTATGCCCGCCGGATTCGTACTTATCGTAGAAATGTCACCACCTAGCGCACTCATAGCACCACCCATACCCACAAACCGTGCCGTACCGCTCAAATCTTCCTGAGCAATTTTGGCAGCATCGTATGCCGATTGTGCATAGCCACCCGTTACCCCAAGCAGAGCCAGGGCTATTATCATGATTCTCTTTTTCATTCTTTTCTCAATGTTTGTTAGTTACTTCGTAAAAGCGATGTGCCGCAATTACCTTCTTCTCGCACCACCGCCTGAACGACCGCCTCCGCCACTGCTTCTCATGCTGCCCGACGAACGCATACCACCTCCCGACGAAAAACTGGAACGAGTGCTACCCGACGAACGCATCGGCGTACTGAAGCTATTACTGCTCCTACGACTGCTATTGTTATAATTGAAAGTACGGTTGGGCATTGTACTCGACCCTCTGCTATAGCTGGACGAACGCGTACTACGGCGCACGCCCGTAGTGCCATTGTACATCGCACCGCTGCTACGTCGTGCACCACTCGGCCGCGTATAGGTTGAACCACGACGTGATGACGAAGTCGTCGAAATTCTTCCCGACGAACGTCTGGCCGAACTGGTCGAGCGATTAATCGAAGACGTCGAAGTCCGCGTTCCTACCACCCTGCGGTTAGATACGCTGCTACGCCGTGTATTGCCCGATGTCGAAACTCGGTTGCCCCCCCGACTACTCCGCAAGGTTGAAGATGCTCTGCGCGTAGAGGTAACAGCCCTACTGCCAGCATTATACGAAGAGCGCAGTCCTCCATAAGACCGACGTGTCGTATAAGCATTTCCCCAATGATGATGTCCACCCCAGTGGCCCCCACCTGCCCAATAGGGCGGATGATGCCAATAATGAGGTCCCCACCAGGAACTCCAACCAAAACCCCAGCTGAAACCATACCAGCCACTCCAGGCCCAGTCGTAATAATACGGATAACCCCACCAGCCATACGAATTGAAACGCCAGTCCCACCACAAGCGGTTGCTGAACGTGGGGAACACATAAGCATACAGCCCATCGGTATATACATTCCAATTCCACGTATCGAGTCCGTAGACTACATCCCAATAAAGCGGACTGCTCACACTGATAGCATACCGGGGATTACGGAAACGGATGATGCGCGTGGCATATTCATAATCGTCTGCCGAACCCTCAAAGCCGCCAATCCATTCGCCATCCAAGCCATCATCTTCCTTCTCATCAATATAAAGAGTACCGTTTTCCGAGGAGAAGTCATAATCGTCCGCATCATAACGGCGGTTATATTCATCCACGTCACGCACATTGCCCTTACGGTCACGCACCACCACGGTAGCCACTCCGTCAGATGTAGATACCGAAACAGGACTATTGGATTTCACGACCACCTCATCTACCGGAGTCACAACTACAGTTTCCTTTCTATTCTCCTTCTTCACTTCTTTCTTCTTCTCGGTCTTCTTGGAAGGTATATAGTAAAGGTCGTCTACAACCTGCGCCCGCAATGTCCACGGCAGACACAGGGCAAAAAAAAGCGATAAAAAAACAATCTTTTTCATATTCGTCAGGTTTATGCGTTCATTTGTCTACACTTATTCATGTTACAAAGATAATAAAGTATTGCATAATTCCATCCATTATTCTCGAAAAGTTCACAGGGATTAACCTACTTTACCCGTAAAACCTGCAAAATAAGGATTTATTGTGAAGGATTTACATTACCTTTGCCGCATTGAACACAACTAATAACTTACACAAATATTGTGCCATGAAGTATCTGCAATTCAACTTCCGTACCTCCCCCTGCACAGAGGTGGTAAACGATATACTCTCCGCTACGCTTGCCGACGTAGGTTTCGAAAGTTTTATGGAACAACCCGGCGGAATAGCTGCTTATATACAGAAGAGCCTTTACGATGCGGAAGCCCTGCATCAGGCATTAGTCCACTTTCCCCTGCCCGATGCCCACATCGATTACGACTTTCTCGAAGCTGAAGACCGTGACTGGAATGAAGAGTGGGAACGCAATTTCTTCCAACCCATCATCATCGGCAACCGTTGTGTAGTGCACAGTACATTCCACCACGACGTGCCCAAAGCCGAATACGACATCACGATCGACCCCCAAATGGCATTTGGCACAGGCCACCATGAAACCACAGGACTCATCATTAACGAACTACTCGACACCGACCTTACCGGGCGCAGTGTGCTCGACATGGGCTGCGGCACCTCTATTCTCGCCATCTTGGCACGCATGAAAGGAGCCGTACAGTGTACCGCAATTGATATTGATGACTGGTGCGTACGCAATTCTTTGGAAAACATCCGGCTAAACGGGCTCGACCACATCGAAGTCTCTCAAGGCGATGCCTCTTCCCTGGCAGATAAAGGCCCGTTCGATGTTGTCATTGCCAACATCAACCGCAATATCCTGCTAAACGACATGCACCGTTATGCCGACCGCATGCGGCAAGGAGCCCTTCTGCTCATGAGTGGTTTTTATGTGGACGACATCCCCCTCATTGAAGCAGAAGCCCGCCACATAGGCCTGCACCCTGACGGCCATCGCGAACAAAACCGATGGGCCATGGTACGTTGCTATCGTTGAAGGGTCAAAGCCCGCAGTTCATCAAGCGAACCGTTGAACACATTGAGGTCTACCTCTTTTTCTATGCCGGGCACCCGCCCCACATCAGTGTGTTGCCAAAAGTCCCACCGTCCACGGTAGCGCACCGAGTCGACATAGTAGTGGGCTATCCAATACGGATAAGTATTCAGCAATGAATCGTTCAGATAGCGCATTTTAAACTTATAAGACGTGTACAAAATGGGCTTCACGCCATAGTGTTGCCCCACCCGCTCGAGCCACACCTTGACTGCTGCCCTCAACTCGCGGGGCGACCGTTTGCCCAATGTCTCCACATCGAGCACTGGCGGCAAATCCCCCTTGCGTAGGGGCACTGTACGGATAAAGAAATCCGCCTGCCGCCGCGCGTCCGTGGCAGGAATAAAATAGTGATAAGCTCCACACACCAGTCCTGCACGCCTCGCCTCTGCAAGATGTCGCAAGAAAGTGGTGTCGCCATGATCCCCCCCTTCGGTAGCTTTAAGGAAAGCAAAGCGCAACGGGAAATCGCCCACCGAGTCGGCAGCCACCCTGCCCCAATCTATCATACCCTGATAGTGGGACACGTCTACCCCATGCACCTCGTAGCGGCAAGGCATGCACACCCCATACCCTTTCTGCCCATAACAAGGCTTCCAGCGGTAAGCATACGGACGGATAAAAAAGACATAAAAGCCCACGGAAAACACCAGAACAATGCCTGTCGCCACCATCCAGCGCAACCACCGGGGCATCGGGCACGACGTCTGTTTCTGTTTCGCTTGCCTGCCCTTACGGGTAAGGCGGGAAGCTGTGGATTTATGTTTGGCAGATGCTTTCTTAGCCATGCCGGAGTCTCCTTTCACCTATGGTTATATCCCTGCAAAGATACAGTTTTTTTAGAACCTTCGCACACCACCCTGCATAGAAGTAACGTACTTTTTCTTTCATCTGTCCAAAAGGGAAAGCACGCTTTACATCATACAAAAGGGGCACGTCATCACGACGTACCCCTCAAATTACCATAAAAATTTATTTGGGACTATTTTACTTGTCACTTATTTGCTCTGCTCCAGCTGCAACGTCTTAGTAGGCTGGTCGCATACCTCCGAGGGACCGAAGTATTGTATCGGACCGGGATATACATAGTCGGTCGACATGGCCCAATGGCCGCGGTGCTCGGCAAAGTACGCAAAGGGCTTACCGTCCAGCTTCACCAATGCTTTCTGAATCACGGGCTTCATCTCGCCGTGGCGGCGCTCCATGTTCATCATCATGGTGATAGGCACACCGCCTGCAATCCATTCCTCTGCCGGAGCTGTCGTGTTGCGCACGGAAGACATATAACCCGTCTTTCCGTTAGCAATCAGCGCAGCAGCCGTGTAACCCAGCGAGTAGCAATAGTCAGCATCGAAATTGGACGGAGCTGCGCAACGTCCCTCGTAGCCGAAGAAGTGGTGCTGTGCGGCAAACTTGCCCACATACTTGCCTTCTTCCTTCCATTGTGCCAACTTGGCACCTACCATTTCGCTCAGCAGTTTCTCTGTCTCAATCAGCGATACCTGCACATTGCCGTGGGGGTCGCGATCCAAAGAGAGCTGGCGTGCCACGCCTTCAGGCAGACTGGCATAGATGGCCGAGTTTTCGGGGGACAGCTTACGGATGATGTAATTACGTTGTTCAGAACGTTTCACTTGGGCAAATTCCTCAGCATTGGCAGCCAAGAAGTCGTTCAGTTCAGCAATCAGGCGCTTCATGGCCGGAATAAACTCTACCAGACCTTCGGGGATAAGCACCGTACCGAAGTTGTTGCCTTGGGCGGCACGGTCGGCCACAACCTTCGCAATGTTGGTCACGATGTCGTCCAGCGACATATCCTTTGCCTCCACTTCTTCCGAAACAATGCAAATGTTGGGTTGAACCTGCAAAGCGCACTCCAAGGCGATGTGGGAAGCCGAACGACCCATCAGCTTGATGAAATGCCAGTACTTGCGTGCAGAGTTGCAATCGCGCTGGATGTTACCAATCACCTCAGCATACGTCTTGCAAGCCGTGTCGAAACCACCGCTGGTTTCAATCATGTCGTTCTTCAAGTCACCATCAATGGTCTTGGGGCAACCGATAACCTGGATGCCGTAGTTCTTGGCAGCATAGTATTCGGCCAACACGCAAGCATTGGTATTGGAGTCGTCACCGCCAATAATAACCAGTGCTTTGATGCCCAGTTCCTTCAATATTTCGTAGCCCTTTTCAAACTGGTCTTCCTTCTCCAGCTTCGTACGGCCAGAGCCGATGATGTCGAAACCGCCCGTATTGCGATACTCGTCTATAATGTCGGCCGTCAGTTCCATATATTTATGGTCAACCAGTCCACCCGGTCCCATCAGGAAGCCATACAGACGGCTTTCGGGATTCAGTTTCTTAATGCCGTCGAAAAGACCGGAAATTACGTTGTGCCCGCCGGGAGCCTGTCCGCCCGACAGAATGACGCCTACATTCATGGCAGGAAAACTGGTAGCCTCGCTGCTCTCTTCAAACTTGATAAGCGGCATGCCATAGGTGTTCGGGAAAAGCTTCTGGATAGCTTCCTGGTCGGCAACAGACTGGGTAGCTGCGCCGGCTACCGCCTTCACATGTCCCTTCAGGGCTTTAGGAAGTTTGGGCTGATAAGCAGCCCGCGCAATTTGCAATGCACTTTTCGTCATAATCTCTATTGTATTATTAAAGTGTGAATGAATATTCCTTTGCCATAAAGCGTTGCAAAGGTCGCTTTTTTCCCGAACAATTGCAAACAGCAGGCATATAATTTCAAATTATTTTGGTACTCCTCTCCCACACTCTTATATCCGCCCGCTTCAACCAGTCTCCGTTTGCTCATTTTGAATCCTTCTTATGAAA
>CALUIF010000072.1 GCA_944320635.1 uncultured Bacteroides sp. | reverse complement strand
GAATACGACTTCTGGCAATAAACTGTCAGGCAACAGGTTAACATTCCCAGAAGTTCCCAAAGGCTGGGAAATCGGTTCCCAAGGCCAGGGAACAGCCTTCCCAAAGCCAGGGAACAGTCTTCCCCAGCCTTGGGAAAGAGCTTCCCGGCGTTGGGGAACGGAATACTACCTTTGCCCGCATAACAATCATCACCAACATCATGAACCCATCTCCCCCCACCCCCGAAGCCATCAAAGCCGAACTGCTCCGCCTGGCCGAGCAAGGCAACAAGCCCTTCACCCAGAGCCTCAACCCAGGCGTGCCCAACGTACTTGGCATACGCATCCCGCAGCTTCGCAAGCTGGCGGCACGCATTGCCAAAGGAAACTGGGAGGCATACCTCGCCACCGCCGACACGTACTATATGGAAGAACGGATGCTGCAAGGCATGGTGCTGGGCTGCATCCGTCCGGACAAGGATGTGGAACGGTATCTGGAGCGGGTGACACGCTTCGTGCGCATCATCAACAGCTGGTCGGTGTGCGACACGTTCAAGTTTGCCGGCGGAAAACGGTTCATCGAGGCCAACAGCGACCGCCTGTGGCATTACCTGAAGGGCTGGATGCGAAGTGCGGGCGAGTATGAGGTGCGCTTCGGCGTGGTGATGGCGATGCAGCTGTTCATCGATGAAGGGCACATCAACGAGCTGCTGCGCATGTACGACGGCATCCGCCACGAAGGCTACTACGTCCGGATGGGGGTGGCCTGGGCCTTGTCGGTCTGCTTCGTGAAGTGTCCCGACACCACCATGCGATACCTGCAAGGAGAGAATACCCTCGACGACTTCACCTACAACAAGACGTTGCAGAAGATTACGGAGTCCCTGCGCGTGGATGCGGCCACCAAGCAAACCATTAAGGGGATGAAGCGGAAATGACTCCCGCCCCATCCCCTTAATGCATGACACAGCCACAGCGTGCCTTAGAACTCAAACCGCTCCAGCTTCATCGGCGCCAAGGCCTCGATGCGGGGCACCAGTGTGGTGAAGTGCGGCGCCTGCTGGTGGGCAGCGAGGGAGGCATCGTCGGCCCACGTCTCGCAAATCATCAGTACATCGGGACGGGTGGCGCTCTCGAACAGGTCGTAGGCCACGCAGCCCTTGTCGGTCAGCGACTTGGCCACCAGTTCCTTGGCAGCCTCTACCACGGCGGCACGCTTCGCCGCCTCTACTTGGATAAATACATTCAGTCTAATCATAACGGTAACTTATTGGATTGGGTATCCTCTGTGAAAATACAATTGTCATTCCCAGTGGCGAAGGTACGGAATTTATGCATACCTTTGCAAAGAACACAGCTAAAAAATCAAGCATAACGACATGAACACTGCGACCGACAACACCCCGGCACAGCCGGACGGGCAGGCCTTCGACTACGCCCAAGTGCCCTTCGACTACGCCCACTGCTTCGCGGCAGAGGGTTGCCCCCATGCCACCGACTGCCTGCGCCATCTCGCCGCGCAGGCGGCGCCCGCCACCGTGGTCACCCTGCACTGCATCAATCCCGCCGCCCTGCCTGCCGACAAGGAGCAATGCCCCCACTACCGACCCATGCGGAAGATTACCTTGGCATGGGGCCTCGTCCACCTGACCGACGACGTGCCCTACCAGCAAGCCATGAGCATCCGCAGCGCCGTGCGCGGACTGTGGGGACGGACAACCTACTACCGCGTACGCAGCCAGGAACGTCCCATCACCCCCGACATGCAGCAACGCATCGCCACCATCTTTGCCAACCACGGCATCACCACCGTGCAGCCCCGATACGACCGCCTGTCGGAAGCCATCGACTTCTGACAAGCACACGACGGGCTTCCTGCCGAGGTGTCCGTACCTGACCTGCCGAGGTGTCCGCACCCGTCCCGCGTACAAGGGCGGTTGTCCCATAAGGTTGGAACGGGCGTCCCATAGCGTGGGGACTTTTGTCCCATGCCGTGGTGACAACCGGATACCTGCCGTGATGACCGCAGGATACCTGCCGTAGTGGCAACCGGACATCTGCCGTGGTGACCGCAGGACATGCACGGTGAAGGCTGTCGGACACGAACTGTAGCCGCCATCCGGCATCTGCGCAAGAGGGAACGCGCGCCCCGCGCCACGCCGTGCAGCAAAAAAACACTTCGGCGCGCCGGTTATTCGGCAGGAAAAGCGTACCTTTGCACAGTCAACTCCCAAACAAACCAAAAGACATACAAGGACATGGCAACACCTCAGTACAAACGAATCCTCCTCAAGCTCAGCGGCGAGAGCCTGAAGGGCGACCGGCCGGACATCTTCGACGACCAGCGGCTGGTGCAATACGCCGAACAGATACGGGACATACATCGGATGGGCGTGCAAGTGGGCATCGTCATCGGCGGGGGCAACATCTTCCGCGGACTGAAAGGCTCCATGAAGGGCTTCGACCGCGTGAAGGGCGACCAGATGGGCATGCTGGCCACCGTCATCAACAGCCTCGCTCTCAGCTCGGCGCTCGCGGCGCAGGGCGTACGGGCGCGCGTGCTCACCGCCATCAGGATGGAGCCCATCGGCGAATTCTACAACAAGTGGCGCGCCATCGAGTGCCTCGAAGCAGGCGAAGTGGTCATCATGTCGGCCGGCACGGGCAACCCCTTCTTCACCACCGACACGGGCTCCTCCCTGCGCGGCATCGAGATTGAGGCCGACGTGATGCTCAAGGGCACCCGCGTGGACGGCATCTACACCGCCGACCCCGAGAAAGACCCCACGGCCGTGAAGTTCACCGACATCACTTACGACGAAGTCCTCAGCCGCGGCCTCAAGGTGATGGACCTCACCGCCACCTGCATGTGCAAGGAGAACGGGCTGCCCATCATCGTCTTCGACATGGACACCCCGGGCAACCTCCTGAAGGTGATGCAGGGCGAAAACATCGGCACGCTGGTGCATAACTGACATTCCCCCTACACTTCTCCATGCTCAACAAGAACAAGCAACTCAAGATATACTACTCCATCGGCGAGGTGGCGCGCATGTTTGGCATCCCCGAGCCCACCCTGCGCTTCTGGGAGAAGGAATTCCCCCAGCTGGCTCCCAAGAAGGCCGGACGCAACGTGCGCCAGTACCGCAAGGAGGACCTCGAGACGGTAAAACTCATCTACCACCTCGTCAAGGAGCGCGGCATGACCCTCACCGGAGCCCGCCAACGCATGAAGGACAACCGCGAAGACACCCTCCGCCGCTTCGAACTGGTGGAGCGGCTCAAAGCCGTCCGCGAGGAACTGATGAACATGAAACTGGCGCTCGACACCTTCACCTACGACGATGTGGAGGCGCTGAAGGAGAACATACAGGGGGGGAATAAAGAATGAGGAAATGAAGAATGAAGAATGAGGCTTGAGGGATTGGGAAAGGGGGTGTGCATTTGTCCATAAGGATGCACACCCCCTTTTCTGCTTTACCGGCATTTAGTCTTCCACCCGCGTCACCTGCTTGATGTTCTGTATCTGCTTCAGGTTGTTGCAGATGGTGCGCACATCGTCTACATCGTGCACATAGAGCTGTATCTTGCCCTCGAAGATGCCGTCGTTGGTGCCGATGTCCAGCCGGCGGATGTTCACCCCAAGCTGGCGCGAGATGACCTGCGTGACTTCATTGAGCAACCCCACACAGTCTATGCCCTGTATATAGATGGTGACGACGAACGACAGCTCCTTGTGCGTGTCCCACTGGGTGGCGATGATGCGGTTGCCATAGCTGCTCTTCAGCTTGACGGCCACGGGGCATTGGCGCTTGTGTATGATGACGCGGTTCTGCTCGTCGATGTAGCCCAGCACGGCATCGCCGGGGATGGGGTGGCAGCACGGGGCCATGATGTAGTCTTTGGAGATGGTTTCTTCGGTGAGTTTCAGTATCTCCTTGGTATTGATTTTCTTGTCGGCAGCGGCGGGAGCAGGCTCGTCGGCGGTGGTCTTGGAGTCTTTATTGTCCTTGCCGAAGGAGAAGGACAGCAGCTTCTTCCAGTTCTTGCCCTGCTTCCCGCGGAAGGCGTCGCGGTCGGCGTCGCCCAGCGTCACCTTGCCGTTGCCTATGGCCACGAGCAGTTC
>CALUIF010000071.1 GCA_944320635.1 uncultured Bacteroides sp. | reverse complement strand
TTTCTCTTGGGTGGCAGATGGGACTCGAACCCACGACATTCAGAACCACAATCTGACGCTCTAACCAACTGAACTACAGCCACCATGTTGATGCATTTCTTAAATGCGCTGCAAAGGTAAGAATAGTATTTGAAATAGCAAAGAATCTTTTAAAAAAAATAAGGGTGAGTCGGTAGACTTCACCCTTATATGCTAAATGAATGTTCTGTGATTTGGTCTTTTAGCCATTCATGCTCATTAGGAATTCATCATTGTCTTTTGTCTTTTCCAAACGGTCTTTTACAAAGTCCATGGCTTCTATGGGGGTCATGTCGGCCAGGTATTTACGTAATATCCACATTCGGTCGAGTGTCTGCTTGTCTTGCAGCAGGTCGTCTCGACGTGTGCTGGACGCAACAATATTGACAGCTGGGAAGATGCGCTTATTGCTGAGATTGCGGTCTAATTGCAATTCCATATTGCCGGTTCCTTTGAATTCCTCAAAGATGACTTCATCCATTTTAGAGCCCGTATCTATCAGTGCTGTGGCCAATATAGTCAAAGAGCCACCTCCTTCAATATTGCGTGCTGCGCCAAAGAAGCGTTTGGGCTTGTGTAAAGCATTGGCGTCGACACCTCCGGAAAGGACTTTGCCGGAAGCCGGTGATACTGTGTTGTAGGCACGTGCCAGGCGGGTTATAGAATCTAAGAAAATTACTACATCATGTCCGCATTCTACCATACGCTTGGCTTTTTCCAAAACAATGCCGGCAATTTTTACGTGTCGTTCGGCAGGTTCGTCAAAGGTGGAGGCGATGACTTCTGCGTTGACGGTGCGTGCCATGTCGGTTACTTCTTCCGGGCGTTCGTCGATGAGGAGCATAATCATATACACTTCCGGATGATTGGCGGCAATAGCATTGGCTATATCTTTCATCAAGATGGTCTTACCTGTCTTGGGCTGTGCTACGATAAGTGCACGTTGTCCTTTTCCGATAGGGGCAAAAAGGTCGACCACACGTGCTGAGAGCGAATCGCTATACCCCCCCTTGCATAGTTTGAACTTTTCATCAGGGAAAAGCGGTGTAAGATGCTCGAAGGGGACGCGGTCGCGCACAAAATCGGGGTCTCGGCCGTTTATCTTGGATACTTTCACCAATGGGAAGTATTTTTCGCCTTCTTTTGGGGGGCGTATGATGCCTTCTACGACATCGCCTGTTTTTAGGCCGAATAATTTTATTTGTGATTGCGATACGTAAATGTCATCTGGTGAGGACAGGTAGTTATAATCTGATGAACGCAAGAAACCATAGCCGTCTTGCATGATTTCAAGTACTCCGCATCCGCCTAATATATCGTCGAAATCATATTGTTTCTCACGTTCGGCTTGTTGGGGCTGTACATTGTTGCGGTTGGCCTGATTTTCATCTCCATTGTTTGCCTGGCTTGTCTGTTGCTGATTGGGGCGTTGCTGTTGAGCCTGGCGTTGTTGCGGCTGATTGTTACGATTGTTGTTATTATTATTGTTGTTATTGTTGTTGGCATCTTTGCGAATGCGTTTGCGGGGCTGTTGAGGCTGTTCTGCCGGTAAGGCTGGCATTTCGGTTTTTGTCGCTTCAAATTTGCCAATCAATTCGGAAGGTAATTCTATGTGGTCGGTGGGTAAGTCTTCAATGGGAATGAAATCGTCTGTACCGGATAATGTAAGGTCTTCATTGACAGGCTCCGCTTGAGTTTGTGGCTCATTTTTCGGCTCGCTTTCACTTTTCGGTTCTGAGGTGGTTTCTGTTGTTGCATCTGTTACCTGTGTCGCCGCATTTTCCTCGGGACGGGCTTTGCGGGGGCGGCCTCTACGTTTCTGGGGAGTGGAATTTCCGTTTTCATCTTGAGCTTCCGTGCCGCCAGTCTGAGGTACGGAAGCCGTACTTGTTTGTTTTGTGGCTTTATCGTTTCCGGAAGTCGTATTATCTTTACCTTTGTCGTTTGCGGCTGATTTAGCTTTTTCTGCAACTTCCTGCTTGGCTTCTTGGTTTTCTTTCTTTGCATTTGCGCGTGTGCGCTTTTGCTTTTCAGCCTTGCGTTCTTCTTTTTGCTTTTCTGCGGCTACCTTTTTAGTGGCACCTACGATGGCTTGTTCATCAAGTATTTTGTAAACAAGTTCTTCTTTCTTAAAAGAGTCGGCTTTTTTTATACCTAATTCTTGAGCGATGGCTTGCAATTCGGGCAGACTCTTTTCGTTCAGTTGAATAATATTATACATAACAGAATATGTGTAAAATGATTTTTTTCTTTTTTAGTCGGGAACGGCTGGAAATGCACTAATTCTTTCACGCACGAACCGTGTATTGATGTGCTTATACCGTTCGACCTCTTTGCTAATTGATTATTATTTGGGATATTGAAACGGGAATCAACTTTTCTTCCTTGCCGCAGCTGTAGAAAAACTGAATGTTTCAGCGCTGCAAAAGTAGGAATTTTTTTTTGATTTGCCATATAATTCCCTGTATTTTTCATGGAAAAGGATTACCTTTGCTTTAAGTTAATTAAAAAGGAATCGTTTTATGGAAATAGGAAAAGTGTGCTTGGTTACTTTTTCTCCGACTCATACTTCTTATCGAATCGGAGAGGCTATTGTTCGTGGTCTTAAGGGAGAAAGCGCTTCTTGCGTGGATTTGACCTTGCACGGCGTTGGGCAAGTAAGCTTTTCAGAAGATACGGTGGTTGTGATTACTGTTCCGGTTTATGGCGGCCATGTGGCTCCTTTGGCGTTGAAGCGAATGGAGATGCTTGAATCTGCGGGAGCGCCTGCTGTCATTGCGGTGGTGTACGGTAATCGTGCTTATGAGCATGCTTTGCAGGAACTTGATGCTTTTGTCTCTGCCAGAGGTTTTAAAATCATTGCCGGAGGGACTTTTATAGGAGAACATTCTTACAGCTCATCTGCTTATCCTATAGCTCAAGGGCGCCCGGATGATGCCGATTTGCAATATGCAGAAACATTTGGTGAGAAAATCCGCACTAAAATAGCCATGGCGTCTGATAAGGATAAGTTGTATGGAGTAGATGTGCGCCGCATTTTGCGTCCCCGGCAACCTTTTTTCCCGTTGTTGCGCTTTTTGCGGAAAGTTATGAAATTGCGTAAACAAGGCAGACTTATGCCACGTGTGCCTGAAGTCGATATAAATAAATGTACGCATTGTGGTTATTGTGCCAGGCATTGTCCCAATGGGGCTATAGCAGAGGGAGATGAATGTCATACGCTTTCTGAGCGTTGTATTCGTTGCTGTGCTTGCGTTAAGGGATGTCCTCAGCATGCACGTACATTTGATACGCCTTTTGCTCCTTTGCTGTCTGAGTGTTTCCCCCAGCAAAAAGAAAATCGCATTATTTTGTAAACGTATGGCAGTAGGCCGCCAACCGGATATGATTTGTATCATAAAAAGGGAAGTTGTTCCGGGCGAGGTTACGCTGATATATGCGTAGTAAAATTAGCTTATACAATGCCGTACCATCTTCGTTCCATGTTCGAGTCTATAGCGAGGGATTTGGAACGAACATGGTACGAAGTTGGTACGAACATGGTACGACCCTGTCCTATGGAGGGTATGGAGGTGTAGGGTTGGTAATAAATGATTACGATTTGGGCGGATTGCCACTTCCTGCACACCTGCTCCTCTAAATTTCGTTTTTATTTTGCAGGATGACTTGGATGCGCAATACTTTCCGGGTATGTTCGTCTATCCGGAAGCGGTTGTCGACTCTTTCGCCTACTAACCAGACGATGTCTTCACCGCAGCACAGTACCCATTGCCGTTCTTTTTGTAAAAGAGAAAATTTGTGGTCGGTCAGGTAATCGCTTACTTTTTTCTTGCCTTTCATGCCGAAGGGGACAAATGAGTCTCCTTGTTTCCATTTGCGTAAAAAAAGAGGGCTGGTTAGCTTATCGGCATCCAGGCAAGCAATGGTTTTGTCTTTGGGGATAGCAAGGTTTGGAGTGTAGTCTTGTCTGTCTATGTTTAAAATAGGTTGGTCATTGTCCTTTGCAGGGTTTTCCCATAATAAGAAATCTCTGTCTTTGATGATGCGGATTTGTGGGGAAACGAAGATTTTGCCGGATTGTCCGTGCAGGGAATGGAAAATGTCGGCTATTTGCGATGCGTTGAATCCTTGGGGTTGCAGGAGTTCGAAGAGCAGGGCTTCGGGAGCCGGCTCTTTCAGCAACTTTGTAATATTGATGCCATTGGGGGTGCAGACCCGTTTCTTGCCTTCTGTAATGCCTTGGTGATATACTTCGAAGGCTTCGTTGAGGTGTGTGGCTGTTTGAATAATCGTGTTTTTGAATGAAGGATTGATTTGTTCCATCAAAGGAATCAGTTGCAAGCGTATTTTGTTTCGGGTATATTCATCTTGCATGTTCGTACTGTCTGTTACATAGGGCTGGGCAATTGTTTCCAAATACGCGGTGATGTCTTGCCTGTTTATGCAGAGTAGCGGGCGTACGATATGGCCGTTTTTAGGACGGATGCCTCTTAGCCCGTTAATGCCGGTTCCGCGTAGGAGATTCAATAAGAATGTTTCTACGCTATCGTCCATGTGGTGGGCTACGGCGATTACATCGGCTTTTATTTCAGTACGGAGTTTTTCAAACCAGGCATAGCGTAATTCCCGGGCAGCCATTTCGATGGAAATGTGGCGTTGCTTTGCCGTTTGTGCAGTGTCGAAATGAATAATGTGTAAGGGGATATGGAGCTGCTTGCAAAGTTGGTTTACAAAAGCTTCATCCCGGTCGGATTCTTCTCCTCGCAAGTGAAAGTTGCAATGGGCTGCCTCGCAAGTATATCCTAACGACAGAAGGATGTGCAACAAGGATACTGAGTCTGCACCGCCACTTACGGCCACCAGTATCTTCTGGGAGGCGGTAAATAGGTGATTCTGTGCAATGTATTGCTGTATCTTGTTGAGATTCATGTTGTAAAAATAACCCCTTGCCGGAATAAGTTTCCAACAAGGGGAAAAGGGTATATTATATTTTCAGGTTGCAAGACTTATTTCTTAAAGAAGTCTTGAACTTTTTCATTAGCTACCATTTGTTCATCGAAGATGTAGGCTCCTGTTTTCGGAGATTTCACCATTCTAATCACCTTTGTATATGCACGGCCTTCTTTAGAACCTTCGTGCAAGCTTGCTACTGTTTTCTTTGCCATGGCTACTTATTAATTATAAATGTAACACTTCTATTACTTAATCTCTTTGTGTATCGTCACCCTTTTCAAGATAGGGTTGTACTTTTTCAGCTCTAATCTTTCAGGAGTATTTTTCCTGTTCTTCGTCGTGATGTAACGCGAAGTTCCAGGCATACCGCTATCCTTGTGTTCTGTACATTCAAGAATCACTTGTACTCTATTGCCTTTTGCTTTCTTTGCCATAATGGTAATCTCCTCTTTACTTTTTAGCCAATCACTTTAATGCTTTTCCAATCACAATAACC
>CALUIF010000070.1 GCA_944320635.1 uncultured Bacteroides sp. | reverse complement strand
GCACCTCTACTTACGACGGCATCTCCATAGCCTGGGCCATTGTGGAGTACATACACGAGCATCCGCGGGCCAGGGCACGCACCCTCTTTGCCACCCACTACCACGAGCTGAACGAGATGGAAAAGACCTTCCGCCGCATCAAGAACTACAATGTGGCGGTGAAGGAGGTGGGCAACAAGGTCGTCTTCCTGCGGCGGCTGGAGCGTGGGGGCAGCGAGCACTCGTTCGGCATCCACGTGGCCAAGATGGCTGGCATGCCCAAGAGCATCGTGCGCCGTGCCGACGAGATTCTGAAGCAGCTGGAGCGGGAGAACCGCCAGACGGGTGGCACCATCACCGGCAAGACCATCACCGAGGGGGCGGCCTCGGCAGGCGGCATGCAGCTCAGCTTCTTCCAGCTGGACGACCCCGTCCTTTGCCAGATACGCGACGAGATACTGAACCTCGACGTCAACAACCTCACGCCCCTGGAGGCGCTGAACAAGCTGAATGATATAAAGCGCATTGTGAAGGGGAGGTAGTGTGCTGCCTCCCCTGTGTTTTGGCAGCTTGTTGTAGCTGCATCCATCTGCTTACAAGGCTTTGTCGATGGCTTTTTTGATGAGTTTTTCCATGACGAGGTAACCTTCTTCCGTGGGGTGTACCCCGTCTTTGGTGTAGGCGGGGTTCAAGGCCCGGTTTTCTCCACTGACCATTTCCTGGTAGTAATCCACGTAGGGAATCTTGTGCGTCTTGGCGTAGCGGGCAAGGCGGCGGTTCAGGGCGGCTATCTTGTCTGCCGCATCTTTGATGCCGGGATGCCAGAAGAAACCGGCGGCGGGCAGCACGGAGGTCAGTATGACTTTGATGTCGTTGGCTTGTGCCAGTTCTATCATGGATACGATGTTGCCGAAGGTGTATTCTTCGTTGTAGGGGCCGGGGTTTTCCGCCACGTCGTTTGTACCGGCGTTGATGACGACCAATGCAGGATGTAGCTTGATGATATCTTCGCGGAAACGCAACAGGAACTGGTAAGTGCCTTGTCCGCTGATGCCTCGGCCTATGTAGTGGTTGTCTTCAAAGAAGTGAGGGCGCTGGTTTGCCCACCCTTCGGTGATGGAGTTGCCCATGAATACCACCCGTTTCTCGTGCTTGGTGGGAGAGGGCAGTTCACGGTTGGCTTTGGCATAGCGGTTCAGTCCGCTCCAATTGTAGTCCTGGGCTTTGGCTGCGGTACATGCAAGCAGCAGGCAGAGCAGCAGGCTTGCAAGGATGTTTGCCGGTAACAGGTTGTTCGTGCTGTTCATATGGGGTAATGTTTTAGTGCCGTTTGGTTATGGATGTGTTTGTGTACGATTGTTTCTTCCGTACACAAACATGAAGTACAGCCCGATAATCACGAAAGGCACGCTGAGCCACTGGCCCATGTTGAGCGTCATGCCCTCCTCAAAGTCTACCTGGTTCTCTTTGAGGAACTCCACGAAGAAGCGGAACACGAATATCTCCACCAGGCACAGCCCGAAGTAGAAACCGCGGCGGTGGGGCCAGGCGGCGGGCAGGGCGACTATCTCCTGATGCTTCATGCCGATGGTTTGCGCCTCCCTCTGCTTGTGGGCGCGGCGGTAAAGGTACACCATGCCGAGGAAGAAGGCGAAGTAGGCCAGTGCTTCGTACAGCTGGGCAGGGTGGCGCGGCACCATGTCTACTTGCTCAAACACGAAGGCCCAGGGCACATCGGTAGGCTTGCCGATGATTTCGGAGTTCATCAAGTTGCCCATGCGGATGAAGAAGCAGCAGATAGGCGTGGCCACGGCAATGATGTCGAGCACGTCGACGAAGTGCATCTTCGTCTTCCGGCAATACAGCCAAAGGGCGATGATGAGCCCCAGCGTGCCTCCGTGGCTGGCCATGCCGGTGTAGCCGGTGAACTTCCAGCCGCCGTCGGGCAGGAAGTGGATGGGGATAATCATCTCCACGAAGTGTTTCCAGCTGCCCAGGAAGTACTGCGGGTCGTAGAACAGGCAGTGGCCCAGGCGCGAGCCGATAATCATGCCCAGAAAGCAGTAGAAGAACAACGGGTCGAACTTTTCGTCGCTTATCTTCAGGTCGCGGTATTGGCGGCGCACCATGAAGTACGAGCCCGCAATGCCCAGTATCCACCCCAAGGCATAGTAGCGTACGGAGAAACCAAAGAGGTTGAAGGCCTCTATGTCGGGATTCCAGTTGATGGAGAGTAACAGGTCGGTCATGTATTCTTAGTGTTTAGTGATTTTAATGCTTGAATTTCTCTGCCACCCGGCGATAGGTAGGGATGTCCACACCCTTGGCTACGGCGGCGTCTATCATGTCGAACAGCAGTCCCTGCACCTCGCTCTGGTGGCCGCGTGCCATGTCTTTTTGCATGGAGGCGGTGCTGTGGGGGTCGAGCTTGTCGATGACTTTGAGGTTGTATTCCACCAGGTCTTGCGGGATGTCGATGCCCAGCCGCCGGCCCAGCTCGGCGCTTTCGCGCGAGAGGCCGATGAACGTGTCGCGCACCTCGCCCGGTTTCTGCACCTCGCCCATGGGCACGTCGTAGTAAGCACCCGTCACGGCCATGGCCGAGATAAACGACCACTTCACGAAGGTGTCGCGGTTGATGTCGTCGGAGATTTCGGCCTTGATACCACTCTCCTGCAAGTCTTTTTGCACGGCCAGAAGCGTATCCTGCGACACTTCCGTCCCTTTGTGCGCGCCATACACCAGGCGGAATATCTTGCCCATTTGGGTGATTTCCCCTTTGCCGGAGACGAAGCCCACAATGTAGATGCAGCCGTCGAGCACCGTCACGCCGGGTACCAGCCGCTGTATGCGCGGCCCCGTGC
>CALUIF010000069.1 GCA_944320635.1 uncultured Bacteroides sp. | reverse complement strand
TATGCTTCCTTGATGCGTTCCCAACGTTTGTCACGGTCCATGGCATAGAAGCGGCCCACGATGCTGGCAATGCGGCCGGCAGACTGTGCGCAGTGTGCACTCAGCTGTTCAATGAAGCCCTTTCCGCTCTTGGGGTCAGTGTCGCGCCCGTCCATGAAACAGTGGATGTAGGTGCGCTCGCCAATGCCGTATTCCTTGGCAATGTCGCAGAGCTTGAAGAGGTGGTCCAGCGAGGAGTGCACGCCGCCGTTGGAAGTCAGACCCATGAAGTGGATGCCTTTCCCTTGCTCCTTGGCGTAAGAGAAGGCGGAGATAATCTCCTTGTTCTTCAGGATGCTGCCGTCGGCACAGGCGCGATTGATTTTCACCAAGTCCTGGTAAACGATGCGTCCGGCACCGATATTGAGGTGGCCCACTTCAGAGTTACCCATCTGCCCGTCGGGCAGGCCTACGTTTTCGCCGCTGGCCTGGAGCTGGGAGTGCGGATAGTTGGCCAGCAGGCTGTCCCAATACGGGGTGGGAGTCATGTAAATCACGTCGTCTTTCTGGCGGTCGCCGATTCCCCAACCGTCCAGAATCATTAAAAGAGCTTTCTTAGCCATAGTTTATGTAAGTGTTTAAATTGAACTTTATCGTTTTCCGCCTGCAAAGGTATAAAAAAACTGAACGGATAGCATTATTGTAGAGGTATAAAAGAACTGAAAATGTTGGGGAACAGAGAGAAAAGCCATACCTTTGCCGGGAGTGCATAAAATTTTTTAGCGTATGGCTACAAATTGATAAAAGCCAGTACACGATGAGAAAGTATCTTTACTTTGATAACGGCTTTATTGAGAAGCCCGAATGGCAGCCCAATTGCTGGGTGAATATAGAATGTCCGGACGACGATGATTTCCGATTTCTTATACAGAAATTGCAAGTACCCGAGTCGTTTCTCGATGATATTGCCGATACCGACGAGCGCCCGCGTACCGACACCGAGGGCAACTGGCTGCTTACCATCCTGCGCATCCCCATGCAAAGCAGTCAGCTGGGGGTGCCTTTCATCACCATTCCCATAGGCATTATTACCAATAACGAAATCATTGTCTCTGTCTGCTACCACCACACAGACCTCATTCCCGATTTCATTGCCCACACACAACGTAAAAGCATAATTGTGCGCAACAAGCTCGACCTCATCTTGCGCATCATCTACTCATCCGCCGTGTGGTTCCTGAAATACTTGAAACAGATAAACAATGACGTCACCACCGCCGAAAAGGAATTGGAAAAAAGTATTCGTAACGAAGACCTTCTGAGACTGATGAAGCTGCAGAAAACATTGGTCTATTTCAATACCTCTATCCGGGGAAATGAAATGCTGATAGGCAAACTGAAAAACATTTTCCAAGACACCGGCTATCTGGATGTGGAGTTGCTGGAAGATGTTGCCATCGAACTGAAACAGGCTTACAACACTGTCAACGTCTATAGTGACATCCTGACTGGCACAATGGACGCCTTTGCTTCCATCATCTCGAACAATGTGAACGCCATCATGAAGCGCATGACCAGCTTGAGTATCACGCTGATGATTCCCACGCTTATAGCCAGTTTCTATGGCATGAACGTCAATATCCACTTAGAGCGCTACCCGCACGCTTTTATTTTCATTGTGCTGTTTTCGGCAGCCCTGTCAGCCGTTATCTTCGTGTGGTTCCGTAAAATTAAGTGGTTTTAGAAGTTGTTAAAATCAAAAACAGGCTCTAGATGTCGGCAGCTTCATCCCCAAAGTCCAATGCCAACTGCTTGTCACCTCCCAGCAGATTGAATGTCATGCGATGATAAGGCGTAGTGCCACATCGGGCTATGGCCTCGCGGTGCGCCCGGGTGGGATAGCCCTTGTTCCTGTCCCAGCCATATTGCGGATACTCACCGTGCAGGCGCAGCATGTAGTCGTCGCGGTACGTCTTGGCCAGGATGGATGCCGCGGCAATGGAGAGGTACTTGCCGTCGCCCTTCACCACCGTGGTATGAGGCACGTCGCGGTAGGGCTTGAAGCGGTTTCCATCCACCAGCAGGTGCTGCGGACGCGTAGTTAACCCGTCGATGGCACGGTGCATGGCCAGGATGGAGGCGTTGAGTATGTTTATCTCGTCAATCTCCTGCGGACCCACCACCCCGACTGCCCATGCCAAGGCTTCGCGTTCTATCACTTCGCGCAGGGCGTAACGCTGGCGTCCGGTCAGTTGTTTCGAATCGTTCAGCTGCTCGTTATGAAAATCCTTGGGCAAGATGACGGCTGCTGCAAAGACTGCTCCCGCCAGGCATCCCCTGCCGGCTTCATCACAGCCGGCCTCTATCAGGTTGTCATGAAGATAAGGTAATAACATCTAATAAACTGAATATGGACAGTTACTTATTTCTTCAATTTGTAAAACACAAGTACCGGATTTCCATCCTCCTCCATCGGCATGTCTTCCGGTACAGATACCTTGCCTTCGCGAGTGTATAGGCTCAAGTCGGACGGTGTTTGCAGCGGAACGTAAGACACGGATGCAATTTCCTTTGCCAAATCCAAAGTACACAGGCTGCCCATTTGCTCTTTCACGTCGGCTACCCGGCAGCCCTCTGCTCCTTTGGATGAAGGTTGGCAACCCACAAGGGAAAGCATCATCATGCCAAGAGCCCAAAGCAATCCACGGCAGTCGCGCCGTATGCAACATACATAAGTCTTTTTCATCATCCGAATAAGGTTTTAAGAGTTCTATTCTTGGTTTCTTACTTCGGCAAAGGTAGGCATTTTAAAGTTGTTGGCATCAATGATTACTGCTTTTTTTACATGAATGCACTGTAGTTATTCACAAGCATATTCAGTTCACAGTCCGGCAATGTATGCTTCGTACCCTGGGCGTATTTACTCCGCTCCACCTCCGCTCTTGCTCCGCTTCTATAGGAGCGGAGCGGAAGCGGAGCAAGAGCGGAGCAAAACCCTGCCGGGTACGTGGTAAATCCTGCCCTGCTGATAGTAAGGCTATGTGTTTTAGCCAAGTTTAAGCAGATTTTGATAAGTGTTTTGAAGATTTTGATAATTAAATATAGTCGATTTTCCTCACATTTGTGCCAACCAAAGAGCAAATATTATGCGAATGACGAAATCTGGTATCATGAAGTTCAAGGCAGCTTCCTTGCTGTGTGTGGGAGGTGTCTTGCTGTGTAGTGTCTTGGCTTGCTCCAATGGGGCCAAGCAGAGCGCAGAGGTGAACGGTGATGAACAGCAATTGTTCATCGGTGACGACATTGCCGTGGCACAGACGCAGTACGGCAAAGTGAAAGGTTTTATATTAAGAGGTATTTACAACTTCCGCGGTGTGCCCTACGGGGCAAGCACGGCGGGCGAGAACCGCTTTATGCCTCCCCGCGAGCCCGAACCGTGGGAAGGCATACGTCCGGCAGTGTTCTGGGGTGACACGGCTCCGCAGAAGACCCAAGGAAAATACCGCAACGGTTACAGCACGTTTGTCGACCATTGGAACTATTATGATGTCAGCGAGGATTGCCTCATGCTGAATGTGTGGACGCCCGGCTTGGCCGATGGCAAGAAACGTCCTGTGCTGGTTTGGCTGCATGGCGGTGGTTTTACGAATGGAAACGGCATTGAGCAGGACGGTTATAACGGTGAAAACATCAGCCGATACGGCGACATCGTGTTCGTGTCCATGAACCATCGGCTGGGCCCCATCGGCTTCTCCGACCTTTCGGCAGCCGGCAAGGGGTTTGAGGCATCGGGCAATGTGGGCATCCTTGACCTGGTGGCCGGACTGAAGTGGGTGCA
>CALUIF010000068.1 GCA_944320635.1 uncultured Bacteroides sp. | reverse complement strand
TGGAGGAACTTACGCTGGATGAAAAAATCACTTTGCTGGGCAGTGATCTGGCTGTGCCCCGTCTGGGCATTCTGCCGTGCCGTCATCATGAAGGCCTGCACGGGTTGGCTTTGGGTGGTCCTGCCGCTTGGGGTGGACGTGAAAAAGGCGAGGATGGTAAAATCATTCCTACCGACCGGCCTACCACTATTTTCCCGCAATCGTATGGATTGGGTGCCACGTGGGATGTAGACCTGCTGCACAAAGTAGGCGAACAGGCCTCCATAGAAGCGCGCTACTACATGCAGCGTCCTGACGACAAGCGCACGGCTTTGGTGATGCGTGCCCCGAATGCAGACTTGGCGCGCGACCCGCGCTGGGGACGTACGGAAGAAAGCTTTGGCGAAGATGCTTTTCTGACTGCCCGGTTGACGGTAGCCAATATCGAGGGTCTGCAAGGTGACGACCCGCGCTATTGGCGTACAGCTGCCTTGATGAAGCACTTCCTGGCCAACAGCAATGAAGACCGGCGCGACAGTACATCGAGCAACTTCGACATGCGCCTGTTCTATGAATACTATGCTTATCCGTTCTATAAAGGTATTACAGAAGGTGGTAGCCGCGCCTTCATGGCCGCCTACAACGGTTGGAACGGCCCGGCCATGTGCGTGCATCCCTGCCTGAAGGAGATTACCCGCGACAAGTGGGGCAACAACGGTATCATTTGTACGGATGGTGGCGCATTGAAGTTGCTGGTCAATTCCCACCACGCTTATCCCACTATGGCCGAAGGTGCGGCTGCGGTGGTAAAGGCTACTACCGGACAATTCCTGGATGCTTATAAGCCTTATATTGAGGAGGCTCTGGAAAAGGGCCTGCTCACCGAGGCGGAAATAGACGAGGCCATCCGTGGCAACCTGTTTGTGGCTTTGAAACTCGGTCTGCTGGACGGTAAGGATTCTGCCGACCCCTATCGCCATATTGGTACCGACCCCAACGAAGTGCCTCCTTACGAGCGTGAGGAAGCCAAGCAACTGGCCCGCGAGGTGACGGCCAAGTCGGTGGTGCTGCTGAAGAACAGCAAGAACCTGCTGCCCCTCGATGCCTCCAAGTTGAAGAAGATTGCCGTGATTGGCCCTTATGCCGACAAGATTGTGCAAGACTGGTACAGCGGCACGCCGGCCTATGAAGTGACTATTCTGAACGGCATCCGCAACGCTGTGAAGGGCGGACAGACGGAAGTGCTTTATGCTGCCAACAATGCGATAGACGAGGCGGTGAATGCCGCCCGTGAGGCCGATGTGGCCGTGGTATGCGTGGGCAACCACCCGTATGGCACACGTCCCGACTGGTTCTTCTGCCCCGTGCCGAGCGACGGCCGCGAGGCTGTGGACCGCAAGTCGCTGATGCTGCCCGATGAAGACTTGGTGAAGCAGGTGTATAAGGCCAATCCCAACACCATCCTGGTGCTGGTGAGCAGCTTCCCGTACACCATCAACTGGAGCCAGGAGAACCTGCCCGCCATCCTGCACATCACGCATTGCAGCCAGGAGCAGGGCAATGGCTTGGCCGACGTGCTGTTTGGCAAGGTGAATCCGTCGGGACACCTCACCCAGACTTGGGTGAAGGACATCACCGACCTGCCTGACATGATGGATTATGACATCCGCCACGGACGTACTTACATGTACTACAAGGGCGATGTGCTTTATCCTTTCGGCTATGGCTTGAGCTATACCACATTCGACTACCAGCAAATCAAGTCTGTTAAGCAGAGCAAGGATAAGGTTACTGTAACCGTATTGGTGAAGAATTCGGGCAGCCGCGACGGCGAAGAAGTTGTACAGTTGTATGCCAGCTATCCGGAGTCGAAGGTTGAACGTCCCATGAAGCAATTGCGTGCCTTCAGTAAGGTGCCCATTGCTGCCGGTGAGACGAAAGAAGTAGTGCTCGACATTCCCAAAGAAGATTTCGCTTATTGGGATGAAGCCCAAGAGAAGTTCGTAGTAGAGCCCGGTAAGGTGAAACTGCTTATCGGTGCCTCTTCAGCAGATATCCGCCTGGAAGGTGAAGTTAAGTTGTAAGACAGTTATTAGGGTTGAGTAAAAAGATTGTGGCGGATGATGTGGAATCCGCACGCGGCTTGTCTTTGCCGTGTGCGGGTTCTTTTTTTTATGGGATTTTGAATATGCTGACAACTGAAATGAAGATATTGACAAGTGCCGGATAAGGCATTGACAAGTACAACACGGCTGGTGAAAAGTCGGTTCGCAGGGAATGGCCTACTTTTGCAAAGTAAAAGTCCCATTGCTTATGAAAACAGTTAAATCGAAAGTCATGAAAGGCATCTCCCTGCTTTGCGCAGGTGCTTTCGCGTATGCAATCTCTGCCTGCTCTGTCGGAGGAACAGGGCAACGGCAGGACAGTGTTTCACAAGACGAACAACAGTTGTATATAGGAGACTCCATTGCCGTGGCACAGACACAGTATGGCAAAGTGCGCGGCTATATATTAAGAGGTATATATACTTTTTGCGGCATACCTTATGGGGCAAGCACGGCGGGCGAGAACCGCTTTATGCCTCCCCGCGAGCCCGAGCCTTGGGAAGGTATCCGTCCGGCAGTCTTTTGGGGCGATACGGCTCCGCAAAAGACTGAGGGGAAGTACCGCAATACGTACAGCACATTCACCGACCATTGGAATTACTATGACGTCAGCGAAGACTGCCTGATGCTGAACGTCTGGACGCCCGCCTTGGCCGACGGGAAGAAACGCCCGGTGTTGGTGTGGATTCATGGAGGCGGCTTCACGAACGGTAACAGCATTGAGCAAGACAGCTACCGGGGTGAAAACCTCAGCCGTTACGGCGACATCGTGTTCGTGTCGTTGAACCATCGGCTGGGACCCATCGGCTTCAGCGACTTTTCGGGTGTGGATGAGAAGATGTTTGCCGAGTCGGGCAATGCCGGTATCCTCGACCTGGTGGCCGGCCTGAAGTGGGTGCAGAGGAATATAGCGCGATTCGGAGGCGACCCGGGCAATGTCACCATTATGGGTCAGTCGGGCGGCGGTGCGAAGGTCTGCACGCTGGTGGCTATGGCTGAGACTAAGGGACTGCTGCACAAGGCCGTTGCCTTGAGCGGGAACATCACGTGTGCTATAGACAACAATTACAGTGCAGGGCTGGGCAAATATATCTTGAAGGAAGCAGGCCTGCAGCCTTCGCAGATGAACAAGCTGCAAGAGATGCCGTGGTTCGATTACATAGCCCTTGCCGACCGGGCAGCAGCCAAGTATGACAAGCTGAATGGAGGCAACGGCATGAGGCGTGGCGCTTTTGGTCCGGTGGGCGATGGCTTCCATATCCCGATGGATACATTCTATGCTGACCCGGAAGCTCCCTCGGCCCATGTACCGATGCTGTTCAGCACCACCACCTGCGAATTCTCCATGAGTCGTGACAACGCCAGCTTGGAGCAGATAGACAAGGCACAGCTGGTGGAAATGGTGGGTAAGATGAAAGGCAAGGACGGTGCGCCGATTGTAGAGGCTTATGCCAACGCTTTCCCCGATAAAAGCCCCATTGAGTTGCTCGGTCTCATCATGAGTTCCCGCGAAGATGTGATGAAAGCCGTCAATGCCAAGGTGCAGCAAAGCGCGCCTGTCTACCTGGCATGGTTTGGCTGGGAGCCGCCTTTGTTCGATGGGCGCATGCGTGCTTTCCATTGCCTGGACATCAGTTTCTGGCTGAAGAACACCGACGTCATGCTTACCCACACGGGTGGCGGCAAGCGTCCGCGCGACCTCTCCACGAAGATGGCCGATGCCTTGCTGAGCTTCATGCGCACGGGCAACCCCAATTGCGCAAGCCTGCCCCAGTGGCCGCAATACACGCCGGACAAGGGAGCCACCATGATGCTGAACGACCGGTGCGAAGTGGTGTACGACCCCGACCGCGAGGCCCGCAAGGCACTGGCCGAGTAGGTCACGAAAGACCCCTTTCCTGTCCCAACGGTGTGGAACAACCGTTCCAAGCCTATGGAACAATTGTTCCAAGCCTGTGGAACAACTGTTCCAAACCGTTGGAACAAACAGCGACTCCTCCCGCACCCAAGGCGTAGGTGTACTGCTTCCGCACAGCGGGATACCCGCTACTGTATCCGTCACATAAGTTTACCAATGTATTATCATCTTAATATACACAATTCCAATGAAGCACAAATATATATTGATGGCAGCCTTATGCAACTGCAGCATGCTGCCCGTGGCAGCGCAATGGCAACGCACACCTACCCCGAATGATACCCTCCGGTCGGTCAGAGTGCTGGGCGACGGCAGGGTGGCGCTGAGCATCTACGCGCCCCAGGCAAAGGAAGTTGGCATCGGGGGCGA
>CALUIF010000067.1 GCA_944320635.1 uncultured Bacteroides sp. | reverse complement strand
TACCCGATTTTCCAGGTTTTCGATGTCGCTCCTGATTCCCGAATCATCATAGTCATCGGAACAAGAGGAAACTCCCAACGTGCATGCACCTATTGCCAGGCATGCCACCCACGTCTTTCGTAACGTGCTTTTGCTCACTAAATACTTACTCATAATGAAAGAGTTGTGTCTTCCCAGTTCCTCAAAAGACTTGTTACCTATATACACACGAAGCGTGGAACTGCGTGCCACGTGTGATTGGAGGTCCTAGGAAAACCTGAGTACAAGTGTGGATATAGCAGCCCACGCTATAGCGTGAGAACCACTATGCTTTCTTCTTGTACTGCTTGAAAATTTCCTAGGTTTCCAATCACAAGATAAGCATAACGCTTCTTTATTTTACTAATATGTCTTTGGAGGGAGCGCCCTCTCTCCAAATGCAAATGTAGAGAAAAATGTAATAAGTTTTATTTTCCTCACAGTTTTTTTCTGCTTCCACAGCTTTTTCTTAGGGAATTATGTTACGGACGTAGTATAAGAGTTTGATTTTGCATATTTATTTGGGAAATATGCAAAAACGTTTTACCTTTGCACCGGAAATAAACAATGAAAGCATAATGACCATGACCGTACCATACCTCACTGAACAGCGTTGTGCGCACGCCCCGCAAGGCTTGCCACGGCGGGGAGCAGCAGTGCACGTGCATTGGTTTAGCGGTTTTATCTGAACATACATGTCCGCCTGTAGTCTTCTGGAAGGCACAAGGCTACAGAGTTTCTTTTTTCCTACTGCCACATTGTTTTACCATTAACTTTGTATTTTCATGTTCACCATTATACTTATTATGGCCACAGGCGTTGCTGTGGGCTATCTGTTCCGTCGTCTTCCCTTCCTTCAGGGAGTAAACAAGAGTATTCCGCCTACCATTTGGCTGTTGTTGCTAACACTGGGAGTATCGGTGGGCTCCAATCCCCTTATCTTATCAAATCTGGGGCGCTTTGGCTGGCAAGCAGCCATATTGGCTGTAGCCGGTCTGGCAGGAAGCATGCTTGCTGCCCAGGTAGTTTACCGCTTGTTTTTCCGTAAAAGAGACAGACAATTATGAAAGGAAACTTTATTGTATTGGCATTTTTTGTGGCCGGCTGTCTGCTGGGCACCATGGGAAGCAAGGACTTTGAAGTGCCCAACGTTTCGCTCTACGTGCTATATGCACTGATGTTCCAAGTGGGCATAGGTATCGGCAGCCACAAACAGCTCAAAGAGTTGGCCGGCAGTCTAAGGTTCAAGATGCTGCTGGTACCATTGGCCACCATCACAGGCACACTGCTGTTTTCAGCTTTCGCCAGCCTGCTGCTGAGTCGCTGGAGTGTGTTTGACTGCATGGCGGTAGGTAGCGGATTTGCCTACTATTCGCTTTCGTCTATCCTCATCACGCAATTCAAAGAGCCTTCAGTGGGCTTACAGATAGCGACAGAGCTTGGCACGATAGCCCTGCTGGCAAATATCCTACGGGAAATGATGGCCTTGCTGGGTGCACCACTCATTCGGAAATATTTTGGCCGGCTAGCTCCCATATCGGCTGCCGGAGTCAACTCTATGGACGTATTGCTACCTGCCATCACGCAGTACTCGGGCAGAGAATTCATCCCCGTCGCCATTTTGCACGGCATTCTGGTGGACTTGAGTGTGCCTTTCTTCGTGTCGCTGTTTTGCCACCTGTAAATGCCCTCCCCGGCGGCATTAGAAACGGCATTGGAAGTCAAATCGGCAGAAATATGCATTTTTATCGCAAAAAAGTAGCGAGAAGTGATAGATTGAACAATTTTATTGCTACTTTTGCAACACTTATCTAAAAAGACAGACACGCGCAATGAGAATAGGTTATTATCCATATACCGTCACATCCATGCGAACCATGACCCTTCGGGGTTAGGGATTGTTTTTTGTGTTTCTACGTGTTACACTGTTTTCAGCTTTATTTTTCATTATTTCACTGGGGAAGGCACCTAAGGGGAGGTGCACAGAGCATCTGTTTTCCCCTCCTTTTTCTAATTCAATCATAAACATTCTTATCATGAAAGTCATGAAATTCGGCGGAACGTCCGTAGGTTCCGCAAGCAGCATATTAAGCGTCAAGAAAATCGTAGAGGCTCAAAAAGAGCCGGTCATCATTGTGGTTTCCGCTCTGGGAGGCATAACCGACAAGTTAATAAGCACTTCGCACATCGCAGCGTCGGGCGACGCTTCTTACGAAAATGAATTCCGGAAGATAGTGTACCGCCACGTGGAGATGGTTAAAGAAATCTTTCCGGCCGGTGAAGAACAAACTTCACTGCAACGACAGGTAGGCGAACTGCTCAACGAATTGAAAGACATTTTTCAAGGCATATACCTGATAAAAGACCTCTCGCAAAAGACCTCGGACACGGTGGTAAGTTATGGCGAACGCCTGTCGTCGCTGATTGCTTCAAGGCTGACCGGAGCTGAATATCTGGACTCGCGCCAATTCATCAAGACCGAAAAGAAATATTCAAAACATGTGCTCGATACCGAATTGACCAATAGACTGGTGCGCGAAGCTTTTAACGGGCGAGGCAAGCGCGTACTGGTACCCGGCTTTATAGCTACGGACAAGAACACCGGCGTTGTGACCAACCTAGGACGCGGAGGCTCGGACTATACTGCCGCTATCATTGCCGCCGCATTGGATGCTGACAGTTTGGAAATATGGACAGATGTGGATGGTTTTATGACGGCCGACCCGCGCGTCATTTCTACCGCTTACACCATCAATGAACTGAGCTACGTAGAGGCTACCGAGCTTTGCAACTTCGGTGCCAAGGTCGTTTATCCGCCTACTATTTATCCTGTATGCCACAAGAATATTCCTATCTTAATAAAGAATACATTCAACCCTGCAGGCACGGGCACCATTATCAAACAAGAGGTAAGTGACCCACAAAGCAAGGCCATCAAAGGCATTTCATCCATTAACGACACCAGCCTCATCACGGTGCAAGGTTTGGGCATGGTGGGTGTCATCGGCGTGAATTATCGTATATTTAAAGCCTTAGCAAAGAATGGCATCAGCGTGTTTCTGGTATCACAAGCCTCTTCTGAGAACTCCACTTCCATCGGTGTGCGCAACGCCGATGCAGACCTAGCCTGCAAAGTACTTACCGAAGAATTTACCAAAGAAATAGAAATGGGAGAGATATCGCCCATACAGGCAGAGAAAGACCTCGCCACAGTAGCTATCGTAGGTGAGAATATGAAGCATACACCAGGTATTGCCGGTAAATTGTTTGGCACATTGGGACGCAATGGCATCAATGTCATTGCCTGCGCACAAGGTGCTTCAGAAACAAACATATCGTTTGTAGTAGACAGCCGCTACCTGCGCAAGTCGCTGAACGTGATACACGACTCGTTCTTCCTGTCCGAATATCAGGTACTGAACCTATTCATCTGCGGCATCGGCACAGTGGGCGGAAGCCTGATACAACAAATACATAGCCAGCGGCAGAAACTGATGCAAGAGAACGGCTTGCAACTGAACGTAGTGGGCATTGCCGATGCCTCGAAGGCTATGTTTGCCCGCGAAGGCTTCGACTTGGCACACTTCCGCGAAGAATTGGAAAACAAAGGAAAGAAAAGTACTACCGAGACACTACGTAAGGAAATCATTGGCATGAACATCTTCAACTCTGTATTTGTGGACTGCACTGCAAGCCCCGAAGTAGCTTCGCTGTATAAAGACTTCCTGCAACACAACATATCGGTAGTGGCCGCCAACAAAATTGCCGCTTCATCGGAATATGAAAATTACCGCGAACTAAAACAAATAGCCCGACAACGGGGTGTGAAATTCCTGTTTGAAACCAACGTAGGAGCAGGATTGCCGGTTATCAACACCATCAACGACCTGGTGCACAGCGGCGATAAAATCCTGAAGATTGAAGCTGTGCTAAGCGGCACGCTGAATTACATCTTCAACAAAATCAGTTCCGACATTCCTTTCAGCCAGACCATACACATGGCTCAGGAGGAACACTACTCTGAACCTGACCCGCGCATAGACCTGAGCGGGAAAGACGTTATCCGCAAACTGGTTATCCTGGCACGTGAAGCCGGGTATCGGCTGGAGCAAAGCGATGTGGAAAAACACCTGTTTGTACCCGATAACTTCTTCGAAGGTTCACTGGAAGACTTTTGGAAAAAAGTACCTACCCTTGACGCAGAATTTGAATCCCGCCGGAAAGTGCTTGAAGACGAGCATAAACACTGGCGATTTGTAGCACGGCTTGAAGACGGGAAGGCTTCCGTAGGCTTGGAAGAAGTAGAAGCCACCCACCCATTCTACACATTGGAGGGCAGCAACAACATCATACTGCTTACTACCGAGCGTTACCGAGAATACCCCATGATGATACAAGGCTATGGAGCAGGAGCAGGAGTAACAGCTGCTGGCGTGTTTGCCGACATCATGAGCATAGCCAACGTTTAACAGACAAAAGGGAAAGCCTTATGAAACATATCATTATTTTAGGAGACGGCATGGCAGATTGGGCTGTGCCTTCATTGGGCGGAAAAACCTTACTGCAAGCAGCACAGACACCCAATATGGATAGCCTGGCACGCATGGGACGTACCGGAAGACTCGTCACTGTGGCGCCGGGGTTTCATCCAGGCAGCGAAGTAGCAAACATGTCTGTCATGGGCTATAACCTGCCACGTGTGTATGAAGGACGCGGGCCACTAGAGGCAGCCAGTATAGGCATCGACTTGAAGCCGGGAGAAATGGCCATGCGCTGCAATTTGGTTTGCATTGAAGGTGATGTCATCAAGAACCATTCTGCCGGACACATCACGACGGAAGAAGCTGATGTATTGATTAAATACCTGCAAGAACAACTGGGCAATGAATACATACACTTCTATACCGGTGTGCAATACAGGCACCTGCTTGTAGTGAAGGATGGCAACAAACGGCTGGACTGTACCCCGCCCCACGACGTGCCATTGAAGCCCTTCCGCCCCCTACTGATAAAACCCGAATGCCCGGAAGCACAGGATACGGCAAACTTGCTAAACGACCTTATCCTGCGCTCACAAAGCTTGCTTAAAGACCATCCAGTCAATCTAAAACGGATAGCAGAAGGCAAAGATCCGGCAAATAGTATTTGGCCTTGGAGTCCGGGTTATCGCCCAAAAATGGAATGTTTGTCCGATCGCTTTCCACAAATAAAACGCGGAGCTGTTATCTCGGCTGTCGACTTGATAAACGGCATCGGCTATTATGCCGGACTGAGGCGTATCAATGTTGAGGGAGCAACAGGCTTGTACGACACCAACTACGAGAATAAAGTTGCCGCCGCCCTCGAAGCTTTGCGTACTGGCGATTTTGTCTACCTGCATATCGAAGCGAGTGACGAGGCAGGCCACGAAGGAGATATACCGCTCAAGATAATGACTATAGAGAATCTGGACAAGCGCGTGGTAGGGCCAATCTATCAAGCCGTGAAAAGCTGGGATGAACCGGTTGCCATTGCTGTTCTGCCAGACCATCCAACCCCCTGCGAACTGCGTACTCATACCGCCGAGCCTGTTCCTTTCCTCATCTGGTATCCGGGCATTATCCCCGATGAAGTCCAGACCTTTGATGAAGTGTCCACGACTCTAGGTTCGTACGGACTAATGAAAGAGGATGAATTCATCAATGCATTCATGAATAATTTGTAACAATCGTATAACATAACCCAATATATACTTTTCCCATGAAATATTATAGCACCAACCATCAATCACCCGATGCCACCTTGGAAGAAGCCGTTGTAAAAGGACTCGCCCCCGACCGGGGATTATATATGCCCTACCTAATAAAAAAACTGCCACTTTCATTCTATGACAGTATCGACGCGTTGGAGTTTCAAGATATAGCTTGCCAGGTAGCCGATGCATTTTTTGGAGAAGACATACCTACAGATACCTTGCACGACATTGTATGCGACACACTGAATTTCGACGTACCTTTAGTGCAAGTAACCGAACGCATCTACTCTTTAGAACTGTTTCATGGACCGACATTAGCTTTTAAAGATGTAGGGGCACGCTTTATGGCACGCTTGCTGGGCTACTTCATTCGCAAGGAAAGCAAACGTCAAGTCAATGTATTGGTAGCCACTTCGGGAGACACAGGCAGTGCAGTGGCTAATGGCTTTTTGGGGGTAGAAGGAATCCACGTCTACGTGCTCTATCCCAAAGGAAAAGTAAGCGAGATACAAGAAAAGCAATTCACCACCCTGGGGCAAAACATTACCGCCCTTGAAGTGGATGGGACATTCGATGACTGCCAAGCATTGGTAAAATCCGCTTTTATGGACAAGGAGCTGAACGAACACTTAGAATTGACAAGTGCCAATTCCATCAATGTAGCACGCTTCTTGCCACAAGCATTTTACTACTTTTATGCCTATGCCCAATGGAAACGGATGACAGGCGGCAATTCTGCCTTAGTATGCTGTGTGCCCAGCGGAAACTTCGGCAACATTACAGCCGGACTGTTCGGCAAGCGCATGGGGCTTCCTATCAAACGCTTCATTGCAGCCAATAACCGCAACGACATCTTCTACCAATACCTGCAGACCGGAATATACTCTCCACGTCCCAGCATAGCAACCATAGCTAATGCTATGGACGTAGGCAATCCAAGCAACTTTGCCCGAGTGCTCGCCCTATATGACAATAGCCATGAGGCCATTACTGCCGATATCAGTGGAGCCACTTATAGTGATGAGCAAATAGCTGATACCTTACTTCACACGTGGCAAACACACCACTATCTTCTCGACCCACATGGTACATGCGGCTTCCGTGCCTTGCAAGCAGGGTTGCAATCTGGCGAGACAGGTTTCTTCCTGGAAACAGCCCACCCAGCCAAATTCAAAGACACAGTTAAAGGTATCATTGGCGAGGATATTACCATCCCGACCAAGCTGCAAGCCTTTATGCAAGGAGAAAAACAAAGCATACAGATGACAAAAGAATTCAAGGAATTCAAACAATACTTGATGGAAAAAGCTGAATAGCCCCAACACTATCAAACTCAACACTAAAAAAACACCCATAGAAAACGACATGACATTACAGAATTTACTTGCAACAGCACAAACCACCACAGAAAACGTTGACAAAGTGCAGCAATTGCTTCAAAAGTTATTGGATTGGGGAATCAGTGCGGGGGGACATATCATCGGCGCACTGCTTATTTTCATTATCGGGCGCTTCCTCATCAAGATACTCAACAAGATGCTTGCCCGCATCTTGATACGCCGCCATGTAGACGCCGGCATACAAAGCTTCACCAAAAGTCTGGTAAACATCCTGCTTACTATCCTACTCATCGTAGCTATCATCAACAAACTGGGAGTAGAAACCACCTCGTTTGCAGCCCTGCTTGCATCAGCCGGCGTAGCGGTGGGCATGGCTCTTTCGGGAAACTTGCAAAATTTTGCCGGCGGACTTATCATTCTTTTATTCCGCCCCTATAAAGTAGGTGACTGGATTGAAAGCCAAGACGAATCGGGCACAGTGCGCGAAATACAGATTTTCCACACTATCCTTACCACAGCCGACAACAAAGTGGTATACATCCCTAACGGAGCATTGAGTAGTGGCACCATAGTCAACTATAGCCGAGAAGACACACGTCGCGTAGACTGGATAATCGGAGTAGAATATGGCGAGAACTTTGACAAGGTGGAAGCTGTCACCCGCCGCGTCATAGCTGCCGACAGCCGAATATTGGATAAACCTGCTCCTTTCATTGCCCTCCATGCCTTAGATGCCAGCAGTGTCAATATTGCCATCCGTGTATGGGTAAAAAGCAAGGATTACTGGGATGTTTATTTTGACATTAACAAAACCATTTATGCCGTCTATAACGAAGAAGGCATCGGATTCCCCTTCCCGCAACTTACCGTGCATCAAGCCAAAGATTAAAAGAGCCACCTATGTCTGCCCCCTCCAAGGCAGACATAGTTTTTTATGATATACCTGCTCAAACAACATATAAACAAGTCCACCGATGCGCACAACAACTCCCTTCAAAGGAATAATCAGCACACAGAAAAAATAAGACAACTTCAGGAGATATATTTGCAGAAGCGCAAAATAAAATGAATTTCTTAAGAGCCGATAGCCGGACTTGAACCGGCGACCTACGCGTTACGAATGCGTTGCTCTACCAACTGAGCTATATCGGCATAACTTGATTACGGGGTGCAAAGGTACTGCTTTATTTCAAACTACAAAAAGATTCGCTGTTTTTTTCTCAAAATACTTTGCACGAGTCATACCTCGCGCAGCATCCATTTGTGCAAAATGAGATAGGGCGCGAATAGTTCTTTGACCAAGGAGTGGGGAGTAAGCAGACAACAACCCGCAGTTTAGTACGGATAAACCGACAGTTTACTACGGATAAACTGTGAGTTTATTACGGATAAACTGTGAGTTTACTACGGATAAACTGTGAGTTTATTACGGATAAACTGTGAGTTTACTACGGATAAACTGTGAGTTTACTACGGATAAACTGACAGTTTACTCCCAATGAATTGTAATAAACTGTTAATTAAGTGATTGTCTGGCAGATAAAAGACATCAAACTTGAATTCCAAGTACCCGCTAAAATGCACTTAATACCGCACAAAGTATACAATCGCTCATTTTCCGCACGACTTTGCCCATAATGTGATTATTACACATCAAAACCAGCAGAATAAAGAGGCTAATATGAATAATATTTATAACTTTGCCCCGATTATAAAAATAGGGATTCAAAATAGTAACGAAAAAACTTATGCGTAGGCTAATAACATTCTTTTTCCTGGCATTCCTTATAGGCGGAACCGCCATAGCCCAACAAATGACCGATGACCAAGTCATTCAGTATATACAAAATGCCCAAAAAGCAGGTAAAGCAGAAAAACAAATCGTTTCGGAGCTGATGCGTCGAGGCATCACGAAAGAACAAGTGGAACGAATCCGTGAAGAATATGAAACCGAACAATCGGGAAACTTTTCGGATGAAGAAAGACTGAACAACCGCTCACGCCAAAGGGGACAAAAGAAGTACACCGATGAATCCAAGCAACGCCAGTCAACCAAATCCTCAACAGACTTGCGTGTCACAAACCGGCTACCGACTGACGAAGAACTGGCACAAAAAGACTCCCTTGCCATGTACGAAGACATGTACCCGCCCATGGAAAAACAGGAAGAGGAAGACCCTACCCAACAAATCTTTGGACACAATATTTTTACCAATCCCAACCTGACATTCGAGCCGAGCATGAACATTGCTACGCCGCTCAATTACCGTTTAGGCCCCGGAGATGAAGTAATTATAGACGTTTGGGGAGCCTCCGAAACGACTATCCGCCAAACCATATCCCCCGAAGGAAGTATTTTGGTAAGCAATTTAGGACCAGTATACCTTAGCGGCAAAACCGTAGAAGAAGCCAACGAGTACCTGAAACAAGAATTCGCCCGTATCTATTCAGGCGTATCGGGCAACCTGCCTTCCACGCAAGTAAAATTAGCTTTGGGAGAAATCCGCTCTATCCAGGTCAACGTCATGGGCGAAGTAGTTGTTCCCGGTACCTATACATTATCAGCCTTCGCATCCGTATTCCACGCATTGTATCGCGCAGGAGGCGTAAACGATATCGGCACATTACGCGACATTAAAATCGTGCGCAATGAAAAAGTCATTGCCAACCTCGATGTCTACGACTACATCATGCAAGGCAAAATAACAAACGATATCCGCCTGCAAGATGGCGATGTGATTATCGTCAGCCCTTATCTGTCGTTAGTACACATTACAGGTAAAGTAAAACGCCCGATGTTTTACGAACTCAAGCCAGAAGAAACCATGCAACAACTGCTTGCTTATGCTGGCAATTTCACTGGAGATGCCTACAAGAAGGCCGTGCGTGTTATCCGCAAAAGCGGGCGCGAACAACAGATTTACAATGTAGATGACACAGATTACTCTTCTTTCCGTATGGACGATGGCGATGAAGTAAGCGTAGACTCCGTATTGCAACGCTTCGAAAATCGTGTAGAAGTTCGTGGCGCTGTCTATCGCGAAGGCCTCTATCAGATAAACAATGACGTAAATACCGTAAAGCAGCTGATAAGAAAAGCCGAAGGCTTGAGAGGCGACGCCTTCCTGAACCGCGCTATCATCGACCGTGAACACGAAGACCTGACGCACGAAATCATACCAGTTGATGTAAAAGGCGTGCTGAATGGCACCGTAGCCGACATCCCCTTGCAAAAGAATGACGTGTTATACATCCCCAGCATACACGACCTGCAAGAAGAACGTACACTGACCATTCACGGCGAAGTAGCCAACCCGGGCACTTACCTTTACTCGGACAACATGTCCATAGAAGACCTCGTAGTGCAGGCCGGAGGTCTGCTGGAAACGGCAGCCACCACTAAAGTGGAAGTTGCCCGCCGTGTCAAGAATCCCCAAAGTGCAGAATTCAGTACAACCATAGGACAAACTTTTGTTTTCGACCTGAAAGACGGTCTCCTCATCGGACAAGGCAGCGAAAACTTCCACCTTGCTCCATTCGATGAAGTATACATCCGCAAAAGTCCGGCTTATCATCCCCAACAAAACGTAACAGTAGAAGGCGAAGTCCTCTTCAGCGGCAGCTATGCCTTGTCAAAGAAGAACGAACGTTTAAGCGACCTCATCAAAAAAGCAGGAGGCATTACCCCGGATGCATACGTAAAAGGTGCCCGCTTAGTACGCAAAATGACAGAAGAAGAACTGCGCCGCAAAGACGACATGTTGCGCATGGCGCGCATGAGCGGAGACTCCATCGCAATGGATAAGCTGGATTTAGCAGACACTTATTCCGTAGGTATCAACTTAGACCTTGCACTGGAAACTCCAGGATCGGACTACGATATGGTACTACGGGAAGGCGATCTCCTGATGGTGCCCGAATATGTCAATACAGTAAAAATAAACGGTGCTGTAATGTACCCAAACACCGTTTCCTACAAAAAAGGCGAGAGCCTGCGCTATTACATCAACCAGGCGGGCGGATATGGCAACAACGCCAAAAAACGCAAAGTCTATGTAGTATATATGAATGGTACCGTATCACGGCTCAAGTCGAAATCAAAAGCCATTGAGCCGGGATGCGAAATCATCGTTCCACAAAAGGATAACAGGAATAAGATGAGCCCGGCCGAAATCATCAGCATGGGAACCTCTGCCGCATCGTTGGCTACCATGGTTGCCACATTGGTTAATCTCTTTAAATAAATCGGACTTTATGAACGAAGAGCAAAATAAAGTAACAGGTCAGCAGCCAGAAGAACAGGAAATAGACCTGATAGAACTTGCCCAAAAAGTATGGGCCGGCCGCAAGCTAGTACTAAAAGCTTGCGGCATCGCAGCAATCATAGCATTAGTAGTGGGATTCAGTACTCCAAAGGAATACTCAACCACAGTGACACTGGCTCCAGAAACCGGAGGAAATGCCAGCAGCGGAAGCATGAGTGCCTTAGCGGCCATGGCTGGAATCAACCTGAGCAATTCGACAGGAGAAGATGCCTTGTCACCCGAACTTTATCCAGACATAGTCAGCTCCACTCCTTTCCTGGTCGATTTATTCAACATCCATGTGAAAAATGAAAAGGGAGATATCGACACTACATTATATGCCTATCTAAAAGACGAGCAACGCAGCCCTTGGTGGAGCACCGTCATATCAGCACCCTTCAGGGCTGTAGGCTGGACACTTTCCCTGTTCAAAAGCGATGAAAACACTGGAGAAGACAACGAAGAAGGCTTCAATACTTTCCGCTTGACCCCCGAAGAAACCGGCATAGCCAATGCTCTGAACAGCCGCATTTCCGTTTCGGTAGACAAGAAAACCGGCGTCACCACCCTATCGGTGACCATGCAAGACCCCTTGATTTCTGCTTCCTTGACCGATACAGTCATGCACTGCCTGCAAAACTACATTACAGACTACCGCACCAACAAGGCTCGCCACGACCTGGCCTTCACGGAAAAACTCTACGAAGAAGCCAAGAGCAACTACGAAGAAGCCCAACAGAAATACGCCCGATTTGTAGACGCCAACCAAAACATCATCTTGCTAAGCTTCCGCGTAGAGCAAGAACGCCTGCAAAATGAAATGAACCTGATGTACCAAGTATATACACAAGTTTCCCAGCAATTACAAATGGCCAAAGCCAAAGTGCAAGAAATAACCCCCGTTTACACAGTAGTACAACCGGCCACAGTGCCTTTACGAGCATCGAAACCCAACAAAATGATGATTCTGATAGGTTTCGTCTTTCTGGCAGGTGTAGGCAGCGTGGGATGGATACTGTTCGTAAAAGACTTCATTCTATCATGGCGGAAATAAGAGCCTGCCACCCATGCAAAACGATTGACGAATACAATACCCCCTAAAAAACGTGAAGCGGATAATGCAACAACTCATGCATATATCCGCTTCACGTTTTCTATTTGTATGGATACTATCTATTCAAAAAAACTCTTGAATTTTTTGAATATCTTGTCTTTTACCGAAAGATTAGGCTTAAAATTCTCAGAATGCTCCATGCTTTCCAAGGCCTTTTTCTCGTCTTTACTCAACGTCTCAGGAACATAAATGCTGACATTTACCAACAGGTCGCCTGTGCCATAACCATTGATGTTAGGAAGCCCCTTATTGCGCAACCGCAACACCTTGCCGGGCTGCGTGCCGGGTTCTATCTTCACTTTCACTCTTCCGTCTATGGTGGGAATCTCTACCGTGCCACCCAATACTGCAGTGGGGAAACCCAGCAGAAGATTATAAATCAAGTCGTTTTCATCACGAATCAACTCCTTGTCGGGCTCTTCTTCTATCAGAATAAGCAAGTCGCCCGATATGCCATTGTGCTTCCCGGCATTACCCTTACCGTTCATGGATAACTGCATACCGTCGGCTACCCCCTTAGGGATCTTTACCGTTATCACCTCTTCACCATATACAATACCTTCACCGGCACACTCCTTACACTTGTTCTTTATAATCCGTCCTTCTCCGCCACACGTGGGGCATGTTGTACGCGTCTGCATCGTCCCCAATATTGTCTGCTGGTTACGAATAATCGTACCGCTGCCTTTACATGTGGGGCACGTATCCGTACCGCTGCCGCCTTCAGCCCCTGTGCCATGACAATGGCTGCAAGGCACATATTTCTTTAGCTTGAATTTCTTTTCTACACCTGTAGAAATCTCTTTCAGTGTCAGTTTCACTTTCACCCGCAAGTCCGAGCCACGGTAACGCCTTTGCTGCGAAGCACCCCCGCCAAAGCCGCTAAAACCGCCAAAGCCACCGCCATGGCCACCGAAGATATCGCCAAACATCGAAAAGATATCATCCATCGACATGCCTTCGCCAAATCCTCCAAACGGCCCTCCGTTGCCTGCTGCGCCACCCAAACCTGCATGGCCGAACTGATCGTAACGCGCACGCTTGTCCGGATTGCTCAACACATCGTAAGCCTCAGCAGCTTCCTTGAATTTTTCTTCCGCTTCCTTATCGCCCGGATTTCTATCCGGGTGATATTGGATGGCTTTTTTTCTGTATGCTTTCTTTATTTCGTCGGCCGATGCGCTCTTATCGACCCCTAAGACTTCGTAGTAATCTCTTTTTTCCATGACTCCGCAATGCTCTGTGAATTATTCTCCCACTACAACTTTGGCGTGACGTATCACCTTATCGTTCAGTGTATAACCGTTCTGCACACAATCCAGAATCTTGCCTTTCTGGGTTTCCTCCGGGGCAGGAATCACGGCTATAGCCTCATGGAAATCGGTATTCAGCGGCTGTCCTTTGGCATCGATAACCTTCACCCCGTTTTCCTTCAGTACTTTCAAGAATTTGTTGTAGATTATCTCCACACCTTCCTTTACAGCCTTCACATCGGTAGTTTGATCCATATTCTGAAGCGCACGCTCAAAATCATCCAACACAGGCAGTATGCTGCTTATTGTCTTCTCGGCACCATTCAGCACCAGTTCGGCTTTCTCCTTCATGGTGCGTTTCCGGTAGTTGTCGAATTCTGCAGAAAGCCGCAAGTATTTGTCTTTCTGTACCTCCAACTGTTCTTTGGCTTCTTCCAGCTCTTTTGCCATCACAGCACCTTCATCCCCGCCAGTTTGTTCTTCTCGGGTATCTTCTTGCGTCTTCCCTGCCTCGTTGTCCGAAACCTGGGGAGCCACATCTTCCGTTACTTCCACCTTTTGCTCAAATTTTTTTTCGTCTTTGTTCATATGGTTATATTTTTTATTTCTATTATGTTTTCTGCTCATACTTTTACATCAAAAATCGGACAAGTACTTAGAGCCAGTTTAAGTTTTCCTCTTTTTAAGATTTTTATTCAACTTCTTTTGAGTCTCTTTCTGGTCTTTTTTCTACAAAAACTTTGCCAAAATGCCCCACCAACTGAAAAGCCGTCAAGAAAACCAGTTTTCTGACAGGGTGGCAGGGAGAAACGATTCCTTTCTAAAAGCAAAAGTCGGCTACCGGGTATGCGGCAACCGACTTTAAGATTTTTCACGCCCCCGCCTTAACGAAGGCGATGTAAAACGTGATGATTATTCAAACATTTTGTTAAAATCTTCCACAGAAACAGTCTTGGGTTCCAGCGTTACCTGCTGCTTCAAAGCTGCCGAAAGTTTCGACTCAATAACACGGTTCACCAAGCTATCGATGCTTTCTTTCTTCTTCAGCATTTCCTTAGCATAGTTTTCCAGCAGTTCGTCGGGCACCGCCAGCATGCCGTATTGGGCAAATTGCGCACGCGTAGCTTCCTTGGCCATGTCGAGAATGTCGGCCTGCTCCACTTTGATGTCGTTAGCCTTCACCAGCTGTTCCTTGATGAGGTGCCATGTCAGTTCCTCAATGCTCTTGTCGTAGTTGTCTTCCACGAACTTTTCGTCCTTGTCTGTGTTGTTCAGACGCATTACACGCTTCAAGATGGCATCGGCAAACTCCAGTTTGCCCACTCTTTCCATCAGCAGCTTGCGCATGTCTATCAAGAACTTGAAGTCGCTGTCAGAAGCAAATTGTGTGGCAATGGTTTCCTTCACCTTGGTGCGGAACTCGTCTTCATTCTTTACCACGTCTTTACCAAACACCTGGTCAAAGATTTCCTGGTTCAGTTCGCCCGGCACAAAACGGGTGATTTCTTCTACCTGGAAGCTGAAGTTGGATTTCACATTGGCGGCAGTTTCCTTATCAATTTTAAGCAAGGTAGATACGCGGATGTCGTTATTGTCCCAAGCAGCCTGCGGGTTGAACACCAGCACATCGTTTACTTTGGCGTTGGCAAATACGGCCTTCTGCTCATCGTTCTTCATGTCGGAAGGCAACAGTACAGCACCTTCTACCTGAATACCGCCTTCCTTAGTGTTGCCTTCTTCGTCCAGCTCAGCCAACAGACCTTTCAGCATGTCGTTGTCGGCATAACTGTCCACTTGCTCATACTTCCCATTGCGCTGGGTGTACACTTTCACCTGATTGTCTACCATAGCGTCTGTCACCTCGATGGTGTAGTAAGGCACTTTGTCGGCAGTGCTTACCTCAGCCTTGAACTCAGGAGCCAAAGCTATGTCGAACAAGAATTCAAAGCTCTCCATCGTGTCGAAGTCTATCTCCGGCTGCTTGTCTTCGTTAGGCAGGGGTTCGCCCAACATATTGACATTATTGTCTTTAATATACTTGTACACCGTTTCCCCAAGCAGCTTGTTCACTTCTTCCACCAGCACCGACTTGCCATACATTTTCTTTATCAGGCTGGCCGGAACCATTCCCTTGCGGAAGCCGGGCATCTGTGCCTTGTGGCGCAGGTCTTTCAACGACTTGTCTACTTTCTCTTGATAATCTGCTTTTTCCATTTTTACGGTAAGCAGCGCGCTTACCTTGTCGATGTTCTGTAACGAAACGTTCATTCCTACAAATTATTTATTTGATTCATACTTTATTTCACTACTCAAAGAGCGTGCAAAATTAGCGTTATTCTTTTAAATCTCAAAACAATTTGCCGGGATTCATCTGACAAACAGATTGCAAACCCGGCGAAAACACTGCATCCAATGCTTTTCTTGCAGCAACATTCCGACATTTCCCGTTCTTTTCCTACCTTTGCCCTTAACGTACAACACTCTACTACAAGCCACTTATACTGCGCAAGGGCGATGAACTCTACGCCTGCATCCCCGCCCACCCGCGACCCTTCCGCACCACAACAGATGACATCAGGATAGAACGCTCTTTCCTCATCTTCGACAGCAAACACATCGCCGCCTGCACCTGTCCCGAAACCCTGCTTGCCCACCAAGACACCCCCATAGAGGTGCAATGCGTGGTAGACGACACCGCCTTTATAGGCAACAACAAGATATTCCGCCTGGAGGAGTATGTCCCGAAGTGCATTTACGGAGACAACGAAGACCTGGCCTTCTGCGACGGAAGCAGCACCTTGTGCCTGTTTGCACGCACGGAAGCCATCGGCTCCCACAACCCCAACGACTATATCGGCATCTCGTTTCTGCCCGACGGGCAACTCTGCCCCTTCTCCCTGTACACATTCTCCCCAAAAGATATGATTCTGGACGAGTACGAATCAATCAAAAAAGGCAACTACCTTGAATGCAGAAACTACATTTACGACACCGACAAAAACATGCTACTGTCCCGGGAAGACATCATCGAAAAACAAAAGCACAACAATGACGATTACGGCTACGACGACTACGATTACAACAGAGATACCTACTACGCCTTGGGCGGCGATGACTATGATGCCCTGAAAAGGCGTGGAGGCAACGCAGACGATGCCATCGACAACCTGATGGACTACCTGGGTTACTAACGGCCCGTACCCCAGCCGTATTTGCTCCGCTCTTGCTCCGCTTCTTCTCCGCTCCTATAGAAGCGGAACAAGAGCGGAGGTGGAGCGGAGCAAAACCCTCGCAAAGGCGACGCGAATGCAAGGAGAGTGCAAGCCCTTCCAACGGGGGATGGCAAGACTTTCCGCCCCCATCTGCTCAATCTGTGCCGCCGACATGACGGCCATTCAGAAAAAAGCCGTATTTTTGTGCCGCAATCGTAGCGGTTGCAAAAGGCAAGCCACAAGATTGGCAAAGGATATCAACGCATTTATATCAATAACAATGGAAAAGAAAAAAATCATCCTCACCGGAGACCGGCCCACCGGGCGCCTGCACATAGGCCACTATGTGGGCTCGCTGCGTCGCCGCGTGGAGCTGCAGAATGCCGGGGACTACGACAAGATGTTCGTCTTCATTGCCGACGCACAGGCGCTGACCGACAATATGGACACCCCCGAAAAGGTTCGCCAAAACGTCGTGGAAGTGGCCTTGGACTATCTGGCCTGCGGCCTCGACCCGGAGAAGTGCACCCTGTTCATACAGTCGCAGATACCCGAACTGTGCGAACTTACCTTCTACTACATGGACCTGGTGACCGTGAGCCGCCTGCAACGCAACCCCACGGTAAAAACCGAAATACAGATGCGCAACTTCGAGGCAAGCATCCCCGTGGGCTTCTTCACCTACCCCATCAGCCAGGCGGCAGACATCACTGCCTTCAAGGCTACCACCGTGCCCGTGGGCGAAGACCAGGAACCCATGCTGGAACAGGCACGCGAAATTGTGCGCCGCTTTAACTTCATCTACGGCGACACACTGGTGGAACCGGAAATACTGCTGCCCGACAATGCCGCCTGCCTGCGCCTGCCCGGCACCGACGGGAAGGCGAAAATGAGCAAAAGCCTGGGCAACTGCATCTACCTGAGCGACACGGCCGACGAGGTACAGAAGAAAATACGCGGCATGTATACCGACCCTGACCACCTGCGCGTGCAAGATCCCGGCAAGATAGAGGGCAACACGGTATTCACCTACCTCGATGCCTTCTGCCGCCCCGGGCACTTCGAGCGCTACTTGCCCGACTATCCCAACCTGGACGAGCTGAAAGCCCACTACCGTCGCGGCGGACTGGGAGACGTGAAGGTGAAGAACTTCCTCAACGCCATTATGCAAGAAACGCTGGAGCCTATACGCAACCGCCGCAAGGAGTTTGAGCAAGACATTCCCGCCATCTACGCCATGCTGAAGAAGGGCTGCGAGGTAGCCCGCGAAGCGGCTGCCCAGACTTTGGACGAGGTGCGCCGCGCCATGAAGATAAACTACTTTGACGATGCCGAACTGATTGCCGAACAGGCTAAGCGCTTTCAAGACAAGCAATAGCGGCACGACCCGCTGCAATACAGAACGCGGATGGATGCAACCCTGCAAAGGCAGCATCCATCCGCGTTTATCTATCCCCCATGCACCGGCTACCGGGCAAAGAGTTTCTCAATATCTTCTTCCTTGATGGTGGCAAGCACTACGTGGCCGTCGGGCGTATAGTTGGGCGACGGACAGGCAAACAAGCTGTCGACCAGGTTGGCCATTTCTTCACTGCTCAGCACCTGGCCGTAGACTATGGCCGCGGCACGTGCCAACGTGAGGGCAAGCAGAGATTGCACTTCTTCCTTCACATTGCCACCTTTCTCCATGGCAGTGTGGAGCAGGCTTTGCACCAAGTCTACAGGATTCAGTCCCTCGATGCCTGCAGGCACGCCATTGATGGCATAGCTGCCGCCGCCCAGTGGAGATAGCTCAAAGCCTACGGCCGACAAATCGTCCTGGATGCTCTCGAGCACGGCGGCTTCGGAGGCAGGAAGCTGTATCATTTCGGGAAACAGCACGCCTTGCGATACGCCTTGTTTTTGGGCTATCTGGGCCATGTAGCGGTCGAACAATACCCGCACATGGGCACGGTGCTGGTCTATCACCATCAGTCCCGATTTCACAGAAGTCAGTATGAACCGCCCCTTGAACTGAAAATGCAGGGCACCTTGCTCGCGGCTGCCATACGGCATGGACGGACTTATGGCCGGTGCGGCGTCCGGAGAGGGCAGAGGGTCGGGGGCGGCATCCGTCGTGTCGGGAGCGGGAGTGTTCATTTTGCTGGCCTTCGACACACCGGAGTACAGCGCTTCCCACTCGACGGGACGGCGTGAATAACCCTCGCCACCACCGCCATAGCCACCCGATGCGGACTTGAACGGATTGTAGTCGGCATTATAGTGCAACCGGGGAGCCTGCAGGGGGGCATCGGCATTGAAGGCAGGGATGTCGGGCATGTCTTCGGTGTCGAAGTCGATGGAGGGCACTGCACTCGACTTGCCCAGCGTCTCCTTGACGGCTGCCGAGAGTATCTGCCAAAGGGCCTGCTCGTTTTCAAACTTTATTTCGGTCTTCGTGGGGTGGATGTTTACGTCGATATTCGCAGGGTCTACATTGAAATAGATGAAGTAGGACACCTGCTCGCCCACTGGGATGAGCCGATCGTAGGCTTCCATCACCGCCTTGTGGAAGTAGGGGTGGCGCATGTAGCGGCCATTGACGAAGAAGTATTGCCGCAGGCCTTTCTTGCGGGAAGTCTCGGGCTTGGCTATGTAGCCCGAAATCTTCGCCATGGAGGTTTCCACCTCAAGCGAGAGGAGCTGCTGGTTCATCTTCTTGCCAAAGACGGCCATAATGCGCTGGCGCAAGGGGGAGGCAGGGAGGTTGAACAGCTCGGTATCGTTGCTGTAGAGATAGAAGCTCACGTCGGGGTGCACCAGCACAATGCGCTCGAACTCGGCCAGCACATTGCTCAGCTCCGTAGAGTTGGCCTTGAGGAACTTGCGGCGTGCGGGGACGTTGAAAAACAGGTTGCGCACCGCGAAGTTGCTGCCCTTGGCACACGACACTACCTCTTGGCTCTCCACCTTGGAGCCGGCCATGAGCAGGCGTGTGCCCAACTCATCGTCGGCCTGACGTGTCTTCAGTTCCACCTCGGCCACGGCAGCAATGGAGGCCAGCGCCTCGCCGCGGAAACCCATGGTGCGGAGGGCAAAAAGGTCGGATGCCGCGCTGATTTTGGAGGTGGCATGCCGCTCAAAGGCCAGGCGGGCGTCGGTTTCCGACATGCCACAGCCGTCGTCAATCACCTGGATGCAGGTCTTCCCGGCATCGGTCACCAGCACATGTATCTCCCCGGCACCGGCGTCGATGGCGTTTTCCACCAGTTCCTTGACCACGGAGGCGGGGCGTTGTATCACCTCCCCGGCGGCAATCTGGTTGGCCACCGAGTCGGGCAACAAATGAATGATATCGCTCATAAATGTTGAATCTTACGTCTTAATAAATGGATCCGGCAGGGTTTCCGGGAAAAGACAACTGTCTTTCTCCGAGAGGACGCCCGTCCCCTTCAAAAAAGACGCCCGTCTTTTTCCGAAAGGACGACCGTCTTTTTCCGGAAGGACGCCCGTCTTTTTCCGAAGGCACGGGCGGGCAGTCCGGAGGAGTCAGATAAGCCCGTTGGAAAGGGCATACCACAACCACAGCAGCACCACGATAGCAACCAGCAGGATGCCCACCTTCACGGGCTTGCGGCTACTCTCGCGGCGGCGGCGCACATGCTTGGTCTGGGCGAAAATTTTGCCACGGATGTCTTCGGGCGAGAACTCCTTCGGCGGCGCCATGCCCAGTTCACGCTTGGCGTTCTCGGTCATTTTCTCCAGTTTCTCCTTGCGCTCGTCCACGTAGATGTAGTTGTGGTGGAATCCGCGCGGCTTCTGCATTGTAAACATTCCCATAGTCGTTCTCCTACTTTTTAGTTCGTTCTATATGCATATCCCTTGGCGATGCGGCCGGCCGACGGTCGGATTTCTGCAACACCTGGTCGGCACGTTTGCCCCGCCAGTCGAAAATGTCTTCCTTGTTGAGCGGGCGTATGTAGTCGAACCACACGAAGGAAGGCAGCCGCATCTTGTCCGGTGGAATCTGATCCATGGGGTACATCGTCCCCGTGGCCTTCCCGATAAACGAGCCCCGCTCCATGCGTCTGTCTTTGAGCAACATGCGCAAAAAGCTGCCCTCGGTGTAGTCCATGCCAATGAACGAACTGTCACGCTCCTCTACCGGATAATAGACAACAAGCACGTTGCCGTTGACTTCTACACGCCGCATCTCTCCCTCTTGGAAATAGGCCATCATCTCCTTACCGGACACCTGATTGTAATGCACGCTGTCTTTCTGCTCTATGGCAAGTGCTTGGCTGATGATGTGCGCCCAGTCGATGGTACTGTCGTTCATATACACCTTGATTTCCTCACCCAAGAGTTGTTGTGGGCCTTGCCACAGGATGGGGTCGGTGTACATGGTGAGGCACGAATCCTTCGAGTTGTACACCATAGAGTCGCACACCGCCTGCACGTCCGTACGATAGGCACGTACCTTGTGATAGGCGCGCATCTCGCGATACACAGAGTCTGTGTTCAGATGAAAAGTAATCAGGCGGAGGGTATCGGCATGCATGAACAGGCTGTCGCCCTGCGAATAGTCCACAGCTACTGCCCGGCGGGTGGCGACGGCGTTTTCCGTCAGTTCGTTATAGAAGCAATAGTCGCCCGTAAGCATGTTCCGGTTGACCGTATCGTTCATCTGCACATTGTCGAAAGCCTCTCCATAGCCGGCCCTGCGATCATAGAACAGGCTGTCGCCCGTCAGCTTCCTGCCGCCATTGGTCAGTACGGAACGGTTCAACAGCTCTGCCTGGTCGGTATTGGTGTCATAGATCCCTCGTTCGGAATAAATGTGGTTCTCCTCGCTCACTATATCCGACGGGCCTAAGATAGTGGCCACCTTGGTCAGTGTGCTGTACTTTAACGTATCGGAAGTCAGCACAAACTGGGGGTTAACCAGCTCCACCTCGTGGTTGAACACGGCCAGCTTGGTAGCCGGACTGTATTCGCCCCACACGGAGGTCAGCACGTTGTCTTCATCGGTCAGTGTACCGCCGGTAAAGTAATAGCCGAGGCTGAGCACACGGTCGTAGTTCAAGCTGTCGGTAGTCAGTTCTGCTGTCCGGTTTATCAGGCGCACGTGTTCACGCAACATGGCCAGCTGCGACATGCCATCGTAATACAAATAGTCGCCATAAATGAACAGCGTGTCACCCTGCTCCATGCGCACGTTCCCGAAAGCTTCCACAGAGTTTATTTTCTCATAAATAAGTGCGCTGTCGCAATACATGTACATACTGTCGTGCCTCAACCTGACGGAACCGATAAGGACCTGCACGTCGGGCAATACCTGCTGGTCGGTCCACGCCCGTTCGGCAAAAAGCAAATCGATTCGTGTCTTTTTCTTCTCGGATTCCTCGTCTGCCGCCTTGTCCCGCGCACTAAGCAAGCCAACCCCCAACAGGCACAGAATGCCTGCCAACAGCGCCTTATGCCTGCCCGGGATATGAAATCTTCTCTTCTCTTCTTGCATACAAAAATCAGGTAAAGCTATGCGGAGGCAAGGCTTTAATCTTTAATCCAACCGGGATATTTGAAAGTACAATTGCTCTTCCAGCCATCCTTTATACGGACATAAGTGCGCTTTTGCTTTTCACGTATCCACTTGTCCAGCACTTCAGCACGACGTTTTTCGAGCACAATATTTTTCAGGTTCTGATAATCGTCGGTAATGGTAGCCTTATGTCCATTGGTACGGCTCTTCAATTTCACAATCACACAGACTTCCTTACCCGTCTTCTGCGGAATCATGGTGAAGGCATCGGATATTTCGCCCACCTTCATGTTATCCACCACCTTGGCTATCTCTGGCGGAAGTTCCTGCATCTCAAACTTAGATGTATTGTTGTTGGGATTGGGTAACAAACCGTGGTTATTGCGCGTATCCTTGTCTTGCGACAATACCGAAGCTGCTTCCTCAAACGTAAACTTATTATTGCGGATATCATCGGCAATAGAATCCAGGCGGGCATTGGCAGCCTCCAAGGCAGCCTCGGGAACGTGCGGTTTCAGCAAGATATGGCGCACTTTGATGCGCTCGCCCCGCTTTTCTATCAGCTGAATAATGTGAAAGCCGAACTCTGACTCCACAATTTTGGAAATCTTATTGGGTTCCTGAAGATTGAAAGCCACATTGGCAAATGCCGGATCCAACTGTCCGCGCCCATAGAAAGGCATCTCGCCACCATTGATGGCCGAAGCGCGGTCTTCCGAATACATACGTGCCAATGTAGAAAAACTCGTCTCCCCTTTATTCACACGGTCGGTATATTCACGCAACGTACGCTTCACGTTCTCAATCTCCTCCAACGGGATTTTAGGTTCCTGGGTAATAATCTGCACCTCCACCTGCGTCGGAATGTAAGGGATGCTGTCCATCGGCAAGTCCTTGAAATAGCGGCGCACCTCTGCTGGAGTCACCTTGACGTCGCCCACCAGCTCTTGCTGCATCTTCTGCACCCGCAAACCCTCACGCGCATTCTCACGCAAGGTTTCACGAATCTGACTGGAAGTCTTGTTGAAATATTCTTCCATCTTCTCGCGCGAACCGATATTGGCAATATACATATTGGTCATATAGTCCACCCGTTGTATCACTTCACTTTCAGATACCTCGATACTGTCCAGCTCCGCCTGATGAAGGAATAACTTCTGTACCGCTATCTCCTCGGGAATCACACAGTATGGGTCGCGGTCAAATTTACGTCCCTCATATATGGCACTCATACGGGCTTCTTCTACCTCCGACTTCAGGATAGCTTCATTGCCCACTACCCAAACAACTTCATCGACAATGTTGTCCTGGCCATACACGGCAGAGCCTGCCAAAAGCATCACGGCACACAATATTACCGATTTAAAGTTCATACACTTTCTCATGCTTCTTTATTATTCTAATAATACTTCTTAATTCTGTTCCTTTTTTCCGCCCGGCGGTACAGGTCACCTTTCACCTGCTCAAGGTACTGCACCTGCTTTACGTTGAGCAGCATCTCCTTAACCTGCCTGCGGGCATAATCGTAGGGAGCCACATCGCCCACCTCACGATAATCACTGACATTCAAGAAATAGTAGAATGCCGTATCCTTCAGTTCCACCTGGCGGTGCTTTTCAATATAGGCATCCGCATCCGCCCCTTGCAAAGGCAACATTCCTCCTATGTCGGTCAGCGGCACCCAGCGGTCATAAAAATACTCGTACTTCACAGCATGTTGCAAGCTGTATTTCTCCAGATTCTCCACCGCCTTCCCATCGGCCTGCGTATACCAACGCCGCACCTCAGCCAAGCGGGGAGCCGTAAGCGGAACCTTGATGAACAAACCCTTTATCAACGGGCGCTCCACCTTAAACAGTTCCGGGTTGTTGCGGTAATAAGTCTCCAATTCATCTTCGGTAATGTCCTCCGACAGTCTTTGGTCTATCAAAGCCTGCTGGTAAGCATGCATCAGCAAAGCTTTCCGATAGTTGGCCACCTGCCTCTCCAATGCTTCATTGTCCGAAATATTGTCTTGGGCCTTCTCATAAAGCAACGTCTCTTCTATCCACTGGCGGATGTACCGTTCTGCAAACGACAAACTATCTTCTTTCGACAAACCGGAAGGAAGTGCCCCCTGAAGGTCTTCACGGTAAAGGAAACTCCCGTCTACTTCCACCAAAGGAGTTTTTCCCCCATGGTCGTACTCTTCGCGGCACGACACACAAAGCAACATTACCCAAAGCCCCAAACATGCTATCCGCATCGGTTGAACTGACATTTACATTGTTTTTGACCTACGAAGATACGGCTTTCCATACTTACCTATGGTCGTTATTAACTGTTTTTAAAACCTCTTCGTTTATTTCAACCTTACTTTCTTCGCGAAGCGCTGCCTCCCATTTTTCCTCCAGATACCGGCGGTAATCGGCTATAAGCCTTTCGCGCACCTCCCAGTAATCCTCAGGCCCCTTCAGTACTCTTCCAAACACCGTGTTGTAGGGAAAATCGCGAAGCTTCCCGGGCTTGGCGCCCCCAAACACGTGAAAGTCCACAAACGCATTCACTCCCGGAGGGAAAAGCCCCTGCTCGGCCTGCACCTTCGGACGTTCTCCAGCATTGAATACCAGCCTGATAGCATCCAGCCACTCATCGGTCGGCACCTCCTTCAGCAGTTTCTTTACCCGCTTGGCAGTCCGCCTGTTGGCGCAGTGGAGTACTACTCCCTTGTAGCGGGGAGTTTCCCAATAATAGTCCGACCGGTGTGCCTTGAAATATCTTTGCAAATCATGCTCGTCTGCCAGGCTCCTTTGCACCACCTCCCTGTCTTGGGCGGCACGGGCCAACAGGCCGTCCCGATACACCAGCATCTGTAATCCGAAAGCCGCATCCCGCTGTTCCAGGCTGGCATACTCGCTATCGAGCAACGCCTTGCCCACAAACGCATCCAGCTGCCGCCTCACCCCGCCCGGATGGGCCGAAGCAAACAGGGCAAACTCCTTCCCCGTATAAGGCCTGCCATCCAGTGTAAACAAAGTGCGTTCCGTACTGCCTCGGCTCAATAGCTCGTTCATACCCTTTTTATCCGGCACAAAGTGGCAAGCTTGCTTCAACCGTTCCAGCAAAACATCCGGAAGCACCCGTGAAGTCTGCAATTGTCTCCGGAATTCATCCAATACGAGCTGCTTCCTTGTCTGCGGGAAAGGCTTTTTCTCTTTCCGCGCAATGACTTTCACTATATGAATGCCCTGGGGAGTAAAAAACGGACGGGAAAACCCGCCGGGCTGCAAAGCCCACACGGTGTCTTCAAACTCCACCGGCATCTGCAACGACTGCACGCAGAAGGTGTCTTTCTCGTCCGAAAACTCCTGCACATACGCTTCAAAAAGCGTGCCACGACTTTGCGCCAGACGGTCGTAGAGGCTATCCATCCGCGCCTCCGTCTCGCGCAACACCGTGCCGGGCACATTCTGGGGAAGCCGCTTGAAGATGTGCGTCACGCAGACGGTCTCCGGCCTCCGCCCTTGCCCCATCCGCTCGTAATGCCGGCGCACCTCATCCTCCGTCACCGCAGCTCTGGCAAAGAAAGTCTCTGCCAATTGTTTCCGATAGTCTTCCATCGCCGTCTTGAAGACAGAGCCGGTGTCCAACCCCGCCTCCTCGCCCGCAAAAGCCTTCAGCTTGTCAACGATGAAACGGGGCACAAAGTCGCTTACCGGCAGCCCTGCCCCCTGGCGCACGCTGTCGCGCCGATAAGCCAGCCTGAACTCTGCCAGTGTCACCTCGCGACCATTAATGCGCATTGCCACAGGCGACTGCTGCGCAAAGGCATCGCCCCCCGCCAGCACCATGGCCAGACACACACATGCATACTTCCACTTCATAATATCTTCCCGAACTCATAAAAAAGAAAACCATGCAAGAGAGGGTGTGGCACACCCCCCGCGCATGGTTGCCTTCTATATATTCTGTCCCACCGCAAGCCGTTTACTCAGGGCGGCTGTAATTGGGCGCCTCACTGGTGATGGCCACATCGTGCGGATGGCTTTCGAGCACACCGGCATTAGTGATGCGGGTAAACTTGGCATTGTGCAGCTGCTCGATGTCCTTTGCGCCGCAATACCCCATGCCCGAGCGCAGGCCGCCTACCAGCTGGTAAATCACCTCGTACAGCGTCCCCTTGTAGGGCACACGTGCCGAAATGCCTTCGGGCACAAGTTTCTTCACATCCGTCACACCACCTTGGAAATAGCGGTCTTTCGACCCGTTCTCCATAGCCTCCAAAGAGCCCATGCCGCGGTACGACTTGAACTTACGTCCGTTGAATATAATAGTGTCGCCCGGCGATTCTTCCGTACCGGCCACCAGCGAACCTATCATCACGCTGTAGCCGCCTGCGGCCAATGCCTTGACCACGTCGCCCGAATAGCGCAAGCCGCCATCGGCAATAAGGGGAATGCCCGTACCTTCCAATGCCTTGGCCACATCGTACACGGCCGTAAGCTGGGGCACACCCACACCGGCCACCACGCGGGTGGTGCAGATGGAACCCGGACCGATACCTACCTTCACAGCATCGGCACCGGCGTCGACCAGCATCTTGGCAGCCTCGCCCGTAGCAATGTTGCCCACCACAATGTCTATCTGCGGGAACCGGGCCTTGGCCTCTTTCAGCTTCTCTATCACATACTTGGAATGCCCGTGCGCCGTGTCGATGACTATGGCATCGGCACCGGCGTCGACCAACGCCTTCATGCGCTCCAGCGTATCGGCCGTAACCCCCACGCCGGCAGCCACACGCAAGCGGCCCAATGCATCCTTGCAAGCCATGGGTTTGTCTTTGGCCTTGGTAATATCTTTATAGGTAATGAGGCCCACCAGCTTATTGTTCTTGTCCACCACAGGCAGCTTCTCAATCTTGTGTTCCTGCAATATCTGTGCGGCAGCCTCCAAGTCCGTAGTCTGGTTGGTGGTCACAATGTTATCCTTCGTCATCACCTCGTCAATGCGCTTGCCGTGGTCTTTCTCGAAACGCAGGTCGCGGTTGGTGACGATGCCCACCAAGTGCTTCTCGTCGTCCACCACTGGGATGCCCCCAATCTTGTATTCAGCCATCAACGCCAGGGCATCGGCCACGGTAGAGCCGCACTTAATGGTGACGGGGTCGTAAATCATGCCGTTCTCCGCACGCTTCACGATGGCTACCTGGCGCGCCTGTTCTTCAATCGACATGTTTTTATGAATGACACCTATACCTCCCTCACGGGCAATGGCAATGGCCATTTTCGCCTCGGTCACCGTGTCCATGGCGGCCGTCACGAAGGGGATTTTCAACTCGATGTTTCTAGAGAACTTTGTCGTCAGTTCGACAGTTTTGGGGAGCACTTCGGAATAAGCGGGGATCAACAGCACGTCGTCGTACGTCAATCCGTCCATCACAATCTTATCTGCAATAAATGACATAGGGCTATGTACGATTAGAATTTATTGCGTGCAAATATACGACTTTCTTTTGAAACTATCACCTGCAAATTTCATTTTTCTATCCGCACCCCCTATATCTTCCTCGTACACGGCCCACTTTTGCTCCGCTCTTGCTCCGCTTTTCCTCCGCTCCTATAGAAGCGGAGCTGGAGCGGAGGTGGAGCGGAGCAAATACGCCCCGGGTACGGAGAAGAACAGACCCGGACCAGACGGGAAAAGATACAAAAAAACAGGCCGGCACGGCTCCGCACAGCTACGTGGGGATGCCGGTGTCGGCCTGTATGGCTATTCTGCCACGAGAAGTATTACTTCAGTTCTTTCAATTCCCAACCCAAGGCACTGGCGCCCAATACGGCAGCGTCAGAATCCTTCAGTTCGGACATCAGCAATTTGGTCTTGCCTTTGTAGATGGGCAGCACGTTTTCGTCGATGGAGCGCTGTATGGGCTTGAAGATGTAATCGCCCGACTTGGCAAGGCCTCCAAACAGGATAATGGCTTCCGGACTGGAGAAGGCAATAAAGTCTGCCAAGGCTTCGCCCAGAATGTTGCCGGTGTATTCAAAGATGTCCTGCGCCAGCTTGTCGCCCTTCACAGCTGCATCGTACACGTCTTTCGATGTGATGGACTCGGCGGGAATGGCACGCAGCAGGCTTTCTTCGGTGCGGGCAGCCAGGAATTCACGGGCTGTACGGGCAACACCTGTGGCCGAGCAGTAGGTTTCGAGGCAACCTTTGCGGCCGCAGCCACAGAGGCGTCCGTTTTCGCGGCGCATGATGACGTGTCCAAGCTCGCCGGCAAAGCCGTCGTGGCCATAAACCATCTGGCCGTTGACAACAATACCGCTGCCTACGCCTGTGCCCAGGGTAATCATGATAAAGTCTTTCATACCGCGGGCTGCACCATACGTCATTTCGCCGATAGCGGCAGCATTGGCGTCGTTGGTCAGCGCAGTAGGAATGCCCAGACGTTCTTCGAACATCGCAGCCAGGGGAACAATGCCTTTCCAAGGCAAGTTGGGGGCAAATTCGATGGTGCCGCTGTAGTAGTTGCCGTTGGGCGCGCCGATACCGATACCTTTTATTTTATCCGTACCGCCATTGGCCACAATCAAGGGCAACAGGTTTTTGCACACTTCGTCTACATAGTCTTCTGCCTGCTCGTAAGCACCTGTCTTGATAGAACTGGATGCAATGATGGTGCCACGTGCATCGACAATACCAAAGACGGTATTCGTACCGCCTATATCAATGCCCACTACATAGGGCTTCTCCATGTTTGAGTTCATGATATCGTAGTTTGTTTTAATGGGTTATTAAATGATGGTTACAAAAGTCACAAAGAAAAACGACATTGCAAAATCTTTTTGAAAAAAACTTCACTTCTTTTGCAACTTTTTGATACATTCGTGCGTCTAATAGCACAAAACATGAGTCATAACACTTAAACAGGAACAGCTGTGATACTACTAAAAGACATCAACAAGACCTATAATAATGGCGCACCCCTGCACGTGCTGAAGGGCATCGACCTGCACATCGGGAAGGGGGAGTTCGTTTCCATTATGGGAGCTTCGGGCTCGGGGAAATCAACTTTACTGAACATCCTGGGGATATTGGACAACTACGACACGGGGGAATATTACCTGAATGGCAAGCTGATTAAGAACCTCAGCGAAAACAAGGCTGCCGAATACCGCAACCGCATGATAGGGTTCATCTTCCAATCGTTCAACCTCATTTCGTTTAAAGACGCCATGGAAAATGTGGCCCTGCCGCTATTCTACCAAGGGGTGGGCAGGCGCAAGCGCAATGCACTTGCCATGGAATACCTCGACAAACTGGGGCTGAAGGAATGGGCGCACCACATGCCCAACGAGATGAGCGGCGGGCAAAAGCAACGTGTGGCCATAGCAAGGGCACTGATTACGCAGCCACAAATCATTCTGGCCGACGAGCCTACGGGAGCCCTGGACAGCAAGACGTCGGTAGAGGTGATGCAGATATTGAAAGATTTGCACCAGACGGGCATGACCATTGTAGTGGTGACGCACGAAAGCGGAGTGGCTAACCAGACGGATAAAATAATCCACATTAAAGACGGTGTGATAGGCAGCATCGAAGAAAACCTGAAGCACGACGCATCGCCTTTCGGACAAAACGGACTGATGAAATAATACATTCCTAATTCTTAATCCTTCATTTTTCATTCATCATGATTGACCTTTGGCAAGAGATTTACGGAACCATCAAGCGCAACAAACTCCGGACATTTCTCACGGGCTTTGCCGTGGCATGGGGCATCTTCATGCTCATCGTGCTGCTGGGCGCAGGCAACGGACTTATCCATGCCTTCGAGCAGAACACCTCGCAAAGCGCGTTGAACTCCATACGGGTATATCCCGGATGGACGACCAAACCTTACGACGGCTTGCAGGAAGGACGCTATATACAGTTGGACAACCGCGATGTGGACGACACGGGCACCTTGTTTGCCGAGCATGTGCTCGAAGCCGGCGCTACCGTGTCGCAGGGAGGGCTCAACATCAGCTACGGCAGCGAGTATGTCAACCTGTCGCTGCTGGGAGTATACCCCAACTACAAGGAGGTAGAAGCGGTAAAGACCTACACAGGCCGCTTCATCAACCAGACCGACCTGAAGGAGCGCCGCAAGGTGATTGTGCTGCACAGGAAGTCGGCCGACGTGCTGTTCGGGAAAGCCCACACAGACCCGCTGGGCAAGTTTGTCAATGTGGGCGGCGTGGCCTACCAGGTGGTGGGCACCTTTACCGACCAGGGCAACATGGAGCCAAGCGAAGCATACGTGCCCTTCTCCACCTTGCAGACCATATATAATAAAGGAAACAAGCTGAACAGCATTATCTTCACCACGCAGGGGCTGGCCGATGAAAAGAGCAACGAGACTTTTGAAGACAACTACCGGCGGGTAATAGCCGCCAACCACCGCTTCGACCCCGAAGACGACAGCGCCATCTGGCTATGGAATCGCTTCACCAGCTACCTGCAGACGCAGAACGCCATGACCATACTGCGCACGGCCATCTGGGTGATAGGCATCTTTACGCTGCTGAGCGGCATTGTGGGGGTGAGCAACATCATGCTCATAACCGTGAGGGAACGGACACACGAGTTTGGCATACGCAAGGCATTGGGAGCCAAACCGCGCAGCATACTGTGGCTCATCATTGTGGAGAGCGTCACCATCACCACGGTATTCGGCTACATAGGCTTGGTGGCGGGCATCGGCGCCACGGAGTGGATGAATGCGACCTTCGGCAGCCAGACGGTAGACGCAGGTCTGTTTGAGGCGCAGATGTTCAGCGACCCCACGGTGGACTTGGGCATTGCCGTGCAGGCCACGCTGACCTTGATTATTGCCGGCACGCTGGCAGGGTTCTTCCCCGCCAGGAAAGCCACCAAAATACGGCCGATTGAGGCCCTGAGAGCCGATTAAGACATGGACAAAGAACAGCAAAGGGAAATATGAAAATAGACAGAGACACACTTGAGGAAATACTCGTCACCATCACCCGAAACAAAACCCGGAGCCTGCTCACGGCATTCGGCGTGTTCTGGGGCATCTTTATGCTCGTGGCACTGATAGGAGGCGGGCAAGGTATGCAGGAAGAACTGCAACAAGAGTTTGAGGGCTTTGCCACCAACTCGGGCTTCGTCATCTCCAACTCTACCAGCATGCCCTACAAGGGCTTCAAGAAAGGCCGCTGGTGGGATGTGGACGTCGACGATGTAGAACGCGTGCGCAAGGTGCCGGGCGTGAAAGTGGCTACGCCCAGCACGGCCATGTGGGGCAAGACGGCTGCCTACGGGGGCAACAAATACGAGTGCTCCGTCAAAGGGCTGTATCCCGAATACGAGCGGATAGAGCACCAGGAGATGGCCTACGGGCGCTTCATCAACGACGTAGACATACGCGAGGCACGAAAGGTGTGCGTCATAGGCAAGCGCGTGTACGAAAGCCTGTTCAAGCCGGGCGAGAACCCGTGCGGACAGTATGTGCAGGTGGACAGCGTGTACTACCGCGTGGTGGGCATGTGCTCGAGCGAAGGCAACGTCAACATACAGGGGCAGGCTTCGGAGGCCGTCACCCTGCCCTATACCACCATGAAGAACGTGTACAACCTGGGCGACAAGGTGCAAGTGGTGTGCTTCACCATGAAGCCGGGACATAAGGTGAAAGACGTGCAGCCCGAGGTGGAACGCCGCATCAAGACCGCCCACTACATCCACCCCGACGACCCGCAGGCGGTGATGCTGCTCAATCTGGAAGCCATGTTCAGCATGATGGACAACCTGCTGACGGGCACCCGGCTGCTGGCCTGGCTCGTGGGGCTGGGCACCCTCCTGGCGGGCGCCATCGGGGTAAGCAACATCATGATGGTCACCGTGAGGGAACGCACCGTGGAGATAGGTATCCGCCGCGCCATCGGCGCAAGGCCGCGCGACATATTGCAGCAAATCATGTCCGAAAGCATCATGCTCACCACCGTGGCCGGGCTGGCGGGCATCTCGTTCGGCGTATTCGTGCTGAGTGTGCTGGAGACGGCCGCCAACCCGCCCGGAGTGGTGGAGACGCACTACCAGGTGAGCTTCGGCCTCGCCATAGGCACCTGCCTGCTGCTCGTGGCCCTGGGCGTGCTGGCCGGACTGGCCCCCGCCTACCGCGCCATGGCCATCAAGCCGATAGACGCCATACGCGACGAGTGACGGACCGTTTCCTATACGGTAAACAGGCCATTTACTATACGGTAAACAGACCATTTCCTATACGGTAAACAGACCATTTACTATACGGTAAACAGACCGTTTCCTATACGGTAAACAGACAAGGACATAAAAAGGAATCAAACAATAAACACTATAAGACAATGAAAAAGTACCTGAAGTATGCAGTGCTTGCCATCGTGGCAGGCATATTCATCTGGACCTTCGTGTTCCTGTGGCAAAAGTCAAGGCCCGAAGTCACGACTTACCAAGTAGTGTCGCCCACCGTGGCCGACCTGGAGAAGACCACCGTCATCACCGGCAAAGTGGAGCCGCGCGACGAGGTGGAAATCAAGCCCCAGATATCGGGCATCATCGACGTGCTCTACAAAGACGCCGGGCAGATGGTTAAGAAAGACGAAGTCATCGCCAAGGTGAAAGTCATCCCCGAATTGGGCACCCTCAACTCGGCAGAAAGCCGCCTGCGCCTGGCCGAAATAAACGGGCGGCAGGCCGAAACCGACTTTGCCCGCCTGCAGCAGCTCTATGCCGACAGCCTCATCAGCGCCGAAGAATACGAACAGGGCGAACTGGCCGTCAGGCAGGCAAGGGAAGAGACACAGGCTGCCGCCGACAACCTGCAGATAGTGAAAGAAGGCATCACCCAAAACAGCGCGGCCTACAGCAGCACCCTCATCCGCAGCACCATCGACGGGCTGATTCTGGACGTGCCCATCAAGGTGGGCAACTCGGTCATCATGGCCAACACCATGAACGACGGTACCACCATTGCCACCGTGGCCGATATGAGCGACCTCATCTTCCGCGGCAACATCGACGAGACAGAAGTAGGCCGCGTGCGCGAAGGCATGCCCGTGAAGCTCACCATAGGCGCCTTGCAGAACTACACGTTCGAAGCACAGATAGAATACATCGCCCCCAAAGCCACGGAGGAGAACGGCGCCAACCAGTTTGAGATGAAAGCCGCCGTCAGCGTGCCCGACAGCGTCACCATACGCAGCGGCTACTCGGCCAACGCCGAAATTGTGCTGGAGCGGGCCACCCAAGCCCTCAGCCTGCCCGAAAGCACCGTGGAGTTCAAGGGCGACAGCACGTTCGTATACGTGCTTACGGACAGCGTGCCCCATCAGCACTTCCGCCGGCAACCTGTGGAAGTGGGCATGAGCGACGGCATCAACATCGTGATACGCAGCGGGGTGACCTTGGCCGACCGCATCCGTGGTGCCGAACAAGAATAACCATAAACAACGCATAGATACACCGACAACGCATGAAACCCTTTTATTACCTTATACTTGCCGCATGTGCCGCCGGCACAGTGCATGCACAGACGCAAGAGCCCTGGTCGCTACGCCGCTGCATAGACTACGCCATCGAGCACAACATCAGCATCCGGCAAAGCGACAACGCCGCAAAGCAAAGCGAAATAGAAGTGAACACAGCCAAATGGGCACGCCTGCCCAACCTGAACGGCTCGGCCAACCAAAGCTGGAACTGGGGACGCACGCAGACTGCCGTGCCCGACGAGGAGACGGGCGACTACTCCACCGTCTACGTCAACACCAGCAGCAACGGGACGAACCTGTCGCTCAGCACCAGCATTCCCCTCTTTACTGGGCTCCAGCTGCCCAACCAGTACGCCCTGGCCAAGCTGAACCTCAAGGCGGCGGTTGCCGACCTGGAAAAGGCCAAGGAAGACATCAGCATCAACATTGCCTCAGCCTACCTGCAAGTGCTGTTCAACCAGGAACTACGCGACGTGGCACAAGGGCAAGTGGAACTGAGCAAAGAGCAGTGTGCCCGCATCGAACGACTCGCGCAGATGGGCAAAGCCTCGGCTGCCGAAGTGGCCGATGCACGGTCGCGTGTGGCGCAAGACCAAATGACCTTGGTGCAGACAGACAACGACTACCACCTGTCACTGCTCGACCTGGCGCAACTCATAGAGCTGGACAGCCCCGAAGGCTTTGTACTCGAAGCACCCATGGACACGCTCCAGCTGCAAATGCTCACCAATCCCGAAGACATCTACAGCACAGCCCTGCTGAGCAAACCGGCCATACAGGCCGCGAAATACAGGTTGGAAGGGAGCAAGCACAGCATACGCATTGCCCAAAGCGGGTACTACCCCCAACTGAACCTGTCGGGCAGCCTGGGCACGAGCTATTACTCTACCATCAACCGCACCTTCAGCCAGCAGATGGGCGACAACTTCAACAAGTATATCGGCATCAGCCTCAGCGTGCCGTTGTTCAACCGGCTGGCCACCCGCAACCAGGTGCGCGCCGCCCGCCTGCAACGCGAGAACTACGCCTTGCAACTGGACGAGGCCAAGAAGACACTTTACAAGGAGATTCAACAGGCATGGTACAACGCCACGGCATCGCAAGCCAAGTACACCAGCAGCCACGCCGCCATGCTGGCCAGCCAAGAGTCGTTCCAACTGATGGCACGGAAATATGAAGGCGGCAAGGCCAACGCTGTGGAGTACAACGAAGCCAAACAGAACCTGATGAAGGCACAAAGCGACGAACTGCAAGCCAAATACGAGTACCTCTTCCGGACGAAGATTCTGGACTTCTACCAAGGCATCCCCTTAGAGTAGCCTTATGCCATCGGCCTCCAGGCAGACGAGACGGCGCCGGTACAGGTTGCCCACCGCCTGCTTGAAGGTCTTTTTACTCACACCGAAGGCAGCATAGATTTCCTCCGCCGGGCTCTTGTCGGTCAGCGGGATGCGGCCTTGGTGCTGGCGGATGTAGCCTAAAAGTTCTTCCGAGAAGTCTTCCACTTTGCCACGGCCTTCACGCTGCAAGGTCAGGTCTATCTTCCCGTCGGGGCGCACTTGCTTGACGTAGGCCTGTGCCTTATAGCCCACCCGCAGGGGCCGGAACACCTGGTTTTCGAACAGCAGGCCGGCATACCGGTTGTCCACAATCACCTTATAGCCCAAGTCAGTGCGCTTCCACACCAATACATCGACCTCGTCTCCGGAGTGGAAAGGCGGCCGCTCGTCCTTGCAAAGGTAACGCTCTACCTTGGCGGAAGCTACGATGCGGTAGCTCTCGTCGTCCAGATGCACATGCACCACATAGCTCCGACCCACCTCCATACGCTCGCGCTGCTCGCGGAAGGGCACAAAAAGGTCTTTCATCAGTCCCCAGTCCAAAAAGGCACCATACTGGTTGACCCACGCCACGCGCAGGCAGGCAAAGTCGCCCACTTGCGCCAAAGGTTGCAACGTGGTGGCCACCAAGCGCTCTTCGTTGTCGAGGTAGAGAAAGACGTTAAGCTCGTCGCCCACCTCGCAGCCCTGGGGCACGTAGCGCGAAGGGAGCAGTATGCGCCCCTCCTCACCGCCATCCAGGTACATGCCGAAGTCGACCTCCTTGACCACTTTCAGAATATTGAATCTACCTAATGCTATAGCCATATCTTTTCCTTTGATATCTTCCTGGCCACAAAGATACGCAAAAAAAGCATAGTATCACCAGCAGGATAGCGTAGTATCGCCAGCAGGATAGCGTAGTATCGCCAGCACGATAGCGTAGTATCACTGACAAGATAGCGTAGTATCGCTAACAAATGCCTTAACTTACATCAAAAACATACACATTTGTTAAAATATAACAGCCCCACATGCACAACTTTGGCAAGAAAGGACTATCTTTGTGGCACGCTAAGGAAAAGAAGAATACATTGTTATATTAATCACTTTAAACTTCGAGAATTATGGAATTTCTGACTAATGAGAAGTTGACCATCGTCGGCGCAGCCGGTATGATTGGTTCCAACATGGCACAGACTGCCATCATGATGCACCTCACCCCGAACATCTGCCTCTACGACCCCTACGGCCCGGGCTTGGAAGGCGTGGCAGAGGAAATGTTCCACTGCGGCTTTGAAGGAGTGAACCTGACTTTCACCTCCGACATCAAGGAAGCGCTGACCGATGCCAAATATGTAGTATCTTCCGGTGGTGCCGCACGCAAGGCCGGCATGACCCGCGAAGACCTGCTGAAGGGCAACGCCGCCATCGCCGAAGAATTTGGCAAGAACCTGAAGGCATACTGCCCCGACGTTAAGCACGTAGTCGTTATCTTCAACCCGGCCGACATCACCGGCCTGATTACCCTGCTCTACTCGGGCTTGAAACCCAGCCAGGTGACCACACTGGCCGGACTGGACAGCACCCGCCTGCGCAGCGAACTGGCCAAGCACTTCAAGATGTGCCCCGACAAAATCCAGAACTGCCGCACCTATGGCGGCCACGGCGAGCAGATGGCCGTATTCGCCTCTACCGCTACCGTGGACGGCAAGCCACTGACCGACATCATCGGCACCCCCGAACTGACCAAGGAGCAATGGGCTGAAATACAGCAGAAAGTCATCAAAGGCGGTTCCAACATCATCAACCTGCGCGGCCGTTCGTCCTTCCAAAGCCCGGCCTACGTATCCATCGAGATGATTGCCGCCGCCATGGGTGGGAAACCGTTCAACTGGCCTGCCGGCCGCTACTGCTCGTTCAAGGGCTTCGACCACATCATGATGGCCATGGAAGTCACCATCACGAAGAACGGCTGCGCTTACGAAGAAGTCATCGGCACTCCGGAGGAAATGGAAGACCTGAAGAAGAGCTACGGCCACCTCTGCTCGCTGCGCGACGAGGTTATCAGCATGGGTGTACTTCCCCCCGTTGACCAATGGCACAGCATCAACCCGAACATCGACTGATCCGGGCATGGCTACTATCCCCTCCTGCTCCTTTGAAGGCAGGAAGGAAATATTTCCCCTTAAAAAGCGAGCTTCCCATCAGCGGGAAGCTCTTTTTTATGCATTTTTCTCAAGAAAACATTGCAGTATAAAAAAAACTCCTTATCTTTGCACCCGCAAACCACGAAAGGTGCCATAGCTCAGTTGGTAGAGCAAAGGACTGAAAATCCTTGTGTCCCCGGTTCGATTCCTGGTGGCACC
>CALUIF010000066.1 GCA_944320635.1 uncultured Bacteroides sp. | reverse complement strand
TGCATCACCCGTTCGATGACGTCGCTCATGCCAAGGAATGATACGCGGTCCGTCAGGAAGGCCTGTACGCAGACCTCGTTGGCGGCGTTGACGATGCACGGCATGTTGCCCCCCTGGTGCAGGGCCTCGTAGGCCAGGGCCAGGTTGCGGAAGCGGTCGGGGTCGGGCTGCTCGAAGGTGAGCGACGTGCAGGTGCGGAAGTCCAGCCTGGGCAGCGAGGCGTGCACGCGGCGCGGGTAGGAGAAGGCGTACTGTATGGGCAGGCGCATGTCCGGCATGCCCAGCTGTGCTTTCACCGCCCCGTCGGCAAACTGTACCATGCTGTGGATTACAGCCTGCGGGTGCACTACCACTTCTATCTGCTCGGGGCGCACGCCGAACAGCCAGCGGGCTTCCATCACTTCGAAGCCTTTGTTCATCATTGAGGCTGAGTCGATGGTTATCTTTGCGCCCATCTGCCAGTTGGGGTGGCGCAGGGCCTGCTCCTTGGTCACAGTGGCCAGTTGCTCGCGGTTGAAGGTGCGGAACGGGCCGCCCGAGGCGGTGAGTATCACTTTCTCGATGGGGTTGCCCGCTTCGCCTGCCAGGCATTGGAACACGGCCGAATGCTCGGAGTCGACCGGGAGGATGGGGGTGCCGTTCACCCGTGCCAGCTCGTTGATGAGTTCTCCGGCCACCACCAGTGTCTCTTTGTTGGCCAAGGCAATGGGCTTTCGGGCTCGGATGGCGTTCATCGTGGGGCGCAGTCCGGCATAGCCCACCATGGCGGTGAGTACCATGTCGATGGCTGCATCCTGTACAATCTGGCAGAGGGCGTCTTCACCGGCATAGACCTTGATGGGCAGGTGTGCCAAGGCTTCCTGCAAGCGGGGATAGTGTGCTTTGTTGGCTATCACTACGGCTTCAGGGCGGAACTTGTGTGCCTGTTCGATGAGCTTGTCCACTTGGTTGTTGGCCGTGAGCACGTAGGCCTCATACAGGTCGGGATGCTCCTCTATCACCTGCAGGGCTTGGGTACCTATGGAGCCGGTAGAGCCGAGTATGGCTATTTGTTTCTTCATATCTCATTCATTCAGTTAGTAGCTAAAACACTATATATAGTTCCGGATTGACAGCCTTGCCTTGGTGCCATAGTTCGAAGTGCAGGTGTCTGTCCGTCTGTTCCGGTTCTTCTGCCGTTTCGCCTCGGGCGAGGGCTATGGGTTCTCCGCCAGTGACGACGTCGCCTTCGCGCTTCAGCAGGGAGCCGCAATGTTTGTAGACGGACAGGAAGCCTTGCGTGTGCTGGATGGCGATGAGGTAACCGCTTTGTGCCGTGTAGGTGCTTAGTATCACCGTTCCGTCGAGCGTGGCAAGGATGTTTCCGCCTGGTTCGGCATTGATGTCGGTGCCCGGATGTGACTGCCGGGTGTCGAACGGGCGCAGGATGATACCTTGTGCAGGCCGGTAGAATATCAGTCCGTCGGCATCGGTGCGGGCGGCAATGTTGGTCAGGTTGTACATCTCCTGTTCTTCGTATTGCTTGCGGAAGTCTGTTTCGCGCTGGGTGATGTTCATCAGCGTATCGGCACGCAGAGTGGTGAGCGAGTCGATGGATTGTATGGTGTCGGCCTTGACGGTGCCGCGGAAGATGTCTTGAATGTTGGCAATGTAGAGGTCTTGCTTAGCCAGCACCTGTTGCAGGGAGTCGGCACGGAGGGCATTGCTTACCACCTGTTCGCGTATCTCGCTGTTCATGTAGCCCGGAAGGTAGTTGCGCAGCGGGGTGAACACCATGATGAGCGAGGCGACGATGAACAGCACCACCATGGCCAGCACCAGCCACGAGATGCCGTTGAGCTTGGACACGTGCAGCCCCACGACCTCCTCCAATGTGTTTTCATTGATGATGGTGAGCTTGTACTTGAACTTAATGTCTTTCCAAAAAGCCCGGTGGCGTTTCTGTCTGTTTCTCTTCGTTGCGGTCACGGTATCTGGTTCTTCAGTGATTGGATTAATTGTCGTTGTTGCCGTCATCGTTGTCGGCCAACGCGTTGTCCATGTCCAGCAAGCCTTCGGGCAGGCTGACGGTGATGACGCGCCGGGTGCGGTCGATGCCGGTGATGAATGCTTCCTGTGCGGGCACGAGCAGTTCTTGCCCATGGCCGCGGTCTACCACAAACAGGGTGTTGATGGTCGACGTGTCCACGTCAGTCACTTCGCCTAGGTGCCCGTGTGCGGTGTCTTCCATGCGGAAGCCCACGAAGTAGCTCCACGTCAGCTGGTCTTCGTCGGCCTTGTCGGCGTGGTGGATGGGGAAGTAGACTTCGACGCCTGTGAAGCGGCGTGCCTGCTCGGCGGTGTTCACGCCTTCGAACTTGACGAGGGCGGTGCTGTCCGACCGGAAGCGGTATTCTTCCAGAAAGAAGGGCACGAGGATGCCGTCCATGAGGCAGATGAGGTAGTCGGCCTCCACGCGGTCGAAGATATCGTCGGTAAAGGTGAATGCCACTTCGCCCCGCACGCCGTGGGGCTTGTTCAGGATGCCTATTTTGTAAACTTCGTCTCTGCGTATCATGTGTATGTATCCTTGTGTTGTCGTTTTCTTGTAAAATATTATCTTTATCCGCTTCCTCTGCCGGAGGCTATGTAACTTATTCATTTCCACCTCCTTGCCGAGGTGGCTACCTTGACACTGCCGAGGTAGCTACTTCGAGGTGGTCGTGGTAGCTACCTTTACCCTGTCGAGGTAGCTACCTCGGCGCGGTGAAGGTGGCCGGGTGGGCGTGGTGTCAATATATTTCGTCATATGGCTTGCTTCGTCCCCTTCGTCATATCCGCGTGATGCGTGCGCCGATGGCGTTGAGCCGCCCTTCGATGTTCTGGTAGCCGCGGTCTATCTGCTCGATGTTGTGTATGCGGCTGATGCCGTCGGCGCTCATGGCGGCGATGAGCAGGGCGATGCCGGCGCGGATGTCGGGCGACGTCATGTTGCCTCCGTGCAGCCGGAAACCGTGGTTGTGGCCGATGACCACGGCACGGTGCGGGTCGCAGAGGATAATCTGCGCGCCCATGTCTATCAGCTTGTCTACGAAGAACAGCCGACTTTCGAACATCTTCTGGTGGATGAGCACGCTGCCTTTGGCCTGTGTGGCTACGACGAGCATCACACTCAGCAAGTCGGGTGTCAGACCCGGCCAAGGTGCGTCGGCAATGGTCATGATGGAGCCGTCCATGAACGATTCTATCTCGTAACTCTCCTGTGCGGGGACGTAGATGTCATCGCCCCGCTGTTCGATGCGGATGCCCAGCCGGCGGAAGCTGTGGGGGATGATGCCCAAGTGCCGGTGCGCAACGTTCTTGATGGTAAGTTCGCTGCGTGTCATGGCGGCCATTCCGATGAAGCTGCCCACCTCGATCATGTCCGGCAGAATGGTGTGCTCTGTCCCGTGCAGTTGCTCCACCCCGTCGATGGTGAGCAGGTTGGAAGCGATGCCCGTAATCTTGGCGCCCATGCGGTTGAGCAGGTGGCAGAGCTGTTGCACGTAGGGTTCGCACGCGGCGTTGTAGATGACGGTGCGCCCCCGCGCCAATACGGCGGCCATAATGATGTTGGCTGTGCCTGTCACCGAGGCCTCGTCAAGCAGCATGTCGGTGCCCGTCAGGCCTGTGGCGGTGATGTCGTAGGCCTGGCGTGTATCGTCGTAGGCAAACTGTGCTCCCAGGCTCTGTATGCCCTGGAAGTGCGTGTCCAGCCTTCGTCGTCCTATCTTGTCTCCCCCAGGTTTGGAAATGGTAGCTTTGCCGAAGCGTGCCAGCATGGGGCCTACTAGCATGACCGACCCTCGCAGGCTGGAGCATTTTTTCAGGAAAGCCTCACTTTCCAGGTATGCGAAGTCGATGTCGGCCGCCTGGAAACTGTAGGTGTCTATCCCTTGCCTGGCCACCTGCACGCCCATCTCGCGCATCAGTTGGATGAGGTTGTTCACGTCGAGAATGTCGGGCACGTTGTGCACGGTGACTGTCTCGCCGGTGAGCAGCGTGGCGCAGATTATCTGCAACGCTTCATTCTTGGCGCCTTGTGGGCAGATGTCGCCCGACAGGCGGTGTCCTCCTTCTATTACAAATGATGCCATACGCGTGTGTGCCTTTCTCCTCCGTGGGGGTTATGAGCGTTTGTTGTTGTTATTATTATTGTTGTTGTTGCGCTTGAAGTTCTTATTGTTGTTGCGGTTGCCCTGTGCATTGGCTTTGGGGCGGTAGTAGATGTCGATGCGGTGTGCCATGAGGCGTAGCAGGTCGTCGGTCAGTTGCAGTTTGCCGTCGGACAGCTCATAGAGGTCTTCGGCTATCTTGCGGTCGTCTACCGTGTCCTTGTTCCATGCCATATAGTCTTTCTTCATGTGGTTGCAGATGAGGGCCACGAGGTTTTGCTTCTCGTCGCCTTCGGGCATTTCGCAGGCTTTCTTGATGAGCACTTCGACGGAGTGTCCGTAGTGGCGGTAGCGTATCCGGGCATGGGGGTAGGGCACAGGCTCGGGCTTGCACACCAGTCTTTCCTTGTGGACCACTTCGTAGGGATAGTCAATGTCCAGCTTGAAGTCGGCCATGATGGCCAGGTGGTCCCACAGTTTATGCTTGAAGTCGGGTGTGTCGCGTAGCTGTGGAAACATGTTGCCCATGATGTTGATGATGGTGTTGGCGCAACGCTGGCGTTCGCCCCTGTCTTTGATGGTCAATGCATAGTCCACCATGTTTTGGATGCTTCGCCCGTATTCGGGGAGGGGCATCCGCTTTTGTTGGGTATTGTATGTTATCATATATATAATATGGTGTAATGTATCGTTTCATAATCATTGTCCGAACATCCAGGCAAGCCGTGTCCTGATACTTAGGCAAGATCTGTCCGGGCATCGCCGACCGCCCTGTTCGAGGGTCGTTAACTGCTCTGTTCGAGCATCGCCGACCGCTCTGTCCGTCTCACAGCAGCTTCTTGGGCTTTCCGGCCACAAACTCCTTCAGGTAGAAGGGCTCGAAGTAGGCCACGTCCTTGAAGTCGCCCTCGGCCACGGCCTTTTCCGCCAGTGGAAACATCATGCTTGCCAGCGGCTGTATGCCGTCGATGAAGTGGGCGTTGGGGTGGGTGAGTTTCTCCTTGCACTTGCTTGCCCCGTTGCCAAAGAAGTACACGGGGTGCGCGTCCAGGTATTCCCGGTAGGAATTCTCGTCCACGATGTCGGCACCCGTGTCGCGCACGGGGCGCAATGCACGGTCGTAAATGGCGGCGTACACCTCCATGCGCCGTGCGTCGAGCATGGGGCAAAGCAGGGCATCGTCGGGCAGCTCGTCGTGGTAAAGCAGCACCGGCACGCTCAGCACTTTCAGCGTGGGCAGCCCGATGAGGGGGATGCCAAGCCCGTAGCAGATGCCTTTGGCCATGGACACGCCGATGCGCAGCCCCGTGTATGACCCCGGACCGCAACTCACGGCCACGGCATCGAGCGGCATGGCATGGCTGTCGGCAAACGACATGGCCTCGTCTACAAACACTCCCAAGGATACCGCGTGCGACGGCCCTTTGAAATCTTCTTTCTGAAAAATGTTTTGTCCGTCCTCGCTCAAGGCCACCGAACAAACCTGGGTGGACGTTTCAATATGCAGGATATGCGACATGATTTTCTATTCTACTTATTCAAACCAGCAGACAAAAGTACGGGATTATTTTCAGTAATTAAAATAATCGTGTAATTTTGCGCAAAAGTTAAGAAGCATTATGATACAATCGATGACGGGTTATGGGAAAACTACCCTGGAATTGCCCGATAAAAAAGTGAACATAGAAATAAAATCCCTCAACAGCAAGGCCATGGATTTGTCTGCGCGAGTGGCTCCCTTGTATAGGGAAAAAGAAATGGAAATCCGTAATGAACTGTCCAAGGTGTTGGAGCGCGGAAAGGTAGACTTCACCCTGTGGGTAGAAAAGAAAGACGCCGAGCAGCTGGCTACTCCCATCAATCAGGCTCTGGTGGAGGCTTACTACAAGGAAATCAAGGATATATCGGACAACACGGGCATTCCCGAACCGGCCGACTGGTTTTATACCTTGCTGCGCATGCCCGATGTAATGGTGAAGAACGAAATGCAGGAGGTAGACGACGAGGAGTGGCGCGCAGTGCATGCTGCCATCGGGGAAGCCATTGGGCATCTGGTGGAATTCCGCAAGCAGGAAGGTGCTGCCCTCGAAAAGAAGTTCAGAGAGAAAATTGCCAATATTTCCCGCTTGCTCGATGAAGTCGCACCCTACGAGCAAGAGCGGGTGGGCAAGATAAAAGAGCGTATCGTCGATGCCTTGGAAAAGACATTGAGCGTAGACTACGACAAGAACCGCCTGGAGCAGGAACTCATCTACTATATCGAGAAACTGGACATCAACGAAGAAAAGCAACGTCTGGCCAACCACTTGAAATACTTTATACAGACGCTGGAAGACGGGCATGGCCAGGGCAAGAAGCTGGGCTTCATTGCCCAAGAGATGGGGCGCGAAATCAACACACTGGGAAGCAAGTCGAACCATGCAGAGATGCAAAAGATCGTGGTCCAGATGAAAGATGAACTGGAACAGATAAAGGAACAGGTGTTGAACGTAATGTAAATCACAAATATGGGCAAACTTATCATATTTTCTGCCCCATCGGGGTCGGGCAAATCTACCATCATCAATTATCTGTTGGCACAACCTCTTAACCTGGCCTTCTCCATATCGGCTACGAGCCGCCCTCCAAGGGGAACGGAAAAGGATGGAGTGGAGTATTTCTTCCTTACTCCCGAGGAGTTTCGCCGGCGCATTGCCAACCATGAATTCCTGGAGTATGAAGAAGTCTACCCGGACCGCTTCTATGGCACATTGAAGTCTCAGGTGGAAAAGCAGCTGGCGGAAGGCCAGAATGTAGTGTTCGATGTAGACGTGGTAGGCGGGTGCAACATCAAGCAGCATTATGGCGACCGTGCCTTGTCCATCTTCATTCAGCCGCCTTCGATAGAAGAATTGCGCAAACGTTTGGAACATCGTGCCACCGATGCCCCCGAGGTCATTGCAAGCCGGCTGGCCAAGGCGGAGTACGAATTGAGCTTTGCCCCCCGTTTTGATAAAGTGATTGTAAATGACGACTTGGAGAAGGCCGAAGCCGAGACTTTGCAAACCATTATTAAATTCTTGAACGCATGAAATACGAAAACGGCGGATTGAAAAACCAGCTTGCCCCGCGCAACGACAATCCCAGGTTCAACAAGGTGCTGCTTATTATCAATGCTGTGCTGTTCCTTTGCTGTCTGGTGACTTCCTTCCTGTACCTGCATTATCAAGACTACGAGCTGTCTCTCTGCATGTTGCTCGTGGCACTGTTTACAGCAGGCAATGCCTTCTCTGCATGGAAACGCTTGCGCAGGGCAAAGAGGCAGAAATAGATTATTCTTCGGACGGGCGCGTTATGGGAAAAAAAGTAGGCGTTTACACCGGTTCGTTCAACCCCGTACACATCGGGCACCTGGCCTTGGCCAATTACCTTTGCGAGTATGAGGGGCTGGACGAGGTGTGGTTCATGGTCAGTCCGCGGAATCCTTTCAAGCAAGAGTGTGAGCTGATGGACGATGCGCTCCGCTTGGAGCTGGTGAGGCTGGCCGTAGAAGGCTATCCCAAGTTTCAGGCATCCGACTTCGAGTTTCATCTTCCACGTCCCTCCTACACCGTACATACATTGGAGGCTTTGCGCCAATCCTATCCCGCGCACGACTTCCATTACATCATGGGGGCGGACAATTGGGCCTCGTTTACCCGTTGGTATGAGTGGAAGCGCATTCTGGATGAAAACCCTATCCTTATTTATCCGCGTCCCGGCTATCTTGTGCAGGAAGAGGCACTGCCGGCACATGTCCGCTTGGTGTCTTCTCCCGTGTTTGACGTCAGCTCTACCTTTATCCGCCAAGCCTTGCGCGAGGGTAAGGACATCCGTTACTTTCTCCATCCGGCAGTGTACCGCAGGCTGAAAGATAGCCTCCCGTTGCTGCCGTGATAGCGTCCCATCGCCAAGACAAGGCGTTTCCTTTGCGAAGATGCAGCTTTTCTGTTATGGTAATCCAAGAAAAATACCGTAACTTTGCCCGTCGGAAAAAGACAATCTAAAAGATACGTTTATGGCAACAAAACCTTGCATTCCGAAAGGAACACGCGACTTTTCGCCCTTGGAGATGGCGAAGCGCAACTATATATTCAATACCATTTGCGACGTGTACCACCTCTATGGTTTCCGGCAGATAGAGACCCCTGCCATGGAGATGCTGTCCACCTTGATGGGCAAGTATGGCGAGGAAGGCGACAAGCTCTTGTTCAAGATACAGAATTCGGGCGACTACTTTTCGGGCCTGACCGACGAGGAACTGTTGAGCCGGAATGCCCCGAAGCTGGCCTGCAAGTTCTGCGAGAAAGGCTTGCGGTATGACCTCACCGTGCCCTTTGCCAGGTATGTAGTGATGCATCGCGATGAGCTGACGTTTCCCTTCAAGCGCTACCAGATTCAGCCCGTGTGGCGCGCCGACCGCCCGCAAAAGGGGCGTTATCGCGAGTTTTACCAATGCGACGCCGACGTGGTGGGCAGCGACTCCCTGCTCAATGAGGTGGAACTGATGCAGATTGTAGACACCGTGTTCTCACGCTTTGGCATCCGCGTATGCATCAAGATAAACAATCGTAAGATACTGACAGGCATTGCCGAAATCATCGGCGAAGCCGATAAGATAGTAGACATCACCGTGGCCATCGACAAGCTGGACAAGATAGGGCTGGACAATGTGAATGCCGAACTCCGCGGGAAGGGCATCAGCGAAGAAGCCATCGGCAAGTTGCAACCCATCATCTTACTGGAGGGCACCAACGATACGAAGCTTGGCGTGCTGAAGCAGGTGCTTGCCCCGAGCGCGACAGGCTTGAAGGGAGTGGAGGAAGTAGAATTTATCCTCAATGCCCTGAAAGGATTGGGCTTGAACAACGAGGTAGAGCTCGACCTTACCCTGGCACGCGGGCTGAACTACTACACCGGAGCCATCTTCGAGGTGAAGGCGCTGGATGTGCAGATAGGCAGCATTACCGGAGGCGGGCGTTACGACAACCTGACGGGCGTGTTCGGCATGGCCGGAGTGAGCGGTGTGGGCATATCGTTTGGAGCCGACCGCATTTTCGACGTGCTCAACCAGCTCGACCTCTATCCCAAAGATGCCGTGCAGGGCACGCAATTGCTCTTTATCAATTTTGGCGAGCGCGAAGCGGCCTTCTCCCTTCAGGTATTGGCCAAGGTACGTGCCGCCGGCATCCGGGCCGAGATATATCCCGATTGTTGTAAGATGAAGAAGCAGATGGGTTATGCCAATGCCCTTGGCATCCCCTTCGTGGCTTTGGTGGGAGAAAACGAAATGGCTGAAGGCAAAGTCACTTTGAAGGATATGGCTACGGGCGAACAACGCCTGCTGGCTCCTGAAGAGCTTGTTGAGTCGCTTAAAGAGGGACATTAGCGCGCTAAAGAGGCACTTTAGCTCGCTAAAGAGGCATTTTAGATTGAAAAAGTATGAAATAAATGTTGTAAAGAGGCACATTGTGCCTCTTTTTTCGTATATTTGTAATGGTTCTGTAAGAGGCTTGCAACCAAGCATTCCTACATTTGCATAGTAAAAAAGGAGGTTCGTATGGTTCTCATTCCGTTAAAACAAGAAAAGTATAATGCCATGATAGGTTTTTTGATGATTGTCATAGCCTTGTTGTTCGTCCTTTACATGGGGTATTCACTGGTGCAGGCCACCCGTTCTTTCTGGGATGCGTTCATGGCAGGCTGATGAAACGTGGGGAGGCATGATATTCTATTTCACAGGTACAGGAAACTCCCGTTGGGTGGCCGGAAAATTGGCTGCTGCCACGGGAGATGAGGTTTATGACATTTCCCGGTGCTTGCGCTCGGGCGAGGTACCGCCTGTTATCTGCGCAAGGGTGGGGGTGGTGTTTCCCGTTCATTCGTGGAAGGCGCCGCGGCCGGTGGTGCATTTTTTGTCGCGCCTGCAGGTGCCAGCCGGGGTGTATCGCTATGCCGTGTGCACGTGTGGGGATGATGCGGGGAAAACAATGCAATGCTTGTCCCGCGTGTTTCCCCTGGATGCTGCATGGTCGGTCATTATGCCCAATACATACGTGCCCATGTTCAGCCTCGACACTGACTTGGTGGCAAGCGGCAAAGTGCAGGCAGCGCGGAAGCTTATCGCGGAGATAGCCCGCTCGGTGCAGGCAGAATCTGGTGTATGGAAAGTGCATGAAGGGCATTTTCCCCGCCTTAAGAGCTATGTGGTCAATCCCTTGTTCATGCGGTTTGTTATCCGCACGCGAGGATTTCATACGGACGAGGGCTGTACCTCGTGCGGCACGTGTGTGCAGCTGTGTCCTATGGGCAATGTGAAGTTGGTGGATGGTCGTCCGGCGTGGGGTGCATCGTGCATTCACTGCATGGCATGCCTGCACGGGTGTCCGGTCGAAGTCATACAATATGGTACTTCTACCCAAAACAAGGGGCGCTACCGCCTTGCGCGCTATTTGCGTTGATTCCCCTTTGCATTATATTCCTCCGAATTCTATCCGTATTTGGGCGAGTTTGCGTATATTTGTGGCATCAAATTAATCTTCTATAAAGCTAAATCATTATGAAAGAAAAAATTTTGGTAACAGGCGGCACCGGTTATATAGGTTCGCATACAGTGGTTGAACTTCAGAACGCCGGTTATGAGGTGGTAATTGTGGACAATCTGTCCAACTCCAATGCCGATGTGGTGGATAACATCGAGCAAATATCAGGAATTCGGCCTGCATTCGAAAAGTTGGATTGCCTGGATTTGGAAGGGCTTGATGCCGTCTTTACCAAATATCAGGGTATCAAAGCCATTATTCATTTTGCGGCAAGCAAGGCGGTAGGCGAGTCGGTGCAGAAGCCGTTGCTGTATTACCGCAATAATTTGGGTTCGCTTATCAATTTGCTCGAACTGATGCCTAAACACGGCGTAGAAGGCATTGTGTTCTCTTCTTCGTGCACGGTTTATGGCCAGCCCGACCAGTTGCCGGTGACCGAAGAGGCTCCTATTAAGAAAGCCGAATCGCCCTACGGGAATACCAAGCAGATTAACGAAGAAATCATCCGCGACGTTGTAGCCTCGGGGTCTCCCATCCATGCTATCTTGTTGCGCTATTTCAATCCTATAGGCGCCCATCCATCTGCTTTGTTGGGTGAACTTCCCAATGGCGTTCCGCAGAATTTAGTGCCTTACCTTACACAGACGGCTATTGGTATCCGTGAAAAGCTGAGCGTTTTCGGTGATGACTACAATACGCCTGATGGCTCGTGCATACGCGACTTTATCAATGTGGTAGATCTTGCCAAGGCTCATGTAGTGGCCATTGACCGTATGCTGGAGGGCAAACAGGAAGAAAAGGTGGAAGTGTTCAATATCGGTACGGGACGCGGTGTTTCGGTGTTGGAATTGATACATGCGTTTGAAAAAGCGACAGGCGTAAAATTGAATTATCAGATTGTCGGACGTCGTGCAGGCGATATTGAGCAGGTATGGGCCAACCCTGAACGTGCAAACAAAGTATTGGGATGGAAAGCCGAAACCGGTATCGAAGATACGTTGCGTTCGGCATGGAACTGGCAATTGAAACTCCGTGAGCGGGGCATTCAATAAAGAGAGTACCACGCGTCTGTTTCCGGCATTCTAGGTATGTGAATATCCGGATGCTGCGTTTATGCCGGATTTTAGAAAGGTATAAACAAGGCGGTGGTATCATTGTATATATTGTGTTTTATTTTGTGTTTGTGTGTGGGGCATGCCAATGTCATTTTGGTATGCCCCCTTTTTGGGATTTTATTCTCCAATGATTTGCCATAGTCGAAAATATTGGTTACTTTTGTACTTCAAGTATGTAATTGAAATGGAACGATTAAGAAGCTGTTTTGATTTTATTCCGGCATTTTTCTAAGAGGTGTTTTTGAGGATTTTTGCCTGTTCATTCCTTTGCATAGCGGGCTATGTGACGAATGGGAACAGGCAAAAAGACCGAAAACAGACTTAGAAAAGCCGGATAAAACGATTTAGGAATAAAATCAAAACAGCTTCTAAGTTCTTGGTATGGAAAGCAGGTTCTGTTTTCTTGTACAAGATTGAAGCCATTGAAAAACAATGAAAAAAGTCATATATATGAAACGTTTCTTCCTTTTTGTTTTACTGAATATTTGCTTCTTGGCGGTGCGTGCCTCTGACACGGTGTTTGTCCATGAAACGCAGATTCCTATTTTGATTGAACGGAATGACAATGTGCTGTTCCAGTTGCGCTTTATGGCTGATGGGCAGGATAGAATGCTGGATGAGGTGAAGTTGCATTTTGGAAATGATGTAGATTTGGCCAGCATACAATCAGTTAAATTGTATTATGCCGGAACGGAAGCCCGTCAGAATTACGGCAAGCCGTCTTTCGCACCGGTGTCGTATGTGTCAGCCTTCGTGCCGGGCAAGACGTTGGCGGCTAATCCCTCTTACTCGATACACAAGTCGCAAGTGGATAATCCGGACAGAAAAGTAGTATTGCGAGCCGGGCAAAAGCTTTTTCCTGGAATCAACTATTTTTGGATAAGTCTGCAAATGAAGCCTGATGCTTCCCTTTTTACTAAAGTAACAGCAGGGATTGATGCGGTCGGAGTCGATGGGAAAGAAGCTGTTGTGCATGTGGTTTCGCCCGACGATATTATCCATCGGATGGGGATAGGCGTGCGCCATGCAGGCGATGACGCGGTAGCCGCTTTCCGCATTCCCGGGCTGGGGACGACCAATGAAGGAACTTTGCTGGGAGTGTACGATGTGCGCTACAACAGCAGTGTAGATTTGCAGGAGCATATAGATATTGGCCTAAGCCGTAGCGTGGACGGTGGACAGACATGGGAGAAAATGCGTTTACCTATGTCCTTTGGCGAAACGGGCGGCCTGCCTGCTGCGCAGAATGGCGTGGGCGACCCTTCTATTTTAGTGGATACCAAGACAAATGCCGTCTGGATAGTGGCGGCTTGGACGCATGGCATGGGTAACCAGCGTGCTTGGTGGAGTTCTTGTCCGGGTATGGACAAAGAGCATACCGCGCAATTGGTTATGACCAAGAGTACGGACGATGGTAAGACGTGGTCTGCACCTGTCAATATTACTCGCCAGGTGAAGCATCCCTCTTGGCGTTTCCTCTTGCAGGGGCCAGGACGTGGTATTACCATGCTCGATGGTACATTGGTGTTTCCCATCCAATTCATAGATTCGACAAATGTTCCCAATGCCGGCATCATGTACAGTAAAGACCGGGGGGAAACGTGGCATGTTCATAACCATGCACGCACCAATACTACCGAAGCCCAGGTGGCAGAAGTGGAACTAGGGGTTTTGATGCTGAACATGAGAGACAATCGCGGCGGAAGCCGTGCCGTGGCTGTCACAAAAGACCTTGGCAAGACATGGACGGAACACCCGTCTTCGCGCAAGGCATTGCAAGAGCCGGTGTGTATGGCCAGCCTGATAAGCGTGAAAGCCGAAGACAACGTGTCGGGCAAAGACCTGCTTTTGTTCTCTAATCCGAATACCACGAAAGGCCGGAGCCATATCACCATAAAAGCCAGTTTGGATGGCGGCATTTCTTGGTTGCCCGAACATCAGGTGTTGCTGGATGAGGAGGGCAGTTGGGGATATTCTTGCTTGACTATGATAGATAAGGAAACGGTTGGCATACTGTATGAGAGTAGTGTGGCACACATGACTTTTCAGGCTGTCCGATTGAAGGAAATTGTAGATTTTTGAATGGGAGGCATGAAAGGTAGTAAATCAATTTGTGCCATGTTGAACCCTCAAAAAGCGGATATACTATGCATATACCCCGAAAATTAATTTCTCTGTTTTGTGTTCTCTACATGTCAGTACTTTCGGCAGGAATCTTTGCTACGGAATGGAATAGTTTTATTGTAAATTTTGACAAGGATTTGTATGGAAAAGGTATACAAACCTGGCAGATTATGCCTTGTGATGACCAATGGGTGTATTTTGCCAACAAAAATGGCATGGTGCAGTTTGATGGTTGTACGTGGTCATTGTTTCCAATGAATAATTTTTTGGATGTTCGTTCTGTTTTGCCATCTGTGGCCAAAGAGCGCATTTATGTGGGTGGGGTGAACGAATTCGGTTTTTATGAGCTGGGAACAGACGGTGCGTTGGAGTACCATTGCATGTCCGATACATTGGAGGGAGATATTCGATATTTAGGAAATGTATGGGGCATCTATGAGGTGGACAATATGTTGTATCTGCAAGGAGACAATAGGGTGGTGAAGCATTGGGACGGGCGCTATGCGGTAGTTCAGATGGAAGGCAAGATAGATTGCTCCAACCTGATAGGAGGTGTATTGTATGTGGGTACCGACAATGGCGTTTGGGTGTTGGTGGGCAATGCGTTTTTGCCTTTGCAGGGAGCCGAGGCGCTGAAGGGAAAGCGGATACGTGGAATATTGCCTTATCGGGAAGGTGTGCTGGTAGTGACGGCTTATGATGGCTTGTACTATTGCGATGGTTACAGTATGGTGCCTTTCATTACTGGTGCGGAAGATTTTATAAAAGACAACGAGGTGTTTTGTGCAGCCAAGCAGGGCGACAAGATTGCTTTGGGAACTATCCATAAAGGTGTATTGCTGATGGATTGCAGAAGTGGTTCATTGGACTATTTTAATGAGAACAACGGCTTGTGGAATAATACAGTGTTGTCGTTGGCTTTTGATGAAAACGGCAATTTGTGGGCCGGGTTGGATAGGGGAGTAAGCTACATCTCCCTGAATTCCTCGCTGACTAATCTTTATTCTCATCCCCGGTCGTGGGGCACTGGATATACGGCGGCGGTAGAGGGTGGACGTTTGTATTTGGGAACCAACCGGGGATTGTATTACACGGATTATCCGGTGGAGTTGGGATATGGCGTGCCGGATATACGTCCGGTGCAGGGCTCCAGCGGACAGGTCTGGAAATTGTGTCACATAGGGATGGACTTGCTGTGCCTGCACGACCGGGGTATTTTCTTGGTGGAGGGTACTTCATTGCGTCGCATTACGGACATTACGGGCGCTTGGAATTGCCAGTTGGTAGAGGGTCGAGAGGACTTGATGTATGTGGGTGTGTACGATGGCATCTATTTGATGGAGAAGCGCGACGGGCAATGGAGCATCAAGTGTAAGATAAAGGGCATCAGCGATTCGTGCCGTTTGTTCGAACAAGAAAGCTGCCGGGTGTTGTGGATTGGCAATATAGACCATGTTACCCGCATAGCTTTGAACGACAGTCTGACCGAGGTAGTGGAATACAAGGAATATTACAAGGATGCAGGTTTCCCGACAGAGCGCGATGTATATGTGTCAGAGGTAGAAGGGAAAATCTATTTTGCTACCCCTTGTGGCATATACCGGTATGATGCTGCCGGCGACCGCATGGTGTCTTGTGCGGCCATGGACTCGGTGCTGAACGGCGCTGCACATTATTCTCGCCTGATGGAGTGGGGGAACGACCGTGTCATAAGTCTCAGTCCCTATGAGATATGCATTGCCTCGATGTCCGCCGACGGACGGAAGGATGGGGAGGAGTCTATGATAATTCCTATCCGGCAATCGTTCATGGAAGTGGTGCCCGGCTTTGAAACCATCATCCCTCTGTCCGATTCGTTGATGATTATCCCTACAGAGGGAGGCTTTGCCCAGTTCCGCATTCCGGCGGTAGGGAGCAAGGAGGGAAGGCGGCAGACCATACGCATCAAAAGCATGTACCTCACTTATCCCAAAGACTCGTTGGTATATACGGCCAACTTCTTGCAGGCAAAGCCCAAACCACGGGTGGATTACGCCCACAATTCAGTACGCTTCGATTATGGCATTCCTTTCATGGAGGCCATCAATACCCCACAGTACCAGTATCGCCTGAACGGAGGACGGTGGTCGGACTTCACCCCGGTGTCTGCCAAAGAGTACAGCAACCTGCCCCACGGCAACTACACGTTTGAGGTGCGGACAACGTTTCCCGACGGCACCATGTCGGCCGACAGCCTGTCGTTCAGCATTCTCCCTCCTTGGTACTTCACCGTGTGGGCTTATGGCTGCTATGCGGTATTGGTAGTGTTGACCCTGTGGGCAGCATACCGGTGGGAGAGGCGTCGCGTGAGCCGTGAAAAGCAGCAGGCACTGGTGGAGAAAGACCGGCAGATGCACCGCATGGAGCAGGAATATGAGGAGGAAAAGGCGCGCCAAGAGAAGCAGATAATGCTGCTGGAGAAAGAAAAACTGGAACACGACCTTCAGCATAAAAGCCAGGAACTGGCCAACCTGATGATAAACTTCCTGCGGAAGAACGAGATGCTGGCCGACATAAAGTCGGAGATTCTCAAAGTGTCGGCCACCCTCAAGGGCGACGGAGCCCGGCAAGGACGCCAGCAACTGTTGCTCATCAACAGCCGCATTGATGACAACATGCAGAGCGATGAAGTACTGGCGCGCATAGAGCAACAGTTCGACCTCATACACAACAACTTCATGAAACGGCTGCATGCCCGGCATCCCGATCTCTCCAACAACGAGTGCATGATGTGTGCTTACCTCAAAATGAACCTTTCTACCAAAGAAATAGCCCCCTTGCTCAACATCTCCGTGCGGGGTGTGGAGACCATGCGATACCGCATGCGCAAGAAGTTTGGCTTGGAGCGTGAAGACAGTCTGGTGGATTACCTTAACCATCTTCCTTGACACCTTCAAAGGCAGCGCACTCCTGCCGTCAAGATGCCGCATTGCTTTTGCGGGGTGGCTGCATGGTTGTAATTTCTTGGGGTAAAAGGCCGAAAAAAACGGGCTGTACGCGTAGGGCGTGCCGACTAATTTTGTACCTTTGCGCCATTCTTTTATAAACGGACAACTTCATCATATGGGAGGATTCTTTGGAACCGTATCGAAAACGAGCTGTGTGACCGATTTGTTTTACGGCACCGACTATAATTCGCATTTGGGTACCCGGCGCGGTGGGCTTGCCACGTACGATGCTGCCAAACGCCAGTTTACCCGCTCTATCCACAACTTGGAGAGCACGTATTTCCGCACTAAGTTTGAAGACGAACTGGACAAGTTTACCGGCTGTTCGGGCATCGGCATCATCAGCGACACCGACGCGCAGCCCATCATCATCAACTCGCATCTGGGGCGTTTTGCCATCGTCACTGTGGCTAAGGTAGTGAATATTGACGAACTGGAGGCCGAACTTCTGGCGCAGAACATGCACTTTGCCGAGCTCAGCTCTGGCAAGACTAATCAGACAGAGCTCATAGCCTTGCTCCTCATTCAGGGGCGCACGTTTGTGGAGGGCATCGAAAATGTGTTCAGCCACATCAAAGGCTCATGCTCCATGCTGCTGCTCACGGAAGACGGTATCATTGCCGCCCGTGACAAGTGGGGACGCACGCCCATCGTCATCGGCAAGAAAGATGGCGCGTATGCTGCCACGAGCGAGTCGAGCAGTTTCCCCAACCTCGATTACGAGATAGAGCGTTTCCTGGGGCCGGGCGAAGTAGTGCGCCTGCGTGCCGACGGCATCGAGCAGATGCGCAAGCCCGAGGAGCAGATGCAGATATGCTCGTTCCTGTGGGTGTACTATGGCTTCCCTACGTCGTGCTACGAAGGGCGCAACGTGGAGGAGGTACGTTTCCTCTCGGGTGTGAAGATGGGCAAGGAAGATGATTCGGAAGTGGATTGCGCTTGCGGTATTCCCGACTCGGGCGTAGGCATGGCCTTGGGCTATGCCGAAGGTAAGGGAGTGCCCTACCACCGTGCCATAGCCAAGTACACGCCCACGTGGCCGCGCAGCTTTACTCCTAGCCGGCAGGAGCTGCGCAACCTGGTGGCCAAGATGAAGCTCATCCCCAACCGGGCCATGCTGGAAGGCAAGCGCCTTCTGTTTTGCGACGACAGCATCGTGCGCGGCACGCAGCTGCACGACAATGTGAAGATGCTGTACGACTACGGCGCGCGGGAGGTGCACATACGCATAGCTTGTCCCCCGCTCATCTACGGATGTCCGTTCATAGCCTTTACTTCCTCCAAAAGCGACATGGAACTCATCACCCGCCGCATCATCCAGGAACTGGAGGGCAATGCCAATAAAGACCTGGACAAGTATGCCACCACGGGCTCGCCGCAATACGAGCGTTTGGTCGAAGTCATTCGCCAGCGCTTCGGCCTGTCGTCGTTGAAGTTCAACACGCTGGAGCATCTGGTGGAAGCCATCGGCCTGCCTAAGTGCAAGCTTTGCACCCATTGCTTCGACGGGACGGGGTGCTTCTGAAAAAGGAAAGGACGGCCATTGGTGCCGTCCTTAGTATTCCTATATCATATTTCCAATATGTTCCCTATTCTGCGCCGCCTCCCAACGCGTGGTATAGGTTGATGACGCCTTGTATCTTATCGAAGCGGTCGTTGGCCTCCGTCAGTTCTGCCTGTAAGAGGTTCTGTCGGGCGGTAAGTACTTCGAGGTAGGAGGAACTATTGCTGTACTCCATCAGCTTGCGGGTGTTGCTTACTGCGGATTGCAGGGATTCTACCTGTCGGCCGATGATGTCCAGCCGCGAGTTGGCGGTCTGCCACTGTATCAGTGCGTCGTTCACCTCGCCTCCGGCTTTCAGCAGGCTCTGGCGGAAGTTGAGCAATGCTTCCTCTTGCTGTGCCTTGGCGATACGCAGGTTGGCAGTGTTCCTGCCCCGGTTGAAGAGGGGTTGCGTGAGCGAGCCGAGAGCGCTGAGCAGCCAGTTGCCCGGATTGACAATGGCTGTACCGCTGTTGTTCGTCCAGCCGGTGGAGCCGCTCAGCGTGATGGAGGGATAGAAGGCGGAGCGGGCGGCATTGGTGGCATAGAAGGCTTGCGTCAGTGCGGCTTCTGCCTGACGGACGTCGGGGCGGCGTTCCAGCAATTGCAGGGGCACTCCTATGGCCAAGGTGTCGGGGAAGCGTTGTGCGTCCAGCGTGGAGCGTTCTATCCGTCGGGGCACGGATCCAAGCAGGGCGGAGAGTGAGTTTTCCTGCGCCCGTATCTGCTTCCGCAAGATCAGTACGGAGGCATCTACCGAGAGCTTGCTTGCCCTGGCCTGGGCCACTGCCGCTTCGGTGGCTTCGCCCACCTGCCACTTCGCCTCGTAGGTGCGGAGCACTTCGGCCCACGATTCGGCGGTACGGAGGCTGATGTCCAGTTGGCGGTCCAGCATCAGCAGGTTGTAGTAGCCGTTGGCAATGTTGGCTATCAACTGTGTCTGCACGGCCTGGCGGTATGCCTCGCTCTGCTCCAGTGCGGCGCGTGCCCCGCGCTTGGCATTAGTCAGGCGTCCGAAGAGGTCGATTTCCCATTCCGCCGAGGCGGCCAGTGAGTAGGTTTTTGCGGTCTTGGCACCGTCGTAGCTGCTCAGCCCGCCCTGCGGTGCGAGTGATACGGAGGGCAGGTAGGCCAGGCGTGAGGAGAGCAGCGTGGCTTCGGCCTCCTTCACCCGCAGGCGGGCGATGCCCAGGTCGGTATTCTGCTCCAGCCCCTCGCGGATGAGGTTTTGCAGCAAGGGGTCGGTAAAAAGTTCCGTCCATGCCAGCGAGGCAATGGAGGCGGTGTCGGCCACCGGCACCTTGGGACCGTAGAGCCCGTCGGTCTGCACCTCGGGACGCGAATAGGGTTGGTAGATGTGACAGCCCGCCAACAGGAAGGCAGCGCTGCAAAGCAAGATAACATGTTTCATATTTTACTTCTCTTTATTGTTTATCTCCACATGCCCCACAATGGGCTGTAGCCCTTACCATGGAGGCTTCTGATATCCCACGAGTGGGGTATCTCGATGGGTCACTCGTGGGGTATGGATGCACCCCACGAGTGGGGTATGACAGGCTCCCACGCGTGGGAGTTCCCGGCAGGGGCATGCGGGGTATATTTATCAATCTTTTTTATCTTTCTTCCGTTCCTCTATAGCTTCCATCTCGCTCTGAATCTCCCAGTCGGGGTGGGGGAGGAACTCCACGGGCTTCACCTTCTCCTGCAAGTATTGGAAGATGATGAAGAACACGGGCACCAGGAATAGGATGGCCAGGATGCCGAATATCATGTCGCCTACCACGCCCGAACCGAGCGACGAGTTGCCGTTGGCCCCGGCACCGCTGGCAAACATCAGCGGCAGCAGGCCGAATATCATGGCCAGCACCGTCATCAGGATGGGGCGGAAGCGCACGCGGGCGGCGGCCAGCGCGGCCTGCACGAGGGTCATGCCCGACTTGCGGCGGTCGGCGGCATACTCGGTGAGCAGGATGGCGTCTTGGCCAGCAGGCCGATGAGCATGATGAGGCCCGTCTGCATGTAGATGTTGTTCTCCAGCCCCATGATCTTCGCAAAGGCGAAGCTGCCCATCAGCCCGAACGGCACCGCCAGGATGACGGCGAAGGGCACGAGGAAGCTCTCGTACAGTCCGCATAGGATGAGGTAGACGAACACCGTGCAGATGAGGAAGATGACGGCCGTGTTGCTGCCCGTCTGGCTTTCCTCGCGGCTTATCCCTGCAAACTCGAAGCTGTAGCCTTGCGGCAGGTTCTCGGCCGCCACTTCGCGGATGGCGTTAATCGCGTCGCCCGAGCTGTAGCCCTGCGCCGCCTCGCCGTTGATGCCCATCGCGCTGTACAGGTTGAAGCGTGCCAGCGACTCGGGGCCGTACACCTTGGTCAGCTTGACGAACTGCGAGAGCGGTGCCATTTCGCCATTTTCCACGCGGGTGAACATCTTGTCGAGCGATTCGGGCGTGACGCGGTATTCGGGCGACGACTGTATCATGACGCGGTAGAGCTTGTTGAAGCGATTGAAGTTGGACACGTACTGCCCGCTGTAATAGCCCGCCAGTGTGGAGAGCACGGCATCGGCGGTCGTTCCCGCCCGCTGGCACTTGGCGGCGTCCACCTCCACGAGGTATTGCGGGAAGTTCACGTTGAACGTGGTGTAGGCCGAGCCTATCTCCGGACGCTTCATCAGCGCACCGATGAACTCCTGCCCCACGGTGAAGAGGTCGTTCACCGAGCAACCTGCACGGTCTTGCAGGTAAATTTCGAAGCCGTTGGCCACACCGTAACCGTCAATCAGAGGGGGTGCCATGGCAAAGATTTGTGCGTCGGGCATATCCTTTGCAAAGCCGTTAATCTTCGCCAGTACGTCATCGATGCCTTGGCCCTCGCCCTTGCGCTTGCTCCAGTCCGTCAGCATGCCTATGACCATTCCGCTCGACGGTCCTGCGCCGCCAATCAGTCCGTAGCCTGCCGTCTCCGAGGCGATGGCCACCTCCGGAATGCTGTCCAAGCGCCGCTCCAATTCCTCCATAATCTCCGAAGTGCGGGCAATGGAACTGCCCGGAGGTGTGGTGACGTTCACCATGATGGAGCCCATGTCTTCGTCGGGAAGCAGGCCGGTCTTGGTGGTGTTCATCATCCAGGCCAGTACGGCCACGGCGCAGGCAAAGACGCCCAGGGCCAGCCAGCGCCGGCGGATGAAGAACAGCACGCCGCCCAGGTAGCGCTGGGTGATGACCGAGAACACGGCATTGAACGCCGTACGGAAGCGTGCGGCAAAGTTCCGTTTCTCCGTGCCGTCTTCGTTCAGGTAGGGCTTCAGCATCAGGGCGCAGAGGGCGGGCGAGAGCGTCAGGGCATTGATGGCCGAGATGCCCACGGCAGCCGCCATGGTCAGGCCGAACTGCATGTAGAACGTACCGCTGGTGCCACCCACCATCGACACGGGGATGAACACGGCCATGAAGACCAATGTGGTGGTGATGATGGCCGAGGTGATGCCGCCCATGGCGTCGATGGTAGCCATGTACGAGGACTTATACCCTACGTCGAACCTCGCCTGCACTGCTTCGACCACAATAATCGCATCGTCCACCACAATACCGATGGCCAGCACCAGGGCAAACAGCGTCAGCAGGTTGATGCTGAACCCGGCTACGGACATGAAGGCGAAGGTACCAATGAGCGACACCATAATGGAGATGGCGGGAATAATCATCGACTTCACGTCCTGCAGGAACACGTAGGTGATGATGACCACCAGCAGGAACGCCTCAAACAGCGTCTTCACCACCTGCTTCATCGAGGCGTCGAGGAAGTTCTTCGTGGAGTACAATTCGTCGAACTGGATGCCCTTGGGCAGGTTCTTCGACATTTCCTCGATGCGGGCGTCAATCTGCGTGATGACCTCCGTGGCGTTCGACCCCGCCGTCTGGTAGACCATGAACAGCGTGCCGTTGTGGCCGTTGGTCATGCTCTTGTAGTTGTAGGCCTCGTCGCCCAGCTGGATGCGTGCCACGTCCTTCAGACGCAGCACCTCGCCCGTGGGCAGCGACTTGATGACCATGTTGCCGAACTCTTCGGGCGTGACGAGGCGGCCCTTGTACTTCATCGTGTACTGGAACACGCCTTCGTAGTTCTCGCCGAACGAACCGGTGGCGGACTCAATGTTCTGCGCGTTGAGTGCCGAGGTCACGTCGGAGGGAACGATGCCATACTGCGCCATCACGTCGGGCTTCAGCCAGATGCGCATGCCGTAGTTCGAGCCGAGCAGCGTCACCTCGCCCACGCCGGTGATACGCTTCAGCTCGGGGATGACGTTGATTTGGAGGTAGTTGTTGAGGAACTGCGTGTCGTAGCTGTCGTCGGGGCTCCATAGGGTGACGGCCTTCAGCATGGACTTCTGCTGCTTGTTGGTGACGACGCCGATGCGGGTCACGTCGGCCGGCAGCTGTCCTTGCGCCTTCGACACGCGGTTCTGCACGTTCACCGCCGCCATGTCCGGGTCGGTGCCCTGCTTGAAGTAGACGGTGATGTAGACGTCGCCCGCGTTGGAGGCGGTGGAGTAGATGTAGGTCATGTTCTCCACGCCGTTGATGGCTTCCTCCAG
>CALUIF010000065.1 GCA_944320635.1 uncultured Bacteroides sp. | reverse complement strand
AAATTTTCACGGAACTTTTTTTTTCAAAACTCCCGATCCTGATGGCGAACCTGCCGGTTCATCGCCGAAAGCGGGTGCAAAAGTACAGGCTTTCAACGTAACGGCAAAACATATCAACCACTTTTTTCAGGATTTTAATGAAGTTTTTTATACATACGCTGATATCCAGATGGTTACAACATACAAGAAAAGAAAACGGAAAAGGAAGGAGGGAAAAGGATACACCATATAATAATAATATAAAAGGGGAAAGGACGGGACGGAAGAGGAAAAGAAGGGCCGGAATTCTTTCCATTCCCCGACCCTACTATTATCTATCTGCTACTTCAGCTCAACATCCAATACTTTAAGCCCACTGAGAGCAGAAGTTCCTCCATACAGTACTTCATAATCACCCACCAGAGGATGGACAGAATTTGTACCGGCATCAAACCACTCAAAACTTTCATACGGGATAGTAAATACAACCCGCCGAGTTTCGCCCTTAGGAATATTGACGCGCCGGAAAGCACGAAGCGTACGCAAAGGCCCGTCAGCATCGCCAGGACGGCGAAGATAAACTTGAATTACTTCATCGCCATCATACTTACCTACATTGGCAACAGGCACAGTAAGTGTCAACGTTTCACCTTCTGCAAGAACCAGTTTATCTGCTACGGCATCCCCATATTCGAAGCGGGTATAGCTTAAACCATGTCCAAACGGAAACAATGGATCACCTTTAAAATAACGGTAAGTGCGATTCTTCATGGAATAGTCTTCAAAATCAGGCAACTGGTTGGTTCCCTTATAGAAAGTTACCGGCAAGCGTCCTGCCGGATTATAGTCGCCAAACAAGACAGAAACGACAGCATCACCTCCGGCCTGTCCCGGATACCAAGCTTGCAACATGGCACGGCACAACTGAGCCTCATCGGTCAAAGCCATAGCCGAACCAGAGAAATTGATGAACACAACAGGCTTCCCAGTCTTATACAATTCCCTAAGCAAACGGGTCTGTACAGCAGGCAACTCAATGCTTTCACGGTCACCACCCTTAAATCCCGGCACGGAAACCGGCATTTCCTCGCCTTCCAACCCGGGCGAAATGCCACCTGCAAACAAAATAACATCAGCATTGCGCACACGCTCTGCCGTTTTCGACAAATCTAAAGGGATCTCACGTCCCAAATCAAAATTCAACGTGGCACAATCTCCTTCAGTAGCTGCAAATGTCACCTGAATATCATACGTTTTTCCTGCCTCAGCCTCAAAAGCATAAGCATGATTGCTCTTCATATTCAAAGCCGAAGCCACACGCTTTCCATCAATCGACAGCTGCGCATAGCCTTGCGTCTGAAAGCTAAACACAACTTGCTCGCTCTTCTCGGCATGGAATTGCGATTCATAAACCGCAGAAAAGCCTCCCAAATTCACGCCCGGCGCAAAGACCGTTGCACCTGCCGTTGTAAAGTGGAAGGGAGTAGAAACCCAAGCTGTTACATCCGGGTCTCCTTCCGGACGTTGACTATTCCAATAAGCGGCCTTAAAGCCCTGGTTCCCATCTATACTACACTGATTAAAAAGACTTTGCAAAGCCACGGCAGAAGTATGGTCGCAACCCGGTTCGTAAATAATCCGGTCCTCTGGCAAATAATTGCGAAGCGCTTCCAACAAAGTAGACGTATGGCTGGGGAAACCATTGTAATTACCCCACTGCATAATGCTATCATTGGCATTGGGGCCAACAAGCGCTACGGTAATGTTTTTATCAAGGGGAAGGAAATTGTCCTTATTCGTCAACAGCACCATGCTTTCCTGTGCCATTTTCAAGGCCAAGGCACGATGCTCTTTGCTATCGACCACACTGTAAGGGATGCGATTCCAAGCCACATCCTCATCCATCTCGCCCAACTCAAAACGAGCCTTCATCAACCGGATAACGGAAGTGTCGACCGTAGCCTCATCTATAAGTCCGGCCTGCACGGCATCGACCAACGACCCATAACTCTCGCCGCATTCCAAATCGGTGCCTGTATGCACAGCCTTGGCAGCCGCATGAGGTGCATCGGGCTCTGTGTGATGATGCCCTTCGGTATAGAAATCATTGATAGCCCAGCAATCGGAAACAACAATGCCGTCAAAGCCCCATTCCTTGCGAAGAATCTGATGCAACAACCTATTGCTCCCGCAACAAGGCTCGCCCTCAAAACGGTTATAAGCACACATCACCTCCTTTACATCAGCCTCTTGCACCAACGCCTTAAAGGCAGGAAGATAAGTTTCCCAAAGATCGCGTGGAGCTATGTTTTCCGCATCAAACACATGCCTGTTCCATTCCGGTCCCGAGTGTACGGCATAGTGCTTGGCACAGGCATGCAGCTTGTCATACTTCTCCGTATCCGGTCCCTGCAATCCCCGCACTACACTCACGCCCAAACGGCTTGTAAGGAAAGGGTCTTCACCGTAAGTCTCCTGACCCCGCCCCCAGCGAGGGTCGCGGAAAATGTTTACATTAGGCGTCCAAAACGTCAGTCCTTGATAACGTTTCAGCCGACCGTCGCGCCCAAATTGGGCACTTTTGGCACGCGCCTCGTCGCTGACTGCCGTAAATACCTGATAAAGCAGACTGTCATCGAAGGAAGCCGCCATGCCGATGGACTGGGGAAACACAGTAGCCAGCCCTGCACGTCCCACGCCATGCAATGCCTCATTCCACCAATCATATTCCTTGATGCCCAACCGAGGTATGGCGGGTGAAGCATTTTGCATCAAGGCTGCTTTTTCTTCAAGAGTAAGCCGGCTCACCAGGTCACGGGCCCGCTCAGCTGCCGGCAATGACGTATCCTGATAAGGCAACGGCCTGCTACAGGACACTGACAGGAGGCATACGAAGCCTATTCCTGCCCAAGTTTTCATCACATTCTTCATAATTCTTATGTTTAAGGAACTTACAAACATTGAATTTGTCCATGCCGGAATCTGCAAAATCCGAACTTGCACAACATCTTCGTGCGCGAATATAAGATAAATGTGAAAGACGAGCAAACATATATTTCAAAAAAAGTCTCCTATCCTCCCCCCCTTACCCCACAATCCTACTTCAACCGCTTCATGTTCGTCTCCTCGCCGTGTTTGCTCCGCTCTTGCTCCGCTTCTCCTCCGCTCCTATAGAAGCGGAGCATGAGCGGAGGTGGAGCGGAGCAAAAGCAGGGAAAACACGGCGAAGGATGGATTTTGGACATTACGGATATTTTCCCTACATTTGCACGCCTCAAGCAAAGGGGACACCCTGCATCTTACAGAAATAGGACTATGAACAAAGCAAGACCCATACTGCATGGACTACGCTTCCGCCGCTGGAGCCGGAAGCAATATGCCGCATTTGCCAGCATGGGCAGGCACGTCACCATAGGGCACGTGTGCAACAGTATTGCCGACCGCTCGCTGAAGAAACAGCTGCATAGCGGCACATCGGGACGACAAGGCAACACCTGCACGGCGCTAAGCAAAGGCATTGACCCGGGCGTGCCGTGGGAACTGCCTCCGGAGCTTGCCGGACAAGCTCTTTATGCCCTATCAGATGCCGCAAGAAGCACGGGACAAAGCATTGCCCGGACTTCCTCACCTGCCGGATGCGAAGATCATGCAGCCGGCCAAGGCAGCATGCCTATAAGGAAGACCGGCCACACAGGCGGACATAAGCTGACGGGAATGGACAAAGTACCCACCTTCGCATCAGCTTATGCCCGCCTTTTTATATGCGAACGGACAATCTCAACCATTTATCCAATACACAAACCATGACCATAGAAGAACTGAAACAAAAGGTGCTCGACGGGCAGACCATAAGCTACGACGAAGCCTGCTGGCTGGCTATGCAGCCCGACAAGGAAGCACTATATGCCGCCTCCGCCGAGATAACGCGCAGGATGGCTGCGAGGGAATTCGACATGTGTTCCATCGTCAACGCCAAATCGGGCCGGTGCCCGGAAGATTGCCGCTGGTGCGCCCAGTCGGCCCGTTATCCCACAAAAGCCGAGACTTACGACTTGCTGCCCGCCGAAGAGTGCCTGCACCATGCCCTCTACAACGAGCGGCAAGGAGTGGCCCGCTTCTCGTTGGTGACAAGCGGACGCAAGCCCACGAGCACGCAGCTCGAAGCGATTTGCAACACCGTGCGCGAATTGCGCCGCCATTCGTCCATTGCGCTCTGCGCCTCCCTGGGGCTGATGGACGAAGACAGTCTGCGGGCTTTGCACGAAGCCGGGGTGACACGCTACCACTGCAATCTGGAGAGCGCGCCGTCTTACTTCCCCACCCTGTGCACCACCCACACGCAGGCCGACAAGATAAAGAGCCTCCAGGCCGCACGGGCTGTCGGCATGGACATCTGCAGTGGGGGCATCATCGGGATGGGGGAAACGATGGAGCAGCGTATCGAGCTGGCCTTCACACTCAAGGAGCTGGACGTACAGTCCATACCCATCAACCTGCTCAGCCCCATCCCCGGCACGCCTTTGGAAGGGCAGGCGCCGCTCAGTGCCGACGAGGTGCTGACCACCATTGCACTGTTCCGCTTCATTCACCCAGCGGCGTACCTGCGCTTTGCCGGAGGCCGTTCGAGGCTCGGCAAAGACCTGGTGCGGAAAGCCATGCAGACAGGCATTAACGCGGCCATCGTGGGCGACCTGCTTACCACTCTCGGCTCGAAGGTGGAAGACGACAAGGCGTTGGCACGGGAGGCAGGCTACCGCCTGAGCGACACGATGATCGACCGCCTGCACCTGTGGCATCCCTATACCTCGACCAGCACCCCCCTGCCCGTCTACAAGGTAGAGAGGGCCGAAGGCGCTACCATTACCCTGAGCGACGGCACGCGGCTGGTGGAAGGCATGTCGTCGTGGTGGTGTGCAGTGCACGGCTACAATCATCCGGTACTCAACCGCGCCGCGCAGGGACAGCTGGAGCGCATGTCCCACGTGATGTTCGGCGGGCTGACGCATGACCCTGCCATCGAATTGGCCCGGCTGTTGCTGCCCTTGGTGCCTCCCTCCATGCAGAAGATATTCTACGCCGACTCAGGCTCTGTAGCGGTGGAAGTCGCCCTGAAGATGGCCGTGCAATACTGGTATGGAAAGGGCGAGAGCGGGAAGACCAACTTCGTCACCATCCGCTCGGGCTATCATGGCGACACGTGGAATGCCATGTCGGTATGCGACCCTGTGACGGGCATGCACTCGCTGTTTGGCAGCGCCCTTCCGGTGAGGTACTTCGCCCCGCAACCCCGCTCGCGCTTCGACGGCGAGTGGATGCCCGACGACATCGAGCCGCTGGCCGCGCTCATCCGCGAACATCACGGGGAACTGGCGGCCCTCATCCTCGAACCCATCGTGCAAGGCGCAGGCGGCATGTGGTTTTACCACCCGCAATACCTGAGGGAAGCAGCACGCCTCTGCCGCGAATACGGGCTGCTGCTTATCTTCGACGAGATAGCCACAGGCTTTGGGCGCACGGGCAAGCTCTTTGCCTGGGAACACGCGGGGGTGGAGCCGGACATCATGTGCATAGGCAAGGCCCTGACGGGAGGCTACCTGACGCTTTCCGCCGTGCTGGCCACCAACGAGGTAGCCGACTGCATCTCCCTGCACGCGCCGGGGGTATTCATGCACGGCCCCACCTTTATGGGCAATCCTCTGGCCTGCGCGATAGCCTGTGCATCGGTAAGCCTGCTCACGTCGGCCGAATACGGCTGGCAGGGAAAGGTGTCGGCCATAGAGCACCAACTCATCCGCGAGCTGGCGCCTGCGCGAAGCCTTGCCATCGTGAAGGACGTACGCGTGCTGGGGGCCATCGGCGTAGTGGAGCTGCACAAGCCGGTAGACATGGCGTGGATGCAAAGGCGCTTCGTGGAGGAAGGCATCTGGTTGCGCCCCTTCGGCAGGTTGGTGTACGTTATGCCGCCGTTCATCATCCGACAGGAAGAGTTGTCGACGCTGACTCGCGGCATGTTGAAGATTCTGACCGAAATGAATGATAGCTTATGAACGACATCTACCAAGACATGGCAGCGCGGCTCAGCCAGTTGGAGGAGGAGGGCAACCTGCGCCGCCTCACCCCGCTGCGGCATGAAGGCCGCTGCGTCTACACCGAAAAAGGCGGGCGGAAGCCGATGCTGAACCTCTCCTCCAATGACTACCTCGGCCTTGCCGCACGCACTGACTGGTGGCGGGAGTTCGTCGAAGGGATTCCCGCCGAAGTGCTGTTGCCCACCTCGTCTTCATCGCGCCTGCTCACCGGAAACTTTCCCGTCTACACGGAGCTAGAGGGAGAGCTGGCCACACAGTTGGGGTGCGAAGCCACGCTCGTGCTGGGGTGCGGCTACCATGCAAATGCCGGCATACTGCCTGCCGTGGCCGACAAGTCGACGCTCATTCTGGCCGACAAGCTGGTACACGCCAGCCTTATCGACGGCATACGCCTCAGCCAGGCGCACTGCATACGCTACCGCCACAACGACCTCGGCCAAGCGGAGCGATTGCTTGTGAAGTATCACGGCATGTACAGCCGCATCATCATCGTCACCGAAAGTATCTTCAGCATGGACGGCGATGAAGCCGACCTCCCGGCGCTGGTGGCACTGAAGAAGCGTTACCCCAACGTCATGCTCTACGTGGACGAAGCCCATGCCTTCGGCGTGCGGGGCGACAATGGAATGGGGTGCGCCGAAGAGCAAGGGTGCGTACAGGACATTGACTTCCTTGTAGGTACCTTCGGAAAAGCCGCCGCATCGGCAGGGGCATTTGTGGCCTGCAAGCGGGTGGCGCGCGAGTACCTGGTGAACCACATGCGCCCCTTCATCTTCACCACAGCCCTGCCGCCCGTCAATGTGGCATGGACACTGCACGTGGTACAAAGATTGCCGGGGCTGAAGGATGAGCGAAGGCAACTGCACGCCATTGCCTCGCGCCTGCGGCAAGGGATTTCCCTCGCAGGGATGCAAAGTGTGGGCAGCAGCCATATCGTGCCCCTCGTAGTGGGCGAAAGCGCCAAGGCCATACGGATGGCAGAATGCCTGCAAAGCGCGGGCTTCTATGCTCTGCCCGTGCGTCCGCCCACGATACCGCAAGGGACTTCGCGCATACGCTTCTCGCTCACGGCAGCCTTGAAGGCCGAAGAGGTGGATGCATTGGCGTCCGAATTGCGGCGTTTGCATAAATCGCACTTTGGATAATAAGTGTATACCGAGCGGATGCATGTGTGTAGACCGAGCGCATGCAAGTGTGTAGACCGAGCGGATGCAAGTGTGTAGACCGAGCGCGTGCAAGTGTGTAGACCGAGCGCGTGAATCAATTTCATACCATATATATAACAGATAACACAAAAACGATGAAACAAATCTTCCTACAACGAAACCATTGCCACCGCCTGCTGCTAATCTTCGCAGGCTGGGGAGCCGACGAAACTATGTTCCGCCAATACCATCCGGCGGACAGCGACATGCTGCTGTGCTACGACTACAGGGACTTGGCATTCGATACCAACGTGCTGCAAGGGTACAGCGAACTGAACGTCGTGGGGTGGTCGATGGGCGTATGGGCAGCCTCGCACGTCGTGCCCGCACTGCCGCTCCGCCCCAAACAATGCATTGCTATTAACGGAACGCCCTTCCCCATCGATGAAAGGCGGGGCATTCCTCTACGCATCTTCCAAGGCACGCTGGACGGGCTGACTGACATCTCCCTCCATAAGTTCCTGAGGCGGATGTGCGGAGATACGGCCACCTTCCGCCGCTTCCTCAGCGTGACGCCATGCCGCCCGCTGGAAGAACTGCGCGACGAACTGTGCGCCATTGCAAAACTTTGCGGCCAGCTGCCTCCCCACACCCTGCAGTGGACGGAGGCCGTCGTGGGGCGAAAGGATAACATCATTCCGCCCGCAAACCAACTGAATGCCTGGGCAGAGCTGCATACGTCCGCGCAGGCAACCGATGAACCACACTATCCGGAAGTAACTTTCACACATTACCTGCAAGACCTATGGACAAACAACTGATAGCCGAACGCTTTGCCAAGGCACGCGAGTCGTACCCCCGCGAAGCCCGTGCACAGCAGCAGATAGCGAAGTTTATGGCCACCTTGCTGCGCGCCGCATTTACCGGACGGGAAGCGGACAGCGTGCTTGAAGTAGGCTGCGGCACAGGCATATTCAGCCGGATGCTGCTCAGCATCCTACACCCGAAGGAGCTGTGGCTCAACGACCTCTGCCCGGAGATGAAGGATAGCCTGCACGACCTGCTCCAGCCTGGAGCACCTGCACGATTCCTTCCGGGCGACGCCGAGGAGATAGACTTTCCCGCAGGGCTGCAACTCATCGCCTCGTGCTCTACCCTGCAATGGTTCAGCCAGCCAGCATCCTTCTTTGCCAAGTGCCACCGCGCGCTCGCTTCTGACGGAATGCTTGCCTTCAGCACCTTCGGCCCGCACAACCTGCATGAGATACGCAGCATTACCGGCAACGGCCTGCATTACCCCACGCTGGATGACCTTTGCCGCATGCTGTCGCCCCACTTCCGCCTGCTGCATACCGAGGAAGACATCATTCCACTCGCCTTCCCCACGCCCGTCGACGTGCTGAAACATCTCAGGCAGACCGGCATCACCGGCACCGAGAAGCGGATGTGGACACGGAGCCGACTGAACGGCTTCTGCGACACGTACGCCAGCCGGTTCTCGTGCAAGGAAGGCGTCGCACTGACTTACCACCCTATTTATATCATCGCCACTAAACAATGAAACGTATGAAACACCAAGGAAACATATACTTCGTAAGCGGCATCGACACCGATGCCGGCAAAAGCTATTGCACCGCCTGGCTGGCCACACAATGGATGGCAGAAGGAAGGCGGGTCATCACACAGAAACTGGTGCAGACAGGCAATGTAGGCCACTCGGAAGACATCGACCTGCACCGCCGCATCATGGGTACCGGCTACCTGCCCGAAGATGAAGAAGGGCTCACGATGCCCGAAATCTACTCCTACCCCTGCTCACCCCATCTGGCAGCGCGGATAGACAAGCGCCCCATCGACTTCGGACGCATCGCCCGCGCCACCCTCGAACTGGCCGACCGCTATGACGACGTGCTCGTGGAAGGTGCCGGAGGCCTTATGGTGCCCCTTACGGAAGACATGCTCACCATAGACTACGTGGAGCAGAACCACTATCCTCTGGTATTCGTCACCTCGGGCAAGCTGGGCAGCATAAACCACACCCTGCTCAGCCTCGAGGCCGTACAGCGCCGGGGCATCACCCTGCACACGCTGCTCTACAACCTCTATCCGCCCGTAAGCGACCCCACCATACTGGATGACACCCGCCAATACCTGCAACGCTACCTGCAGCACCACTTCCCGGCCACGCAATTCCTCGAAGTGCCAGTCATCGCCCCATAAACGCGGACAATGCAAAGGATACATGCACCATCTTCACGAAAAAGCCGTACCTTTGCGAAGTGTTAAGAGCATTACCGCCTATGCAAGCATTTACCATTGACTATACGGAGCAAATCCTACTTGCCGCCACAGCACTCCTCTTCGTGGTGCAAACCGTGTATTACCTCACCCTGTACAGCCGCATCGGGCGGCACTGCCGCGCTTCGGAGGCAGGAAAGGTGGCCTATACGCACGACCTGCCCCCCGTGTCCGTCATCATCAGCGCGTGCAATGAAGCCGAGAGCTTGCGCCTCAACCTGGAGTCCGTGTTGAAGCAAGACTATCCTGCCTACGAGGTCATTGTCATCAACGATGGCAACGATGACGAAAGCGACGCCCTCCTCGCTCGCCTCGAGAAGACATATCCCCACCTCTACCACAGCTTCACGCCCCACTCGCCACGCGGCATCAGCCACCACAAACTGGCCACGACCCTCGGCATAAAGGCCAGCAAATATGACTGGCTGGTATTTACCCGCCCCGACTGCGCGCCGCAAAGCCCCCAGTGGCTGCGGATGCTGGCACGGAACTTTACCGAAGGCACCCAAGTAGTGCTGGGCTACAGCAACTTCAGCCAAGAGCCCGGCAAGGGGAGGCGGTGGGTCATGCTGTACGAGCTGTTCAACGCCATGCGCTACCTCGGTTTTGCCCTGGGCAAGCACCCCTACATGGGCATAGGGCGCAACTTGGCCTACCGGAAAGAACTGTTCTACAAGAACAAGGGATTTTCGGAACACCTCCACCTGCCCCAAGGCGACGATGACTTGTTCGTCAACCGTATAGCCACGCCTGCAAACACGCGGGTAGAGGTGTCGGCGGAAGCCATCGTGCGCATCAACCCTGCCGGGCGAGCCGACAACTGGACGGACGAAAAGGCGGCATACGCCTCCACCGCCAGACACTACCGGGGCACACAACGCTATGCCAACGGGCTGGAGACTGCCACCCGGCTGCTGTTTCATGCCGCCTGGCTGGCTACGTGCATCACGGGCGCGCTCCACCAGCACTGGCTGGCCGCAGGCATGGGGCTGCTGCTGTTCCTGCTGCGGCTGCTGCTACAGGCACGCATCATAGGCGTCACCGCCCGCCACTTGGGTGAGAAAGGCAAGTACGGCTTCATGCTTCCGGCGTTCGACCTTATGCAACCTCTCCTGTCGCTGTCGTGGAAATGGCGTGCCCGCCGCCTTTACGGCAAGCAGTAGAGAGTAAAATATCTATACACAGAACCATACCAACTTCGTTCCATGTTCGAGTCTATAGCAGGGGAATTGGAACGAACATGGTACGAAGTTGGTACGAACATGGTACGAAGTTGGTATCAAGCCCTTTTTTTTAGGAAGTGGAATAAAATAATTTAACATTTCAGTTTCCGGATGCAACGGCGCAGGGACAGCCGCATGATGGCCGCAGAAAAATATCCTCGAAAAAAGCACCCAAGTAACAGGATTTTCATACCTTTGCAAAAAAATCCAAATAGGTTAAACCTCTATTTACAAAAATGAGCGAAAAAGCACCTTTTATGGTATTCTCGGGCACCAACTCGAAGTACCTGGCAGAGAAAATCTGTGCAAGCCTTAATTGTCCCTTGGGGAAAATGAACATTACCCATTTTGCCGATGGGGAGTTTGCAGTGTCATACGAGGAGTCCATCCGCGGGGCACACGTATTCCTGGTACAGTCCACATTTCCCAACTCCGACAACCTGATGGAGTTGTTGCTGATGATCGACGCAGCCAAGCGCGCATCAGCCAAGAGCATAGTGGCTGTTATCCCCTACTTCGGTTGGGCGCGCCAAGACCGTAAAGACAAGCCGCGTGTATCCATCGGTGCCAAGCTGGTGGCAGACTTGCTTTCGGTGGCCGGCATTGACCGCCTGATTACCATGGACCTGCATGCCGACCAGATACAGGGCTTCTTCAACATCCCCGTCGACCACTTGTACGCCTCGGCGGTGTTCCTGCCCTACATCGAGTCTCTCCAACTGGAAAACCTGGTGATTGCCACTCCCGACGTGGGCGGCTCGAAGCGTGCCAGCACGTTCTCCAAATATCTGGGCGTGCCCCTGGTGTTGTGCAACAAGACGCGCGAAAAAGCCAATGTAGTGGCTACCATGCAGATTATAGGCGACGTAAAGGATAAGAACGTGGTGCTGATTGACGACATTGTAGACACGGCAGGTACCATAACGAAGGCTGCCAACATTATGATGGAAGCCGGCGCGAAGTCTGTGCGTGCCATTGCCAGCCACTGCGTGATGTCCGACCCGGCTTCGTTCCGCGTGCAAGAGTCGGCACTGACGGAGATGGTGTTTACCGACAGTATTCCTTACTCCAAGAAGTGCGACAAGGTAAAGCAACTCAGCATAGCCGACATGTTTGCAGAGACTATCCGCCGGGTGATGAACAACGAGTCTATCAGTTCGCAATACATCATCTGATGGGTATCGGAAATATCTTCTGACCATACAAAAAGGGAGGGCTTGTGGCCCTCCTTTTTTATGCCGGCACAGAGGCGTTTCAGTCGTCAATCTCTATCAGTTTTCCCTTGTGGTTGAAGGTCAGCGAGATGTCATTGTCCAAATCGACTTCCATGCCCTTGCGCTTGCGCTCGAGCTTTACGACCATTGCACCGCCGAAGTGCTTCTCCACATAGGCCGACACGTAGGAGGGCAATAAGGCGGAGGGCACTTGCATGTGGTCGCAGTCTACCTCCATCCATGCCCCATCACGGTCGAACTCTACTTCTGTGCGATCGGTAAGCAACACTTCGTATTTGTTTATCCGCAAAAAATCTTTTTCGATTTTGATATGAGATATTTGTGCTTCGGGGAAATGACGTTGTAGGAAGGCAAGTGCCTCGCGTGGCAATTGCTTTGAGTCGAAAGTCACAATGCCATCGGCCCACGCCGGTTGGGCAAGGGCAAACCCGAAAAGGGGAAGCAAAAAGATTGTTTTTCTCATAACCACCTAAGTATGTATGCAAAATTAAATGACAATTTATGATTAGTTTACTTAGTTTCGTTTAAATTTTCCTTTTTAAGATTTTTATCCAGCCTTACCTTTGTCTCTTTCCGGTCTCTTTTTCTGTTGTCCTTCGTCACGTAGCCCGCTACGTTCCTTATTACAACAGAAAAATATCCTCCAAAACAGCTCTCAAAATAAAGCTGAGCAAAATTTAAACAGACTCTTACTTTATTTGCCTTGGTGCAAAGGAAGGGTAGGAAATGGGAAAGAAACGGGAATTTTCGCCAAGCCCTCTGCATTTTAAGTACCTTTAACTAAGATAAAGCAATGCATGCCGTCACGCCACCGGTAGGTCAGCTCCAATGCTGCGGAGCGGGCTATGTAGCGTGCTATGGCAAGCCCTAAACCGGTGGACTCGGTTTTACGCCCACTGCCCCGATAGAAGCGCTCGAACAAGCGGCCGGCATCGAGCGGTGCTTCACCGGTGTTGGCCACTATGAGGCTATCGGGAGTAGTGGTGATGTGCAGCTCACCTCCTTCACGGTTGTGCAAAAGGGCATTTTTTATAAGGTTGGTCACCAATATTTGTGCCAACGAATGGTTGCAGCGGATAATAAAGGGGACATCTCCTTTCCGGCGTTCCACATGCACTTGCTTGTGTTCATAAATGTCCATCAGGTCGGGCAACAGGTGGTCGAGTATATCGTCGACAGACACGTTTTCCGTCTCAGCATATTGCCCGTTTTCTATACGCGAGAGCAACAGCAGGGACTTGTTCAGCTTCACGGCACGGCCTAAGGTGGCATAGATTTCATCGAGTTCTTCCATTTGTTTGGCGGAGAGGTTTTCGCCCTCTGCCAGCAGTTCCACTTTGCCACGGACAATGGCCAAGGGTGTCTGCAATTCATGGGAAGCGTTTTCAATGAAATGCTTTTGCTCGGTGTATGCCTTATAGCTGCGGTTGCCCATGGCTACCGCAGCTTCGCTCAGCTGACGGAATTCGCGGATGTTGGTAGGGTTGTCCAAAGGGGGAACTTCCTGCCCGGGATGCAATTCGTGTAGCCACGACAACAATTTTTGCAAGGGCTTGAACACGTCTTTCAGCACCCGCTTGATGCCTATGGATGTACAAATGATGAAAAGAATGAAAAGGGCGCCCAGATACCAGCAGATGGCACGTACCATATCGTCGCGCTCCAAGGTGGAAATCATGAGGGTAAGTTCGTAAAACTGTCCGTCGGTCATGCGAAAGGCTGTCTGCATGACACGTACCGGCTCGTTTTCGTCTTCTAGTTCTACATAGACCGTAGAGTCGTAAAACAATTCGCGATAGTTACGCCCTTCGGCCTCGCTGATGGGACGAAAGGTGTAGAACGACATGAGGTTGCCTTGCGTATCGAGTACAGAGGGGTCGCGCAAGGCTTTTTTTATCAGCAAGTGGGCATGGTTCTGCAAGGTGTCATCGGTTTCGTCCATTACCTCCTCCATAATGGCATAATAAAAGAGCACTCCCCACAATGCCATGAGCATCAGGAGCAATAGCGACAGTTTCCGATAGGTATAATGCAACAGTTTCATAGCCCGATGCCTCATCTTTCTTTTTATAATTCCGTAAGTTTATAGCCAAAACCATACACGGCCTTTAACTCTACCGTGGCTTCGGCCTGCTTCAGCTTCTTGCGCAGGTTTTTCACTTGCGAATAGATAAAGTCCAATGAGTCGGCCTGGTCTATATTGTCTCCCCACACCGATTCGGCAAGGCTCATTTTGTTGATGACCCGGTTGGGATTGGCTACAAAATAGTAGAGCAAGTCAAACTCCTTGCGGTTCAACTGCAAGGGCGCGCCGCCCACCTCCACCTGGCGTTTGTCGGGAAACAGGGAGAGATTGCCAAGGGAAATGGAGGTCTCCCCATTGGCGTGCCTGCGCCTTATCAATGACTTGACGCGGGCATTCAGCTCGGCCAGATGGAAGGGTTTAGTCAGGTAATCGTCGGCTCCAAGCTCCAGTCCGTCCACCTTATCGTCCAAAGAGTCTTTGGCGGAGATAATGAGCACGCTATCACTCCGGTGTAAGCGCTTTAGCTCGCGCAACACGTCGAGCCCGCTTCCTCCGGGCAGCATGATGTCGAGCAAGATGCAATCGTAATCATAATCGTTTACTTTGTCGAGCGCTGTATAATAATCGGGGGCTACCTCTACCATGAACTTCTCTTTCCGGAGCGAGGCAGCAATGGTTTCGCGCAAATTTTGCTCATCTTCTACTATCAGGATTTTCATGACACTGCATTTTTAGGACAAAGGTAATGCTAAAAACTGGAAATAAATAGGAATAACAAAGTAACAAAGAAAACCGGATTCCTGCAAGAAGAACGGCATTTTTCATGCAAACCGAAAGAAATATATACTAAAATGACATACATATTAAAATAATTACTACATTTGGGCACAAATTCAATCAATACACAAACATTATGAGTGAAAGAAGAAAAAGATTCATGCTTCCTGAAGATGAAATACCCCGCTATTGGTATAACATCCAAGCAGACATGAAAAACAAACCACTACCCCCTTTGAACCCGGCTACCAGGCAACCCTTAAAGCCGGAAGACCTTTATCCCATCTTCGCCGAAGAACTGTGTCGGCAAGAGCTGAACCAAACAGATACTTGGATCGAGATACCTGAGGAAGTGCGGGATATGTACAAATATTATCGCAGCACACCGTTGGTACGTGCCTATGGATTGGAAAAAGCCATCGGCACCCCGGCACACATCTACTTCAAAAACGAAAGTGTAAGCCCTATGGGCTCGCATAAGTTGAACTCCGCCTTGCCCCAAGCCTATTATTGCAAGAAGGAAGGCGTAACCAACGTCACTACCGAAACCGGCGCCGGACAATGGGGAGCCGCTTTGTCATACGCTGCCCGTCTGTTTGGACTGGAAGCAGCTGTATATCAAGTAAAGATAAGCTACGAACAAAAACCTTACCGCCGCAGCATCATGCAAACGTACGGGGCACAGGTAACCCCCTCCCCCTCCATGTCGACACGTGCCGGGAAAGACATTCTGACCGCATGCCCCAACCACCAAGGTTCACTTGGCACAGCTATATCAGAAGCTGTAGAACTGGCACGCACCACACCCAACTGCAAATATACCTTGGGCTCAGTACTAAGCCACGTGGCCTTGCACCAAACTGTCATCGGACTGGAGGCCGAGAAGCAAATGGAACTGGCCGGCGAATATCCCGACATGGTGATAGCCTGCTTTGGAGGCGGCTCGAATTTCGGCGGCATCGCTTTCCCCTTCATGCGACACACTTTATTGGAAGGCAAGCAGACACGCTACATTGCGGCAGAACCGGCATCATGCCCCAAGCTGACACGGGGAAAGTTCTGCTATGACTTTGGAGACGAGGCCGGATATACCCCTCTATTGCCTATGTTCTCACTGGGACACAACTTTGCTCCTGCCAACATCCATGCCGGAGGTTTACGCTACCATGGAGCAGGTGTCATTGTTTCCCAACTGCTGAAAGACGGGCTTATGGAGGCTGTCGACATCCAACAACTGGAGTCGTTCGAGGCCGGTTGCCTCTTCGCGCAAGTGGAAGGTATCATCCCCGCGCCCGAATCATGCCATGCCATAGCCGCCACCATCAATGAGGCCAAGAAATGCAAGGAGACAGGTGAAGAAAAAGTCATCTTGTTCAACCTTTCAGGACACGGGCTTATTGACATGGCCTCATACGACAAGTACCTGGCAGGCGACTTGGTGAACTACGAATTGAGCGACCAGGAAATCGAAAAGAATCTCGAAGAAATCCCGCAATAACATACCCCCAAAGGGATGGGGAATATGCACAAAAAAGAGGAATGCTTCAACTCGGAAACATTCCTCTTATTTTTTAGTTCGTTACTTCAATTACCAAAAACGGTTTTTTGCTGGGTTGTACTCAAATCCCACGGTTTTCAACTTTTGCACCACAAAACTCTTCTCAACACCCATGTCTTCGCATAAAGCATCGAGAGAAGGATAACAATCGCGGAGTTTCATGTTGATGAAGCTGTAAAGCATCATCGCATCTTCAGGCAATTTCATGACTCAAATACTTTAATTAAAAAAACTAATACCGGCTGCAAAGATACGCTTTTCCCGCAAAAAACGTATTGACATAAATCATTTTCCGCTTTACACCCTCTACCAACAAGTCTCTCGTGCCCCCGCACAACCTCATTTCCGGCCTGCACTCTTTACAAAAAGCTGAAATATTCCCCTTTAAAGATGTACACTCTGCATGCTTTTCGTTATATTTGTAAGCAGAACTAAAAACTAACGGCCATGAAGTACAAATTATTAGTCCTCGACGTAGACGGGACATTGCTCAACGACGCAAAGGAAATCAGCAAGCGCACCCTTTCCGCCCTGCTGAAAGTGCAACACATGGGAGTACGCATTGTCTTGGCCTCAGGCCGACCCACCTACGGGCTCATGCCCTTGGCACAAACATTGGAATTGGGACACTTCGGCGGATACGTGGTGTCGTACAACGGATGCCAGATTATCAAAGCCGAGAATGGGGAAATCTTGTTTGAGCGCCGCATCAACCCCGAAATGATTCCCTACTTGGAAAAGAAAGCCCTTAAAAACAACTTCTCCATCTTTACTTACCACGATGACACCCTGCTCACCAACGATGATGAGAACCTCTACATCAGGCGCGAAGCCCAATTGAACAGGTTGAAGATTATCAAGGAAGAGCACTTTTCGACTGCCATCGACTTCTCTCCCTGCAAGTGCGTACTGGTGAGCGATGACGAAGAGGCTTTGCGAGGACTTGAAGAACACTGGAAAAAACGACTGGCGGGCGCACTGGACGTATTCCCCTCTGAACCCTATTTTCTGGAAGTGGTGCCTTGTGGGGTAGACAAAGCCAACACCTTGGGCGCACTGATGGAGCAACTGGGCGTGACGCGCGAAGAAGTCATTGCCATAGGCGACGGGGTAGCCGACGTCACCATGCTGCAACTGGCGGGCGTGGGAATAGCCATGGGGCATTCACAAGACTCCGTGAAACGTTGCGCCGACTACGTGACGGCATCCAATGAAGAAGATGGCGTGGCACAAGCCGTAGAGAAACTCATCTTGGCCGAAGTGCATGCCTCCGAAATCCCACTCGACCTGCTGAACACCCAAGCCAAACACGCCTTGATGGGCAATCTGGGCATACAATACACCTACGCGTCGCCCGACCGCGTTGAAGCCACCATGCCGGTGGACGAACGTACACGCCAGCCATTCGGCATCTTGCACGGAGGAGCCACACTGGCACTGGCCGAAACCGTGGCAGGACTGGGTTCCATGATATCCTGCCAGCCCGATGAAGCGGTGGTGGGCATGCAAGTGAGCGGAAACCACATCTCGTCGGCACACGAGGGGGACACGGTGCGGGCCGTGGCCACCATTGTGCACAAGGGCCGCTCGTCGCATGTATGGAACGTAGATGTGTTCACTTCGACCAACAAGCTGGTGTCCAGCATACGGGTGATGAACAGCGTAATGAAAAAACGGTAATAAGCCCGCTACCGGAAAGACTGACGGGGCAGACGGAAAGAGACAGACAGAAAATTCCGCCTGCCCCGTTGTCTGTTTGCACGGGATGCCTTATCTTTGCACCCCGAAAAGACGTATGATGCCGCTAAGAACGGCCGTGTATTCCAGGAAACCACGTAAAAAACAAGAACGATGAAACAACAAGTATCCATCCCATTCATGCTGCTCGGCATCGTGTTCAACGTGTGCCTCATCGCAGCCAACCTTCTCGAAACCAAAGTCATCCAGTTGGGAAGCCTCACCGTCACGGCAGGGCTGCTCGTCTTTCCCGTGTCGTACATCATCAACGACTGCATCGCCGAGGTGTGGGGATTCCGCAAGGCCAGGCTCATCATCTGGAGCGGCTTTGCCATGAACTTCTTTGTCGTGGGCCTGGGACTGGTGGCTGTGGCGCTGCCCGCCGCCCCGTTCTGGGAGGGCGAGGAGCACTTCAACTTCGTATTCGGCATGGCGCCCCGCATTGTGGTGGCCAGCTTGCTGGCGTTTCTCACGGGGTCGTTCCTCAACGCCTACGTGATGAGCCGCATGAAGCTGGCCTGCCGGGGGAAGCGCTTTTCACTGCGGGCCATCGTGTCGACGGTGGCGGGCGAGACGGCCGACTCGCTCATCTTCTTCCCCACAGCCTTCGGAGGCATCATAGCCTGGCGCGAACTGGCGGTGATGATGGCGCTGCAAATCGTGCTGAAGTCACTGTACGAAGTCATCGTCCTGCCCCTCACCATCCGCGTGGTGAAGGCCGTGAAGCGCCTGGACGGAAGCGACGTGTACGACGAAGGCATCTCCTACAAGATTTGGAAAATCAGAGAGGTCTAATCATAACGGGATAGTGTTCAGCGATTAGTGATTAATGCACGAAAAGCACTAATCACTAAACACTAACCGC
>CALUIF010000064.1 GCA_944320635.1 uncultured Bacteroides sp. | reverse complement strand
TTTCCCGCCGTGAGGCGCGACCCCTCCCCTTTTTTGCTTAGTGAAGCAGGGGGAGTTAGCGTAGGAAGTGTTGTGCTTCCTACCGTTTGTTTGTTTTGTTTGCGGAGGATGCCGTTCTTGGCATCCTCTTTTTCTTGGATAAGAGGGAGGCGGATTTCTCCCCAGTTGGGAAAAAAGTTTTTCCTAACTGGGAAATTTTTCTTCCCCAGTTAGAGCCTGTCGTAAATTTTGCTCAGCCTTATTTTGAGGATTGTTTTCGAGGATATTTTTCTGCTGTGGTGAGGAGCGTAGCGGGCTACGTGACGAAGTACAGCAGAAAAAGAGACCGGAAAGATACTCAAAAGAGGCTGAACAAGAGTCTTAAAAAGGAAAATTTGCGACAGGCTCTTAGCGTTGTATTGGGGGGCAAGTAGCATTGTTTGGAAAAATCGGGCGGGTTGCTGCCCGATTACTTTGCAGGCAAGCACAAAAATGATACCTTTGCAGAGGACAACTATTTGTATAGCCATGGCAAGATTTATCAATCCTTTTACTGATGTAGGTTTCAAACGTATTTTCGGACAGGAAATCAATAAGGATTTGCTCATTGATTTTCTGAACAGTCTTCTTGCGGGAGAGAAGCACATCAGGGATATCCGCTTTCTCGACAAAGAACTGTTGCCCGAATTTAAAGAGGACAGAGGGGTTATTTACGACATTTATTGCACGAACGATGATGGGGAACAGTTTATCGTTGAAATGCAGAACAGAAGTCATGCCCATTTCCGTGAGCGGGCGATTTATTATCTTTCGCAAGCTTTGGCAAGGCAGGGCGAACAGGGACCAGAATGGGAATTTAACCTGAAGGCTGTGTATGGGGTGTTTTTCATGAATTTCAGTTTCAGCAGGAACGAAGACAAATTCCGCACGGATGTGGAGCTTGCCGACCGGCATACGCACGAGCAGTTTTCGGATAAGATGCGTCTCGTCTTTTTGCAATTGCCGTTGTTTACGAAGGAGGAGAATGAGTGCGAGACCGATTTTGAACGTTGGATTTATGTATTGAAAAATATGGAGACATTGCAGAGATTGCCTTTCAAGGCACGGAAAGCCGTATTTGAGAAGCTGGAACAGATTGGGGATCTGGCCGCCCTGACTGTGGAAGAACGTATGAAGTATGATGCCAGCATCAATGCCTACCGCACTCAACTTGCGGTGGAATCGTATGAACGCGAACAGAGGAAGATAGAACGGGAAAAAGGCAGGGAAGAAGGCTGGGAAAAAGGCAGAGAAGAAGGCATACAGGAAACTGCCCGGAAACTGAAACAGATGGGCATGTCTGCGGAATTTATTGCAGAGGCTACCGGATTGTGTCTGGATGTGATCGAAAAACTCTGATTGATGGATGGATGGTGCAGCAGGTGCGGCACCGAAGGTAATGTGTTTTTTGTGTATGCTATACTTTCTGAGGAAATATCCTTTGTCGATTGCCGTGATTTTGGCAGTGGCCTACTTGTCTTTTTTCAAGCCTCCTTCCACAGGGCTGGGCGAGGTACCCCATTTGGATAAGGTGGTGCATGTGTGCATGTATTTCGGCATGGCGGGCATGCTGTGGCTGGAGTTCCACCGGGCACACCGCAAGCACCCCGCTCCGCGCTGGCATGCGTGGGTGGGGGCGGTGGTATGTCCCATCGTGTTCAGTGGGGCAGTGGAGCTGCTGCAGGCTTATTGTACGTCGTCGCGCAGCGGCGACTGGTGGGACTTTGCTGCCAATGTGGCCGGGGTGCTGTTGGCTTGGGGAATTCAGGAAGTTGTTAAATTGAGAATTGAGAATTAAAAATTGAGAAATAAAACCAGGCTCGATTCTTTATTCTTCGTTCTTTATTCTTCATTCTTCATTCTTCATTTTCTCCCTTTCTCTATTTTTCAATTCTCCATTCTCAATTTAACAACTACAAGTATTCGGCCACGGTGGCCAGCTGCATGCTGTTCGAGCCTTTTATCAGGATGGTCTGTCCTGTGGGCTTGGCTTTTTTCAGTTCGTCTATCAGTGCTTTGGCATCGGGGTAGCAGGGGTAGTCTGCACCCGTAGCGGTGAACTCGGCACCTACCAGCCGCACGTTGGTGAAGCCACACTCTTGCATGTATTCCACTATCCGGCAGTGTTCTGCGTGGCTGTCTGCACCCAGTTCGCGCATGTCGCCCAGTATCAGCATTTTGTTTTCGGCCTGCATGTTGCGGAAGTTTTCCAGAGCAGCCTGCATGCTGGTAGGGTTGGCGTTGTAGGCATCTACTATGAGGGTATTGCTGCCCGTGCGTTTCAGCTGCGAGCGGTTGTTGCGGGGCACATAGTTCTCCAATGCATGGTTGATGCGTGCCGGCCCGATGCCGAAGTAGCGCCCTATGGTGACGGCTGCCAGTGCGTTGGGCAGGTTGTATGCGCCAATCAGTTGTGTCTGTACCTTTTGGGCGGCTGTTTGCCCTGCTGCCTGCCACTCGAAGGAGAGGAAGGGTGAGCATGCCGTGGCATGTCCGCTGACGTAGAGCCCCTGGCGGTTGCCGTAGCACACGGTTTGCAGCCCGGTAGCTATGGCTTTCAGGTGCGGGTCGTCATCGTTCAGGAAGACGGTGCATCCGCCTTTCCGGCGCAGGTAGTCATACAGTTCTCCCTTGGTGCGCACCACTCCCTCAAAGGAGCCGAAGCCCTGCAGGTGTGCCTTGCCTACGTTGGTGATGAGGCCGTAGTTGGGTTCGGCTATTTCCACCAGTTCGCGGATGTCGCCGGGATGGCTGGCTCCCATTTCCACTACGGCCAGCTGGTGCTCGGGCTTCATGCCCAGCAGGGTGAGCGGTACGCCGATGTGGTTGTTCAGGTTGCCTTGGGTGTAGAGCACGTTGATGTGTTCGGACAGTACGGCGGCAATCAGTTCTTTCGTGGTTGTCTTTCCGTTGGTGCCGGTAATGCCCAGCAGGGGGATGCCCAGGGTGCGGCGGTGCAGCCTGGCCAGTTGCTGCAGGGTTTGCAGGCTGTCGTCGACAAGCAGGTAGCGCGTGTCGCCGGCAGGCATATGCTCGGGGCTGTCGACCACGGCGTATGCACAGCCTGCCTCCAATGCCTTGGCGGCAAAAGTGTTTCCGTCGAAATTTTCACCTTTCAGGGCGAAGAACAGTGAGCCTGCAGGGCAATTGCGGCTATCGGTCGTTACCCCTTTGCAGGAACGGAATATGCGGTATAATGTTTCGATACTTGTAGTACACATAAGTTTCTGTTTATTTCTCAATCTCCAAATCCGCCTGTTGCCAAGACTGGAAGCCGTCCTCCAGTTCGTACACTTTGTAGCCCTTGTCGCTGAGCAGGCGGGCGGCCTTCTTGCTGCGCTTGCCGCTACGGCAATACAGGGCTACGGGCCGGTCTTTTTGCAGAAGCGAGTCGGCCACGGCTTCAAATTGCTTGTCGAGCACATTGATGTTGAGGCTGCCGGGGATGTGTCCGTCCGAGTACTCAGCCAGAGTGCGTACATCCACGCGTTGCACTTCGGGCGACGCTATCAACTTCGCGAACTCTTCGGCGGGAACCGACTGGAAATCTCCCGATTTTTGCTGGCAGGAAAACATAAGGCTGATGACCAGGCAGATGCCTGCATAGATACTTTTCATTGCTTATAATAAAATTACGGTAATATAGTGCTTAGGAATGAGGCGTATAATCGAAATCGTACGTCTCCGCTGTCCCTGCATACGTTTGCAGGGAGAAGTGTATGCCCGTTGTCCCTCCGTCCGTGCGTGCATATTGTTTCAGCGGGACGGACAGGTAGGCGCGGCTGGTGTAGGCCTGCACGTCGTCTCCGGCATCGTGATACAGGCGCAGGTACACGTCGGTGCGGTTGCCGGCTTCTTTCACGCTGTCTTCTATGAAGTGAAACGCATGCTGCCCGTTCTGCCGCTTAATGTTCAGCACGATGTTCAGGTAATCCCATCCCATCCACATGGATTGCACGTCGGCGGCATCGGTTTTCACTCCGTCCGTAAAGTGCTCTGCAGTGAGTGGCATCGGAGCTATGGCAGCCACGGCCGAATATACAGTGGCGCCTTCTTCCGTCACTTCGTAGTTGGTAACCATGCGTATCAGCGAGTCGGGCGTCAGTGTCAGTCCTGTTCCGTCGCGCCATACGGGCAGCACCTCCCCCTTGTCCGTCTGTATGGACTGCAGGGCGGCGTTGCTGTCGCTGTATCCGGTCAGGTACTCCAACTTCACGGAAGGGTAGTGGTACTCGTCTTCGCCACAGGCAGCCAGCACAACCAACGTCAGCAGGAAGAGGCACTTTCTCATACGTCTTGTCTCCTTTCTTTGTTCTTCAGCGGGTTGGCATACATCAGCAGTATCTTTTCGCGGAGGAAGGGGACGTCTTTTTGCGGCAGGTCGATGCGTGCCAGTTGCTTCTCCACATAGTGGTCGAAGCGGTCGCGGTCGGCATCTGTGTAGTGTGCGGCGTGGCGTTGGTTGCCTTCCAGCATATCCAGGGCGATATAGTTGTTGGGATAGATGCGGTAGTTGGCATGGATGCCGTCGTCTATCAGTGCGGCAATGTGTGCAAACAGTTCCTGCTTGGGCAGCGAGCGGTCCAGTTGTGCCAGCTTGCCGTTGATGCACGGGGCAGGCTGGAAGTGCACATGGCCTTTGTAGCCCAGCAGTCCGGTCTGCATGTTCAGCAGGTCGTCGGCGGTAGTCTTGTGGTAATCGGGCGTGTCCCGTTTCAGCTGGAATTCCTTGGCTTTGAGGAAGTCGCACGGGTCATATTCGTAGGATATGGACAGCGGCACTATGTTCATTTCCGTCAGCCGGTCCACGATGTCCCCTTCTCCTCCCATGGCCAGCATCTTCAGCACGCTTTCCTGGGTGCGGTCGTCCGAGTCTTTGGCACGTCCCTCGCGTTGGGCTATCCAGATGGACTGGTGCTTCTCGCCTATAGTGTAGTGCATGTAGCGCGACATGCGTGCCGACGATTCCAGCATCTGCCGCATGGTAAGGGCACGCTGCACGATGAACGACTTGTTTACCCGCACCAGTTTCTTGATCCACGGATAAATGAGCAGGTTGTCGCCGATGGCTATTTCCACCGTATCCAGTCCGCGCTCCACCAGCAGCATGGACAGCAGTGCGGAGTCCAATACAATGTCCCGGTGATTGGATATGTAGGTATATGCCCGGTCGGAGGCTCCCTCCAGGGCGCTGTAGTCCATAGACAGCCCTTCGGTGGCCTCGTGTATGATTTTCTTCAATAAGTTGTAGCAGAAAGCCTTTTGGAATTCCAGTTTGGTTTTGCAGGCTCGCATCTGTTGTGCCCATACCTCTACGGGCACTCCCGGTATGGCGATGGCAGCTACTTGCCTGAAGGCAGGGTCGGCAATGAGTTCCTCAAATACCTGGGGAAGTTCTTCGTCGTAATAAGGGCGAATTTCGTCAAATTCCGTATTCATATGCTCGTGGTATTAAATGTCTATGCAAAAGCGCTCTCTATAATGTCCGTCATCACCTCTTGCATGGTCATGCCGGCGGCGCGTACCTGTTGGGGAATGAAGCTGGTGGCCGTCATGCCCGGTGTGGTGTTTACCTCCAGCAGGTTTATCTTGGTGCCTTCGGTAATGATGTAGTCCACGCGGATGATTCCCTTTGCCCCCAGGATGTCGTAGATGGCCGACGTCAGCTGCTTTACGCGGTCGGCCAGTTCGTCTGCGATGCGTGCCGGGGTGATTTCGTCGGAATCGCCGCAATACTTGGCGTCGTAGTCAAAGTATTCGTGGTGCGACACCACCTCGGTGATGGGCAGCACCACGCTGCGGTGCTGTGTCTTGTAGCAGCCGCAAGTTATTTCCGTGCCGTCCATGAAGGCTTCGATGACGGTTTCTGGTGATTCCTTCTTTGCCTTGGCTATGGCCGGCTGAATCTGTTCGCGTGTCTTTACTTTGGTCACTCCGAAGCTCGAACCGCCCAGGTTGGGCTTAATGAAGCAGGGCAGTCCTATCTTCTCCACCACCTCGTCGTCCGTAATCGTTTGCCCCCGGCGCAGCAGCAGCGAGTCGGCAATGCGCACCCCCAGGGCATGCAGGTACTGGTTGCAGGCAAACTTGTTGTAGGTGAGCGATGCCGACAGTACCCCGCAGCACGAGTAGGGCAGGTGCAGCATGTCCAGGTAGCCTTGCAGCAATCCGTCTTCGCCGGGTGTGCCGTGTATGGTGATGTACACGAAGTCGAAGTTCACCTTGCTGCCGTCCGGCAGGCGGAAGCTGAAGTCGTTGCGGTCTATCGCCGCCAGTTTGTCGTCTTCCAACTGCACATGCCAGTCCGTTCCCCGCATTTGCACGATGTAAGCCGTGTACTTTTCTTTGTCCAGAAAAGAGTAGATGCCTTGCGCGCTGCGCAAAGATACCTCATATTCGGAGGTGTCGCCTCCTGCCGCTATGGCAATAATGCGTTTCATTGTAGTTCTCTGTTACTGATGTAGCCCCGCCATTTGTCCAGCAGTTGTGCCATGTCGTCGGGCAGGGGAGAGGTGAAGTACATTTCCTCGCCCGTGACAGGGTGCACGAAGCCCAGCGTCATGGCGTGCAGCGCCTGGCGCGGGCAAATGTCGAAGCAGTTGTTTATGAATTGTTTATACTTGGCAAAATGGGTTCCTTTCAATATCTCGTGCCCGCCGTAGCGCTCGTCGTTGAACAGCACGTGCCCTATGTGCTTCATGTGCACCCTGATTTGGTGCGTGCGCCCCGTCTCCAGCACACACTCCACCAGGGTGACGTAGCCAAAGCGTTCCAGCACCCGGTAGTGGGTCACGGCGTGTTTGCCTTCGCCTTCGGGCAGCACGGTCATCTGCATGCGGTCGCGCGGGTTGCGGCCTATGTTTCCTTCGATGGTGCCTTCGTCTTGTTCCACGTTGCCCCATACCAGTGCCCGGTAGCGCCGCTTGGTGGTCTTGTGGAAAAACTGGTTGCCCAGGTTGGTCTTGGCATCGGGGGTTTTGGCCACCACCAGCAGGCCCGAGGTGTCTTTGTCTATGCGGTGCACCAGCCCCACGTGCGGGTCGTTAGCGTCATAGTCGGGCACATCCTTCATGTGCCACGCCAGTGCGTTGACCAGCGTGCCCCGGTAGTTGCCATGGCCGGGGTGCACCACCAGTCCGGCTGGCTTGTTCACCACCAGCAGGTAGGGGTCTTCGTACACAATGTCCAGGGGGATGTCTTCCGGGATGACCTCGTTCTCATAGCGCGGGCGGTCCATCATGACGGTTATCACGTCCAGCGGCTTCACCTTGTAGCTGCTTTTCACCGGCTTGCCGTTGGCCATCACAAAGCCCGCTTCGGCAGCCTTCTGTATGCGGTTGCGCGAGGCATTGGTCAGGCGGTCAAACAGGTATTTGTCCACCCGCACCATCTCCTGCCCCTTGTCCACCACCACGCGGAAGTGTTCATACAGCTGCGCCTCGTCGCCTACGGGCTCAATGTCGTCCAGCAGGTCGTCGGTGATTTCGTTGATGTCTTCCGGTAATGCGTTCATCATTGTAAAGCGTGTTGCGGGGTGAATGATAGAGGGGTTGTCAGAACCACGATTCGTCTTCCGGCAAATCGTTGACGATGCTGTCGCGCATCAGTCCCAACGAGTCGGTGGCAAGCGAGTCGGCAGCCACGGGTATAGGCTCGCCGTTGCCTATTATCAGGGTCAGCGTGGCGCCCGTAGGCACTTGGTCGTCTGTGGCCAGTGTGTCTTCCCCGTGGCGCACGTAGTACACCCAGTCTTTCTCGCCCGGCACAGAGTCGTTGGGCGTCAGCTTGAAGCCTGCGGCCAGCAGGCGTGCCTGTGCCTCGCGCACGGAGCTGTTGTCGGCCACGTCGGGCACGGCGCACAGGGGGATGCCCAGTGTGTTGATGGTGAGGTAAATGGTGCGTCCCTTCTTTACCCGTTGCCCTACCGTAGGCGTATAGTCCAATATGCTGCCTGCGGGAAGCGTCTTCACATACGTGGAGTCGGCCACTGTGCACAGCAGCCCCTTGCCTTCGATTATCTTTTGCGCTTCCGCCACCTTCATGCCTTTCACGTCGGGCACCACCACGGCTTCGCCATGGTGTGTGTAGGCATCCAGCCACTTCAGTGTGCCCAGCACCAGCGCCACCACTACCACTATCATGGCTATGATGTTTCCCCAGAACAGTTTGTTCCGTTTCAGCGAGAAGAACTCTTTGAATGTCATAAACTACGTCTTTTATCCGTTGCAAAGATACGATTTTTAGAATGAAATAGGGGCAAAAGGCAGATAATTTCAGTATTCCGTCTTATTTGGGTTGCATCCGGGTCGTATCCGGAGCGGAGCAAATAGGGCGAAGATGCGTTTCGGGTAGGGCACGGGTATGCCGCCTTCCCCTGCGGGTAAAAGGAAAGGCCGCAGGGAGTACGTCTGTACATCCTTGCGGCCTTCTTGTTCTTTCCGGGCGTGGCAGGTTATGCCTTTACGCCATTGTATTCGTCGGATATGGTCAGCTTCTTGCGGCCTTTGGCGCGGCGTGCGGCCAATACTCTGCGGCCGTTTTTCGTGGCCATTCTTTCACGGAATCCGTGCTTGTTTCTTCTCTTTCTGTTGGAGGGTTGGAATGTTCTTTTCATTGCTGTATCTTTTTTATGTTATTATTCTCTGCAATTCGGGCTGCAAAAGTAGGTAGTTTTCACGAAATAACCAAGGGGATAACTCATTTTCTCTCAAATCTTTTGCGTTTTTTACTGATTTGCATTACTTTTGCA
>CALUIF010000063.1 GCA_944320635.1 uncultured Bacteroides sp. | reverse complement strand
GACACCTTCCTGAAAGCCTACACCTCGCTGGGCAGCTTCAAAAAACTGTCCAGCTTCTCAACTTGGCTCTATCGTATTGCATATAACGTATTTTATGATTATCTTCGCAGCCATAAAGAGACGGACGATGTAGACTCGTATCAGGCCGACGCCCGCTACAGCGTGCGGCAAGAAGACGTGGGCCAGCGGATGGACATCTACCGCGCCCTGGCCACCTTGAAAGAAATGGAGCGCACCTGTATCACGCTGTTCTACATGGAAGACCAAAGCATCGAAAAGATTGCAGGCATCACAGGATGCCCCGTGGGGACGGTGAAAAGCCATCTCTCACGCGCTAAAGATAAAATGGCAGACTACTTAAAACGAAACGGTTATGACAGATAACGACTATAAAGACAAGCTTCTGGCAGACTTCTTCGCCGCCCGCCGCTACGAAGTGGCCGACGGCGGGTTTACGCGCCGCGTAATGCGTCGCCTACCCCTTCGGCACAACCGCCTGGCAGGGGTATGGAACTCCCTTTGCATCCTCCTTGCCGCTGCACTGTTCGTGGCAACGGGCGGTGTGCAAGTGGTGTGGGCCACGCTGCAGGAAACCTTTATCAGCCTTGTAGAGCAAAGCGCCACGACCGACATAGACCTGCGCTCGCTTCTCATTGCCGGAGGGGTACTGCTGTTTCTGGCTTACCGGAAGATTGCCTCGCTTGCGTAACGCACACACCACTTATATACATATATAATTGCCTCATGAAACGAGAATACGGACTCTTTCTCTTTGTATTGATAGCGTTGTTGCCGGTCATCATCTTGCGCGACTTCACCCCGAGCAACGAACTCCGCTACCTCAGTATTGCCGATGAAGCACTGGCCAACGGCACATTCTTCACCTTCACCAACCAAGGCATCCCCTATGCCGACAAGCCACCCTTGTACCTGTGGATTGTCATGTTGGGCAAGTGGCTGTTTGGCCGGCACGTCATGTGGTTTCTCTCCCTGTTCTCGCTGATTCCCGCCTTTGTCATTGCCGACGTGATGAACCGCTGGACGCGCCGCGACATCCGCCAGGAAGAATGGCGCACGTCCTCCCAGCTGTTGTTGCTCACCAGCGGGCTGTTCTTGGGCATGGCAGTGGTGCTGCGCATGGATATGCTGATGTGCATGTTCATCGTGCTGGCCATCCATACATTCTATAAGATGGAGAAAGGCGAAGGCGACCGACAAAAAAATGCGTGGTTGTTTCCCGTCTATCTGTTTCTGGCCTTGTTTACTAAAGGGCCTGTGGGCATATTGGTACCGTTGGCCGGCATCCTGACGTATCTGCTGGTAACACGGCGCATCCGCACTTTCTTCGCTTATTGGGGCTGGAAGACGTGGGGCGTATTGCTGGCCGGATGCGCGCTGTGGTTTGGCGCCGTCTATCTGGAAGGTGGTTACGACTACTTGGACAACCTGCTTTTCCATCAGACGATAGACCGCGCGGTCAACTCCTTCCACCACGAAGAACCATTCTACTACTATTTCATAGCCATCTGGTACTCGCTTGCGCCCTGGTCGCTGCTGCTGGTGGGCGTAGGGGCAGTGGCCGTGTGGAAGTGGCACCAGTTTGTCCGTACGGATTTGCAGAAGCTGTTTTTCTCGGTATTCGTGGCTACGTTTGTGGTACTATCATGCATCAGCTCCAAGCTTCAAGTGTACCTTATCCCGGCTTATCCGTTCCTCATCTACTTCGTGGCCACTTGCCTGCCACGTATCCGGTGGAACCGCTGGCTGGCTGCCAGCATAGCCGTTCCTGCTGCAGTGCTGGGGCTGGCTGTATTTGCCCAGCCATTCGTTCCCCTGCCCGACGACTTCCGCCTTTCGGGACGGATATTGGCCTACGTGGCCGGAGGCATCCTTACGCTGTCCGTCGGCTACGCCTGCCATCAGCTTTACCGCAGGAGGCAGACGTGCCGCGCCATACACATTGTAGCAATCGGCTTGTTTTGCGCGGTATTTGCAGGAGGCTGGGCATTGCCTCAGGCCAACGGTGAAATAGGCTACCGCAGGCTATGCAAGGAAGCAAAGGCAATAGCCAAGGAGCACGAACTCGACACGTACTACACTTGGAAAGTATCGCGCCCCGAAGCTATGGACGTATATCTGCACCAAGATATCCGCAAAGTGACGGAGGAAGAACTGAACTCCGGCACCCTGCAACCCGGCATTCTCATGCTGCCCAAAAGCCGATTAGACCAGTTTCCAGGCAAAGAAGCACACTTGGTAGGAAAGTATGCCATTGTGATTCTCTAAATGAGCCGTTTGCCTTGTATTTCTTAACACTTCCGGCCCGGAGGTTACAAATAATGTATTAATTTTGCACCGCAAAAGTGCGAAGTTAAAGACATACACCTATTGATATCGTAATGAATAAAACGAGCAACTACCAACTCACCATTATCGTGCCCGTCTTCAATGAAGAAGACAATATGGAGTCTTTGGAGAAAGCCTTGGGCGAATACCTGCCCCATGCTGCCTGCAAGGCATGCGTGCTGTTTGTGGACGACGGTTCGAAAGACAGCAGCCTGGCACGCATCCAGGACATCTGCCAACAGCATCCGGACTTTTTCTATATCTCCTTGCAAAAGAACAGCGGACTGAGTGCCGCCATGAAGGCCGGCATCGACGTGGCAGAGTCGGCCTACGTGGGCTACATGGATGCCGACTTGCAGACCACGCCCGAAGACTTCAACCTGCTGCTGGCCGACATCAAGGACTATGAACTGGTGATGGGCATCCGCGCCAACCGCAAGGACAGCGGCTTCAAGAAGCTGCAGTCGAAGATTGCCAACGGCTTCCGCCGCATGATGACGCACGACGGCGTGCAAGACACCGGCTGCCCGCTGAAGGTGATGCACACCGACTATGCCCGCCGCATACCCTTCTTCACCGGCATGCACCGCTTCCTGCCCGCACTGATACTGCTGCAGGAGGGGCGCATCAAGCAAGTGCCCGTGCGCCACTTCCCACGCGTGGCAGGCGTGTCGAAGTACCACCTGTGGAACCGCCTCGTGTCGCCCTTCATGGACTGCTTCGCCTACCGCTGGATGAAGAAACGCTACATCAACTACCGCATAGCCAACGATAACCTGACGGAAGGATGAAGTCGCAACTCATCATACTATCCATCGGCTTCCTGGCACAGGCCTTCTTCTCGGCGCGCATACTGGTGCAATGGATTCTGTCCGAACGGGCACGGCGCGTGCTCTCCCCCTCGGTGTTCTGGGTGCTGAGCCTGGCAGGGTCGTGCCTGCTGTGCCTGTATGGCTGGCTGAGGGACGACTTCTCCATCATCCTGGGCCAATTCATCTCCTACTACATCTACCTGTGGAACCTCAACGCCAAGGGCCTGTGGAGGCGGGTGCCCGCCCTGCTGCGCTACGCCGTGATGCTGCTGCCCGTGGCCGCCGTCATCGGCGTGGCGAGGGACATGGACGCCGTGGTAGCCTCGCTGTTCAAGAACGAAGACATCCCGCTGTGGCTCATCGTCTACGGCTCGGCCGGACAGGTGATATTCACCCTGCGCTTCGTCTACCAGTGGCTGTACTCCCACCGCATGCACGAGTCGCAGTTCCCCGCAGGGTTCTGGATTATCAGCCTCATAGGCTCCATGACCATCGTAAGCTACGGATGCATCCGGCACGACATTGTGCTCATCATCGGGCAGTCGTTCGGGCTGGTGGCCTACATACGCAACCTCATCATCGGGCACCGGGCCAAGAAGGCATCCGATGCGCCTTGACGGAG
>CALUIF010000062.1 GCA_944320635.1 uncultured Bacteroides sp. | reverse complement strand
CTGGAAAACGGCTACTCCATCACCAAGGAGGGCGAAGACACAGCCTTGCAACTCATCTACGATGAAGAACTGAACACATGGAACGTCGTGGCCGACGGGACAACGACCGAATTCTTAAAACTACACGGCGACGGAATGGCCACCCTGCCCTTGCCCAATGGCGAAGACCTCACCGTCACTTTGGATGCCAACGGCGTAGCCACAGCCCGGATGGCCACCATGGCCGGCACTTACTACGCCTTCAGATAAAGCACGGCGCGGACACGTGCCCTGCAAACACCATAGCAGCGTTACTATCACATCGGTAGTAACGCTGCTACTGCATTGAAGAGAGTAGACTTACTCCCGCACACCGACAGGCGACATTCATCAGAAAGGATAACCCACGGCAAAATGAAATGCAAAGTCGCGCTTGAAATCAGGATGGATAATGGGATAACGCCCACGCCCTGACTCATAAACCGGATTGATAGCTTTCATGCCACCGTCGAAACGCAGGACAAAGAAGTCCAAATCCAGCCGAAGGCCAAGTCCGTAAGCCACGGCTATCTGCTTGTAGAACGTATCAAACTTAAATTTTCCACCCGGCTGGTCGGGATAGTCGCGCAAAGTCCAGATGTTGCCGGCATCCACAAACACTGCGCCACGGAACTTCCAGAACAAGCGGGTGCGATACTCTATGCTGGCATCCAGCTTGATGTCGCCCGACTGGTTCAGGAAGTTCCCATCGCCGGGGAAGGAACCCGGCCCGAGGTCGCGCACCGACCAGCCTCGCACACTGTTGGCGCCACCCGAGAAATAGCGTTTCTCGAACGGCACCATCTTGGCATTGCCATAAGGTACCACGATGCCCGCACCGACGTGGAAAGCCAGCGAGTTGCGGTTATCGATGACAATATTCTTAGCAAAGTCGAAATCGGCCTTGACATACTGGGCAAAAGGTATGTTGAGCAATGTATATTCGCCCTGGTCGTTCTGCTTCATGCCTGCCAGTTTGGCTATGCCGTAAAGCAGGTTTCCGGCCGACTCAAGGTTGACACGGACGGCATACGAGTTGCCCACCACCGTGTTGTTGACCAGCGCCTGCCCGGCGTTGTTGTAGGTAAAGCTGTAGCCCGTGCGCACTATGAAGCGGTTCTCGTAGTTGTAGCGCAAGATGTAGTTGTCGCCCTCGTCCAGAAACTCCTGCTTGAATCCCTCCTCTATCCACGGCATGTAGAGGTAGTTGATGTCCAGCAGGTCTATGCGGTGCTGGGCGCGGCGTTGCAGCTTGGTCCAGCGGTAGCTCCAGTTGGCAGAAGCCACGATGCGCGTAAACTCGGGACGCATCTGGTAATTGTATTGTAGGCCGAACTCTGTCGAAGCATTGATGCGCCTCGTAAAGTCGCGCGACAGGAAGGGGAACAGAAAGCGGGGGAAGTTTATCGTAGCCTCCGCCCCCAGCTCAATATAGTTCTGATTGTACTGGCTGCCCTGCAAGCCCGACACGGCCTCGTAAGCCCCGCGCAGCCGTAGCATGAAAGCCTCCGACCCACGAAACAGGTTGCGGTGCTGGAACGACACTGCCGCAGCCGCCCCCAGGTCGCCCGCCGAATTGGTACCCTCCAGTTCGAACGAAACAGACTTGTGCTTGCTTCGCGTCAGCAGCACGTAGGCATCGAGCAAGGTACTGTCGGTAACCGAAGGGAAGAAACGCACGTTGGTATAGCGCAACGCCGGCAGGCGGCCGAAGTTGGAGTACGTGCGCTGCACCGCCTGCTCGTTGTACAGGCTGCCGGGGCGGATGGCCAGGTTGGAGGCCAGCACCTGCGGGCGCAAGTAGAGATGGTCTTTGTAGTAGATGGGCAATCCGTGGAAATGTATGGAGTCGTTCACGTCGATACTCTCCTGCAGGGAAGCATGCAGCGCGTCGTAGTCGGCCACGAAGCCCACCTTGCCCACCGTGTACTGGCGGTGCACGTCGAAACTGTCCGGCCCGGCGCGGAAGGGCAACAGGCGCAACGTCAGGTCGATGTCGCGGCTGCCGCGCACGGTGTCGGCCACATACTCCAGGTATTCTTTGTTGAAACGATAATAGCCGTTGCGCCTCAACGTGGAGGTGATGCGCTGACGCTCGGCATCGAGCACATTGACGTCGAAGTACATGCCCGTATGGAGCAACGTGGCGGCCGAGTCGCGCTGCATGTAGGCGGCGATGCGCGCGTCGGGAATGTCGTAGTCCAGCGTACGCACCAGGTAGGGCTCTCCGGCACGTATCTCATACGTCAGCCGGGCTTTCTTCTTCCGCGTCTCGAGCACGGGGGTCACGGTGGCCCCCATATAGCCCATGTTGCGCACGGCCTTCGTCAGCTCGTCAGCCGTGCGTGCCGTCTCCCCCTCGTCGTAAATCACCGGGGCGTCGCCCAGCCGGCGCAGCGTGCGGTTTATCCAGCGCGTCGTGTCGCTGCCCGACCAATTGTAGACGTACAACTGCGTCTTTATCAGGCTGAACCACTTCGAATTGGGTGTCTGCCTCAGGTAAGGCGAAAGCGAGGAGCCGCGTATCTCGTCGTTGTCGGAGTGGATGCGCACGTCGTCCAGCAAATACTTCCCGTCGGGGACGTACTTGGTGGTGGAGCAAGCGGCCAGCAGAGCCAGCGCACCTGTAATCAATATGGCAAGACGCAAACGGTGCATAGATGTGTCTCAGGAAACTACTCTGTGTATGAGTTCACAAAAGTACGCTATTCCCGCTTAATATCCAAGCCTTCGCGAAGAAGCTTCGACCAAATGCACCAATAAGCCCGCCGTAATGGCGACAGGATAATGCGGCCTTCCATATCCTGCCACTGCAGTGGCAGGATAGGAAAGCCCGTACATTCCGCCCGCGAAAGCGCCCGCCCTGCCCCGGCAAGCAGGCAGGAGGAGGGTCGGCGCAGCCTTTTTCCCAAGACCGGAGGCGCGACTTTGGCAAATTATCCGTACATTTGCGCCACACTGCACCAACATCATTCATTTATGGCCTATGGCACTGAGCAAAGCAAAACTGAAGTACATACACTCCCTTGAGTTGAAGAAAATACGTAAAGCCGAAGGCACGTTTCTGGCCGAAGGCCCTAAACTGGTGGGCGACCTGCTGGGACGCTTCCCCTGCACGTTCCTCGCCGCCACGGCGGAATGGTTGCAGACGCATCAGCATGCCACGGCCGACGAAGTGGCATGCATCAGCACCGACGAGCTGACCCGCGCCAGCTTGCTGCGCACACCCAAACAGGTATTGGCCGTATTCCGCCAGCCACAAGAAGAGAAGGGATGCGAAGACGCGCCCGCCCGCTCGCTTTGCCTGGCGCTGGACGACGTGCAAGACCCCGGCAACCTGGGCACCATCGTGCGGCTGGCCGACTGGTTTGGCATCGAGCACCTGTTCTGCTCGCACGGCACAGCCGACGTGTACAGCCCCAAAGCCATACAGGCCACCATGGGCGGCATAGCCCGCGTGCGGGTGCACTATGTAGACTTGCCCGCATTCGTCCGGAAGATAAAGGATAAAGGATGCCCGGTGTACGGCACATTTCTCGACGGGAAGCCTCTCTACGAGGTACCCCTTGCCCAACGGGGGCTTATCGTCATGGGCAACGAAGGGAAAGGCATCGGTGCGGAAACGGAGGCACTGGTGACGGACAAGCTGCACATCCCCAGCTATCCGCCCCTGCGGGAAACGTCGGAATCGCTCAACGTAGCCATCGCTACAGCAGTAGTCTGCGCCGAGTTCCGGCGACGGGCTTTAGGGCAATAAGGTCGAAGGGAATAAGGCTGCAGGGCTGCAAGGAGAAAAAGTCATTGCGCGACCATCCGTCTGGCAGAACAGGCCACACGGGGCAGGCGTCCTCGCCGGCAAATGCATCGCGCCACCCGTCGCCCATAGCCGGAGGCAACAAGGCTATGATGCCGTTCGGAATCCACTCGGTATTTTCCGGCTCACCCTCCAGCAATCCTACGCACGACACCCTGCCGCCGGCCACCTCCACCACCTGCCTGCGCACAAATCCCACTCCGGCAATGTAGACGAAATGAGCCGCATACCGCCTAACCGATGATTTCATCTTGTCATAAGGGTTGCATCTGACGCTTCGACAACTTGACGGGACGTCGAGCATTCAGCTTCACCGTATCGTGCTTCAACTGGGGCGCCGGTGTCCGTGTTTCCACTTCAGGCGCAGGGCTGGAAGCCTCTGTCCGGGCAGAATCGCCCCTCATGGAAGCGGGAAGGCTGTCCGTGGCATGGAAGCGCATCAGCGACAAGCGGTCTACCGTAAGCGTGCGTGGAGAAAGCTGCGTGGGATAGTAAATGAATCCACGCACCTGCTTGATGGCACCAAAAGTATCGGCCCAAAGGGAAAGCTCATACATGCCCGGCTGCTTCACATGGCGCAAGGTACTCAAGGTGGTGTCCTTCTCATACTCCACCTGCAAAGCCATGACCGGAACGGACACGGTGTCCGTACCCGCATCCGCCAAATAGTGGAAACGTGCCTTCCAGCGCAACGTATCACGGTCGTAATAATTCGTGTCGGCAGTCAGCGCGAAGGTCAGTTTATTGTCAAAAGGAGTACCCGTCAGTTGGTAATGGGGGAGTTCAAGCCATACATTTACACTATCACCCTCCGGCGAAATCTTCGGTCTGTTGTCGCGTATCGCAATGAGGTTATTGTAACGGTCGCGCTGAGTTTTCAACCGCTTGTTTACACGCTCGTAAATCTCCGCAATAACGGTGGGATTGCGCGAGAACCACACCATCGACGTATCGAACTGCGCCTCCGTAATGCCATGCTTGCGGAACACGGCATCCACGTAAAGCACCCGCTTGTAACTATCGTTATGAGGAATTTCCTCGCCCATGGCACGGGCGATGTGATAATCGTAAAGAATGTCTTCCATTTGGCCGTCGGACAACACCGTATCCGGCCTCTCCACCTTACATGCCGACAGGGTCAAGACCAACAAAGCGGCACTACCCAGACAAATCTGCCTCCAACCTCCCTTGCCAATCATGACTTTTTTATGATGCGATGATACGCCTCGCTGAACGACTTACTATAAAACAATAACACTGCAATAGTGCCACAACTGATGGAGGCATCTGCAAAATTGAATATCGGACTGAAAAACACAAAATGTTCCCCCCCGACGAACGGCATCCAAGCAGGCCATGTAGTGTCTATAATAGGAAAGTAGAACATATCAACTACCTTGCCATAAAAAAGAGGCGCATAGCCACCGCCTTCGGGAAGGAAAACGGCAGGCACCTCCGTGCTTTCACTGAACAACACGCCGTAGAATACACTATCGAAAATGTTGCCCATAGCACCCGCCAATACCAAAGCGATACAGACCACAAAACCGGTCTTCATGCGCAGTTTCACCACACGGTACAGAAACCAGCCGATAACGGCAACGGCTATGATACGGAAAGACGTCAGAAACAACTTTCCGACAATCTCCATACCGAAAGCCATGCCATTATTCTCGGTAAACAGTATATAAAACCACGTGGGCGGCTCAGCCGTAATTCCCAACTTGTCATACACCCATCCCCAAGCATTCTCGCATTGATGCCAATACATCTGCGTCTTGACACTTACCTTGATGAGTTGGTCTATCACCAGTACCCCGACAATGATGAGCCACGCCATCCGCCCATTCGTGAACAACTTACCCATGCTTATTTCTTACCGTTGTTTTTAGCTTCGATACTCAAGGTAGCGTGGGGCACGGCACGCAGCCGTTCAGCCGGAATGAGTTTACCCGTTTCCCGGCAAATGCCATAAGTCTTGTTTTCGATGCGTACCAAAGCTGCCTGCAATCCCTGGATAAACTTCAGCTGGCGTTGTGCCAGGCGGGTAGTTTCTTCCTTGGAGAGCGTATTTGCACCTTCTTCCAGCACCTTGTATGTAGGCGAAGTATCATCGGTATCATTACCGTCTGCCCCCGTCAGGCTTGCCTTCAGCATATCATAATCACGTTGTGCCAACTCCAGTTTTTCCATGATAATGGCACGGAATTCTTCCAATTCAGCATCCGAATATCTTGTCTTTTCTGCCATAATTGTATGTATTAGTTGTTGGTATTAAATTAGTTCTTTACTACGCTAACCTTCAAAATGAAGTCGTCAAAGTTCAACTCTGTTCCGTCCACCTCGTCGGCAAGAGTCAACGAAGTCGCCAAAACTTGGTTGCAAATATAGTCTTTATATTCATTGACCGCATCATCCGTTTGCTGATTTTTAGATAACACAATCTTTATTTTATCGGTTATTTCAAATCCGCTGCTTTTACGGATATTCTGGATGCGGTTCACCAATTCGCGAGCAATGCCTTCGCGGCGCAGTTCGTCAGTAATAGTCACCTCCAAAGCTACCGTCAGCTTGCCTTCATTGGCCACCAGCCAACCCGGAATATCTTCGCTGAAGATTTCCACGTCGCCCGTTTCGATTACAGCATCGGCCCCATCGGCCAGTTTCAGGGTATAGGTACCTTCTTTCTCCAACTTGGCAATAGCTTCTTGCGACATGCCGTTTACCGCAGCCGCCACGGCCTTCATCTGCTTGCCGAATTTCGGGCCAAGCTTCTTGAAGTCGCACTTCACTTTCTTCACCAATACTCCGGCCGCTCCATCTACGAATTGTACTTCCTTGACATTCACTTCACTCATGATGAGCGACTTGACGGCTTCTATATGGGAGCGCTGTTCCTCATCTGTCACCGGAATCATAATGCACTGTAGCGGCTGGCGCACTTTAATGTTCACCTTGCGGCGCAAAGCCAGCACCATGGACGTAACGTCTTGAGCCATCTGCATACGGGCTTCCAACTCACGGTCAATCATACCTTCCTGACAAGTGGGGAAGTCTGCCAAATGGACAGATATGTTTTTATCGCGACCGGTTACTGCCACCAAGTCCTTATAAAGCTTGTCGGCATAGAAAGGAGCTATGGGAGCCATGAGTTTCGCCACGGTTTCCAAGCAAGTGTACAAGGTCTGATAAGCCGAAAGCTTGTCTTGCGTCATGCCGCCTCCCCAAAAACGCTTGCGGTTGAGACGGACATACCAATTGGACAAATTGTCGTTGACAAAGTCGGAAATCAACCTGCCGGCACGGGTAGGTTCGTAGTCATTGTAGCAGGCATCTACGCCCTTTACCAATGAGTTGAGCAGCGAGAGTATCCAGCGGTCTATCTCGGGGCGTTCGTTCATAGGCACGTCTGCCTCTCCGTACACAAAATTATCCACATTAGCGTAGAGGGCAAAGAAAGAGTACGTATTGTATAAGGTGCCAAAGAACTTGCGGCGCACTTCTTCAACTCCTTCCACATCAAACTTCAGATTGTCCCAAGGCGAAGAATTGGTTATCATGTACCAACGCAAGGGGTCGGAACCGTACTTCTCAATGGTGGCAAACGGGTCGACTGCATTGCCCAACCGTTTGGACATCTTGTTACCGTTCTTATCCAATACCAGTCCGTTGGAAATAACGGCCTTATAGGCCACGCTGTCGAACACCATCGTGGCAATGGCGTGCAAGGTAAAGAACCAGCCACGTGTCTGGTCGACACCTTCTGCTATGAAGTCGGCAGGATATACTTGGTGGCTGTCCAGCAACTCCTTGTTCTCGAACGGATAGTGTATCTGTGCATAAGGCATGGAGCCCGAGTCGAACCACACGTCTATCAGGTCGGTTTCGCGCTTCATGGGCTTGCCGTCTTTGGAGACAAGGATGATGTCGTCCACATACGGGCGGTGCAGGTCTATCTTGTCGTAGTTCTCCTTGGTGTAGAGTCCGGGCACAAAGCCTTTGTCCTTATAGGGGTTGGACTTCATCAATCCGGCAGCTACTGATTTCTCCACCTCATTGTAGAGTTCTTCCACCGACTCGATGCACTTTTCCTCGCTGTTGTCTTCCGTACGCCAGATGGGCAAGGGGGTACCCCAATAGCGCGAACGGCTCAGGTTCCAGTCATTGAGGTTCTCCAGCCACTTTCCGAAGCGGCCTGTGCCGGTATATTCCGGTTTCCAGTTGATGGTTTTGTTCAGTTCCATCATGCGCTCTTTCTTCGCGGTGCTGCGTATGAACCAACTGTCCAGCGGATAGTAGAGCACCGGCTTGTCCGTGCGCCAGCAATGCGGGTAGTTGTGCACGTGCTTCTCCATCTTGAATGCCTGATTGGCAGCTTTCATCTTCATGCAGATGTATACGTCGAGCGACTCGGCGGCCTGGGCTGCCTTTTCGTCATACTTCCCGTCGATGGTGAATTGCGGGTCGTAGGCATTCTTCACCCAGCGGCCTTCATATTCCTTATACTTGTCCACATCCACGCATTGCTGCACGAAGCGTTCGTCCAGTTCATCCAGCAGGTAGAACTTGCCTGTGAGGTCCACCATGGGGCGCGTCTCGCCCTTCTTGTTTATCATAAACAAAGCGGGGATGCCGGCTGCACGGGCCACAAAGGCATCGTCCGCACCAAAGGTGGGGGCAATGTGCACAATGCCCGTACCGTCTTCAGTAGTCACATAGTCGCCGAGGATGACGCGGAAGGCTTTGGCCGAAGCGTCGTGCCAATTGCCGTCCCCATCCACTTCCACGGGTTTTACCCACGGCATCAGCTGCTCGTACTCCATGCCTGCGAGGTCGGTACCTTTGTATTCGGCCACCACCTTGAAGGGGACGAGCTTGTCGCCTGGCTTGTAGTCGTCCAACGCCAGGTCTTCGGCCTTTTTATTGAAGTGTGCATACAGCAGGTCTTTGGCCAGCACCACCGTCATCTTTTCGCCCGAATAGGCGTTGTAGGTCTGCACGGCCACATAGGTGTACTTGGGGCCTACGCAGAGGGCGGTATTGCTTGGCAGTGTCCAGGGCGTGGTGGTCCATGCCAGGAAGTAAGGCGTGCCCCACGCTGCCATCTCGGGTTTGGGATTTTTTATACGGAACTGGCCCACCACGGTAAGGTCTTTCACGTCGCGGTAGCAACCCGGCTGGTTCAGCTCGTGCGAGCTGAGCCCCGTGCCTGCGGCGGGAGAGTAAGGCTGTATGGTGTAGCCCTTGTAGAGCAAGCCTTTCTTATACAACTGTTTGAGCAACCACCACAGGGTTTCGATGTAGCGGTTGTCGTAGGTGATGTAGGGGTCGGTCATGTCCACCCAATAGCCCATCTTGTGCGTCAGGTCTTCCCACTCGCGGGTAAACTTCATCACGTCCTTGCGGCAGGTGGCATTGTATTCGGCCACTGAGATGGTCTTACCGATGTCTTCCTTGGTGATGCCCAGTGCCTTCTCCACGCCCAGCTCCACAGGCAGGCCGTGTGTGTCCCATCCGGCCTTGCGCTTCACCTGGAAGCCTTTCATCGTCTTGTAACGACAGAAAATATCTTTGATGGTACGCGCCATGACATGGTGAATGCCCGGCATGCCATTGGCCGAAGGAGGACCTTCATAAAACACAAACGAAGGACACCCTTCGCGTTCCGTCATACTGCGGGAGAAAACCCCGTCCTTGTCCCATTGCTCCAACACTTCCTTGTTGATGTCCGAAAGGTTGAACGCGGAATACTCAGCAAATTTCTTACCCATCTTTATCGTATCGTTTTAATCGTTTCTATATATAATATGGTACACACCGGCCCGTTCTCCGCTATGTCCCTGTTTTTTAGGCTGCAAATTTACGAATTTATTGGAGAAAACCGACCATAGTGCAATATTTTCGTTCCGACAGGCTCCTCCGGTCCCGATAGCTGGCTTTGGCAGGCCGGCGTAGCCGTCTTGGCAAACAGAAAGTGCTACCTTGGCTATCCTGCCACTACAGTGGCACATCCCTGTCACTCCAGTGGCAGATGCCTGTCACTGCAGTGGCACAGTTCTGTCACTGGAATGGCAGATGTCCGCCACTGGAGTGGCAGGTATGCGAAAGTAGCACCCACACGCCGCCAAGGCAGCAACACCGGCATGCCAAAGCCAGCCATACGGCCTCCCCCGCCCGCCGTATGAAAAGAATCGTTACTCCTTCCTAAAATAAATGAAGCCCGCGCAGTACATTGCCCTTTTATGGCATTGTTTTTGCAGAGGTTAGTATGTGAAAAGTAATAATGATTGTAGAACCTAAACAAAACACAGTAAGTATGAAAAAGTTTATCGTTTTCGCCTTTATGGCAATGGTGGCAATGGCCGGTACCGAGGCTTATGCCCAACAGAACAATGAGAATGGAAAGTCTTCCGCAAAAGCACAACGTGATGCCGAGCGCGCCCGCCAGAAGGCGGAAGTGGCTTTCATGGACAGCCTGATGCACCAGTCGGCCGCAGCCGCGATAGAAGGACGGCAATTTGTGCTGGAAGCCGACAAAGTAATATTCAAGCGCGGCGAGACCGCCT
>CALUIF010000061.1 GCA_944320635.1 uncultured Bacteroides sp. | reverse complement strand
GAAAGGACTGGTGCAGATGAAATGGGAAGTGAAGTATGATGCCTTGAAAAGGCAGGTGACAGGGATAGATGTAAAGGACGAAAAGGTGCTGGTGAAGTATGAGTGTGGAATTCGGTATTAAGCCTGCAACTGCATGGTGAGCAAGGCCATCGGCATGTACGACACCTGCCGGCACTTCTGCGTATATTGTTATGTCAGCACGGGCAAAGGGCTCGTGCGGAAATGTGTTGCGGCATTCGGACAAAAGCGAAAGTCTGGTGGACTAAAAAGAAAAGAGATTATCGTAGAATTGTATGAAGTATATGGAAAGCAGAGCACTACTCGGAAGCATTGCCGGTGACATCATCGGTTCAGTGTATGAATTCTGTCCGGTAAAGTTTACCGGTTTCCAGTTATTCAGTGAAAGATCCAGGTTTACAGACGATACGGTGATGACGGTGGCCCTTTACGACTGGTTACTGAATAAAGGAGATTTGAGCGATACCATGCAGAGGTATGGCCGCCGCTATCGGCATAGGGGATATGGCGGGAACTTTGGCAAATGGATTTGGGCAGAGAATCCGCAACCCTATGGGAGTTATGGCAACGGTTCGGCCATGCGTGTAAGTCCGGTTGGCTGGGCGTTTGAAACCTTGGAAGAAACGTTGGATGTTGCCAGGCAAAGCGCGGCGGTCACGCACAACCATCCCGAAGGGATAAAGGGGGCGCAGGCTGTAGCGGCGGCTGTCTATCTGGCCCGTACAGGCAAATCCAAACAGGAAATAAGGGAATACATTGAAACGGCGTTCGGGTACAATCTGAACAGGACTTGCGATGAGATAAGACCCGGTTACCGGTTTGACGTAACCTGCCAAGGGTCTGTGCCAGAGTCTATCATAGCCTTTTTAGAGAGCACGGACTATGAAACTGCCGTCCGCTTGGCCATCTCTTTGGGAGGCGATGCAGACACAATGGCGGCCATTGCGGGGGGAATAGCTGCGGCGTATTATAAGAATGTGCCTGACAATATAGTAGCAGAAGTTCTAAAGAGGCTTCCGGATGAATTTGTGAATGTCGTGCAACAATTTTATAGGCAGCTTCTAAAGCTGCCAGCCAATCTTTCCCCGCAACGCGGGGCAGATGCTCCCTTTTTTCGACCGCCACAGTAGTGTAGGGTATGCCCTGTAAGATAGATTGTGGCGAAGAATGCAGGCGGCCAAGTGGAGTGGGGTGGCACCGTGTTTTTTTCTCAGGGCGCTGATGTGTCCTATCGTCAGTCGCCTCTTTTCCGAGAGTTCCTGTAGAAGTTCTTGTTCAAAGGCGGGGTTGGACGGATAGGTGGACAGGTATGAGAGGTCATGGAGGCCATCTGTCAGGAGGACTCCCCAGCCTTGTTGGCAGCAGTATTCGTACAGGTACTGGAATTTCCGTTGCACTTCGGTATCTACCATGAGGTCGAGTGGCTTGATTTCGACGACCATGCACCGGCCATCTTTCAGGTGTACCCACACGTCCGGAGTATAGGAGTAGGTCTTCCAGTATACTTCCCTCGATAGGGTGAAGGGCTGTTCGCAATAGGAATGTACCTTGTCCGAGCGTTCCAGGGCTTTGAAAAAAGCCCTTTCCAGTGTAGACTCATAAAAGACATTTCTTTGCAGCAAGCAGCTGAAGTATTCTCCTGCTTTTGATATCCCGTTTTCCCGTTCGGGACGGATTCCCCGTTGGGGCGAGAAAGCAGGCAGACAAGATTCCGGCTGGTAGATGACTTCCGACGGCCAGATGATTTTGTTGTAGATTTTTTCCATCCTATCTTCGGGCTCGCGGAGGGGTCTTGGGCTTTTGGGCGCCTTCTTGAGGGCATTTGTCAGTTTGTCCACTTCAAGAAAGTTCTCTGCAAAGCGGAAGAAGCGCGCCCGGCTCCATTCGGGCAAGTGGGTCTTGTGGAAGTTGTTCAAATAGCTGGCCAGCGCTGCCTTGTCGGTCGTAGCCTGTGGGTTGTTGCCCGTGAGCAGGGTGTACAATCGGCCCGGGGGTGTGCTATTTTGTTTTTTTCGGTAGGATAACTTCTTAAAGGCCTTCATCTCCAGTTGCCTGATTCGCTCACGGGTAAACTGCAAAAAGTCTGCTATTTCCTGATGGTGCCATTCGCGCTCATCGTCCCACAGGGCATAGAGTTTGAGGAACGTGTCTCTTTCCCGTTCTTTCAGCAGGAAGCGGCAGCCGCCTTTGGTGCGTGCCCACAGGCTGAGTTGTAGCTGGTCGATGAAGTAGCTTCCGATGGGGGTCATGGTTTTGTTCTGTGCCTGTTACTCAATTTCTTTAACGAACGCCCGGCGGCGCTTGTGCTGCTCGGTCTTGAAGTATCCCCACTGTGCTTGCACTTTGTCGTTCAGTTCCAGTTCGACGTTGCTTTCGGCGTATTCGAATCCCAGCTGCTGGTACACGGGGATGAGATCGGAGAAGAGCAGGGCGTTGACCCCTTTGTTCTGGTATTCCGGCTTCACGGCCACCAAGAGGAGGTCGAGCACGTGCGAGCGCCGCTTGAAATAGAGGGCTTTCAGTAGATGGAACCACCCGAATGGCAGGAACCGGCCGTGTGCTTTTTGAAGGGCGCGTGACAGGCTTGGCATGGAGATACCAACGGCTATCAGGCGGTCGTCGGCATCGGTGATGAGGGTGACCATGCGCAGGTCGAGAATGGGGAGGTACATCTTGACATATTGGTCTATCTGCCGTTGGGACAGGGCAGAATATCCGTACAAGGGTGCAAACGCTTCATTGATTAACTCGAAGATGGCTTGTCCGTACTCTTTTGCTATTTTCTTGCCCGAGGTGTATTTCTTTATCTTCAGGTTGTACTTGCGTTGCACCAGTTCGGAGATGCGCTGGTGCTTTTCCGGAATGGCGTCGGGCACGTAGATTTTGAATTCCACCCAGTCAGCGTCTTTCACGAAGCCCAGGCGCTCCATGTGGCGGGGGTAATAGGGATAGTTGTAGATGGTGGCCATGGTGCCCAGCTGGTCGAAGCCTTCGATGAGCATTCCCTCGGCATCCATGTCGGTAAAGCCCAAGGGGCCTTGTATGTGCGTCATGCCGCGCTCCTTGCCCCATTGCTCCACGGTGCGGATAAGCGCTTCGGACACCTCGGTGTCGTCGATGAAGTCTATCCACCCGAAGCGCACTTCTTCCTTGCCCCACGTCCGGTTGGCTTTGTGGTTGATGATGGCTGCCACGCGCCCTACCAGCCGCCCGTCTTTGTAGGCCAGGAAGTAGTCGGCTTCGCAAAACTCGAAGGCTGCATTCTTTTTGGGGTTAAATGTGTTGAGCATGTCGTCGTAAAGGTCGGGCACGGAGTAGGGATTGCCCTTATACAACTCATAATTGAATCGGATGAAACGTTTCAAATCCTGCTTAGTAGCGACTTTCCGGATGGTGATTGCCATAGCTGTATTTGTTGTTTAGCGGGGGCAAAGATAATGTTTTTCAGTGAAGAATGAAGAATTAAGGGTGAAGAATTGCCGTATTAGCTACAAGCTACGAGGTACAAGTTACGAGCAGGCGGCGTGATTATCACTAACCGTTTACCACTCGTAGCTTGTAACTCGTAGCTGACAACAACTTACTTCGTGCGCGTCACCGTGTGCAGCACCTGTCCGCGCTTGTCAATCATGCGCAGTTCCAGCGATGTGGGGCTGGCGGATATGATGGAGAAGCCCGGTTCCGGGCTGCAGAACACGGTGCCCTCCACGGGCTTCACCTTGCGGCTGAGCGAGCCGGCGGAGTTGGTGATGTAGTCGATGTCGCTGCCCGGCATGCGGATGTGCTGGAAGTTGTGGATGTGTCCGTTCAGGTACATGTCCACGTGGTGGCGGCGCAGGATGGTGTCCACTCTCCTCTGCATGTCCTGGCGCTCCACGTCGTCTTTCGACGTTTCGGCGTAGATGGGGTGGTGTCCTACCACGAGCACCCAGTCTTCCTTGGCGGCGGCCAGCGTGGCATCGAGCCATTGCAGCTGGGTGTCGATGTCCTGCTGGCAGGCGTCGGGATATTTGGTGAACTCCTGGCGGTACTTGTCGATGAGCGGCGTGGTGTCTATCCAGACTATGCGCACGGTGGTGCCTTCGTCTTCAAAGGCCAGGGTGTAGTAGCGGGCGGGCATCTCCCAGCGGCGGCTCACGCGGCTGTAGTCCAGCACGGCCTGCGTGTTGCCGCGGTACTCGTGGTTGCCGCAGATGGGGTGCCAGGCTATCATCAGTTCCGGGTGGGTGTAGATAAGCTCGTAGTTGGTCATCCACAGCGGGTCGTCTACCGAGGCCACGCCGTCGAAGTGGTGCACGTCGCCGGCGGCGATGACGCATTCGGGGCCTACTTCTTCGGCCATCTGGCCCATCAGTTCGGCAATGGGCTTCTGGTCGTAGTAGCCGTTGCGGCCCAGGTCGTTGGCCATGTAGAAGTTCAGCTTGTCGTCGTAGGCGCTGTAGTCGATGTTGTTTTGTGCCACGGCCCAGGTACCGAGGATGGCGAGGGCCAGGAGCAGGAATGTTCTTTTCAGTTTCATGTCTTCTTTTGTTTTTTAGTTGATGAATGAATGTTTTTCCACCGGCAAAGTTGGGTGCCGAATCTGGAATGTTCCGGGAAAGCGGCGGCTTTTCTTCCGGCTTCTTTCCGCTGCCTGCAGGGGGCGTTTCCGAAGCCTGCGGGGGCGGCTGGAAAAATCCGCGCGGGTTTTTCCGCTTACCCGCGCGGTTTTTTTTCAGAGGGGCGTGTCGGTAACTGGATTCTCCTCCTTCCGGAAGGAGGAGTACCCGAAGGGGGAGGTGGTAGGTAGTGATACAATCTTTACCTATGAAACACCTTTTATTAACCTACCACCCCGTCACTTCGTGCCACCCCTCCTTCCAGAAGGAGGGGAATTCAGTTACTTCTTCATTTTGATACACCCTCAATTCGTTTCAATCTATCCGCGCGGTTGGTGTTTAGAAGCTTACCTTCACGCCGGCATTGAAGCGCGCGCCGTAGTACTCGGCCTGCATGGTGCGCTCCGTGGTGCCCTGGTAGTAGCGCAGGGGCTGGTTCAGCAGGTTGGTCACGTCGGCATAAATGGTGGTCTTGACGCGCTTGCCGAAGGTATAGCTGGCATTGAGGTCGAGGTAGTTCACCTTGTCGTAGTAGCGGTCCAGCTGGGCCACCTCGCCCATCTCGTCCATGAAGCTGGAGGCGTAGTTGTACGAGAGGCGCAGGTTCAGCCCCCACTTCTCGAAGAACAGCGAGGCGTTGGCCGTGTGTTCGGGCGAGCCTACCATGGGCACGTCTTCGCCGTCGGCCACTACGCGGTGCTCGAAGTTGTAGTTCTTCGTTTTGTTCTTGGTGAAGGTGTAGTTGCCGTAGAAGCCTATGCACTTCAGCGCCGGGGCGATGAAGCCGAAGTCGCGCTGGTAGGCTACCTCGAGGCCGTAGAGGTTGGCGTCGTAGGCGTTGATGGGCTTGCTGATTTCGTAGTCGTATTCGCCGGCGATGGGCAGTTCGTCGGACATGCCTTGCCATACTTCATCCACGATGACGTCGCGCACGTTCTTGTAGAAGAAGCCTACACTGACCAGACCGACGGACTTGAAGTAGTATTCGGCGCTGAGGTCGAAGTTATAGGAGGTGGTGGGCTTCAGGTCGGGGTTGCCGATGGTGGCTTCCTCGTCGTGGCTGTTGTAGTTCACGCTGGGGATGAGGGCGGAGTATTTGGGGCGCGCCAGGGTTTCGGTGAAGGAGGCGCGCAGCTTGAAGTCGTCGTTCACGTCATACTTCAGCAGTACGCTGGGCAACCAGTTGGTGTAGTTGTTCTTGCGGGAGCCGGTGGGCACGAGGGCTTCGTTCTCGTCTTCGTCCACCTCCCAGTTCATGCCGCGGTACTTCAGCGCGGTGTGCTCCATGCGCAGGCCCAGCATCAGTTCCACTTGCTTGCCCAGTTGCTGGTCGAAGCGCAGGTAGGCGCTGGTTATCTGCTCGTTGGCGTGGTAGTTGCCGCTCATTTCCTCGTAGTCGGGCTCGCCGGTCATCTGGGTGAAGTCGATGCCTCCCAGGTATTCCTTGCTGACAAAGTTCGTGCCTTCGGGGTAGTTGTCGCCGGCCATGAAGCCGCTGCGTATCTGCGCCGCACCGTTCTGCCGCCAGGCGTCGCCGTCATTGAACTCGCCGTCGTACTTGTACCATTCCGTCTCGCGGTCCTTGGTCTTGTTGGTGTATTTGCCGCCGAAGCGCAGGGTGTTGCCAAAGAGGCCTTTGGCCAGGGGCAGCTCGAAGTTGAGGCGGAACTTCCATTCCTTCTCGTAGATGCTCTGGTCGCTGTTGGTCAGCTCGTCCAGTTCCCAGTCCGTGTTGTCCAGCGAGGGGATGGCGAAGGTGGAGTAAGGATGCCGTCCGCCTACGCCCTGGAAGGTGCTGAGCAGGTTGGTGCCCGAGTTGTTGTCCATCTTCAGGCCGAAGTAGCGTTCGTTGGGACGGTCTTCGCTGGCGCGTGAGTAGGAGGCGGCCCAGTCCATCAGCAGGCGTCCGCCCAGGTTGTGCTCGCCGTCCAGCGTGAAGTCCATGGTCTGCTGGCGTTCCAGGCGGGCGTTCTTGGTGTCGTGCAGGCCGCCTTTGGTC
>CALUIF010000060.1 GCA_944320635.1 uncultured Bacteroides sp. | reverse complement strand
GTTGAGGCGGTGGCTGGCGGGGATGCGGTAGTTGTTGCGGCTGGAGTAATAGTCGGCTTCGGTGACGGTGCCGCCGGGAGTCACGACGACGGTGCGCCGTTCGGGCACGCTGATGGTGCCGCCGGTGTAGAACACCCACGAGGCTCCCACGTCTATCCGTTCGCTGAACTTATGGTTGAGGCAGAGGCTGAGGTTGTGCCGCCGGTCGTACTTGTAGGGGAAGCGCCGCCCGTGGTTGATGGTGCCGTCCTTGAACTGCCGGTCGCTCCGTGCCAGCGTGTAGGCCAGCCATCCGGTGGTGCGGCCGGTGGTCTTCTGCACCATGAACTCCAACCCCATGGCCCGTCCTGTGCCCATCTCCACCTTGTCTTCCCAGTTGGCAGAGGTGGCCATGAGGGTGATGCCGTCTTTATACTCCAGCACGTTGCGCATCTGCTTGTAGTAGCCTTCCACCGAGAACTCCCAGCCCGGCAGCCCGTTGTGGTAGAGGCCTGCGGCGTATTGGTTGGAGCGCATGGGGCGGATGTGGCGGGTGATGGGTACCCACAGGTCGGTGGGCAGGGACAGTTGGGTAGACGACAGCAGGTGCACATACTGTGCCATCTGCGTGAACGAAGCCTTGGCCGACAGCCCGCGGGCCAGCCGGTAGCGTGCCGACAGGCGCGGCTGGGCGGAGAAGTACGACCGGCCTTGCGTATGGAACAGTGACAGGTGCACGCCTGCATTGACGCTGAGGCGCGGGGTGAGGCGGATGTCGTCTTCTGCATAGACCGACACTTCATGGCCTCGCATCGAGCTGTTGCCCGAGCCGGCGTAGAGGGTGTCTTGCTCCACGGTGGTGCCGGTGGTTTCCTTGATGCGTGTCGTGGTGGTTTCGGGGCGGAAGGTGTGGTACAGGTATTCCAGCCCGAACTTCACGCGGTGGGCAGGCACGGGGGTGAAGTCGAAGTCGGTACGCAGGCTCCAGTCCGTTATGCCCGAGCGGTAGTCGTAGCAGAAGTGGCGGAACTCTGTATTGTCCTGCCGGTAATCGCTTTCCCGGTAGTTGTTCCGGTTGACGACCGACATGCGGTAGCGGTTGAAGGCCATGGTGGTGTTGCTGAACAGGCGGTTGCTGAATACGTAATTCCACCGTGCCGAAGCCAGGGTGTTGCCCCAGCGCAGTTTGGTTTGTTCTTCCTCGTGTGAGGTGTAGGCGATGTCGTTGTTATACTGCTGTTCGGTATAATCCCCCTCATGCTTCCAGCGGAAGATGTCCTGCCCATGATACAGGCCCAGGAAGAGGCGGCTGCGCTCGTTGAACTTGTGGTTGAGCTTGGCATTGAGGTCGTAGAAGCAGTACAGGTAGTTGCTGTCGTCTATCTTGATGAGGGGCATCAGGTAGGCGGTGTGCGTGGCGCGGGTGCTGAGCAGGAAGGAAGTGCGGTCGCGCTTCAACGGGCCTTCGAGGTGCAGCTTGGTGGTGAGGGTACCGGTGCTCACGGTGCCGTGCAGGCGCTTCATGTCGCCGTCGTTGGTGCGTACATCGACGATGGACGAGAGCCTGCCGCCATAGCGTGCCGGGAAGGAACTCTTGTAGAGGGTGACGCTCTTTACCGCCTCGGGCGTGAAGACGGAGAAGAGGCCCAGCAGGTGGTCGGCGTTGTACACGGGGAGGCCGTCCAGCAGTACGAGGTTCTCGTCGGGACCGCCGCCGCGCACATACAGTCCGGAGAAGCCTTCCGTACCGGCCTGTACGCCCGGCATCAGTTGCAGGGTCTTCAGCAAGTCGGCTTCGCCAAGGATGGCGGGTGTATGCTGTATCTGCGTCAGCGGTATTTCGTGTGCCCCCATGGCGGTGCTCTCTATGCCGGCGTCGCGGCGGTCGGAGGTCACTACCACTTCGTCCAGCCAGTTGTTGCCGTCGAGGGTCAGGTGGAGCACCGTGTCCTGCTGCAGGCGGAAGCGGCAGTGGCGGGTGACGTAGCCGGTGTACGAGCAGGCCAGCTCCACGTCGCCTTCGGGCAGGGTGAGGGTGTAGAAGCCGAAGGCATTGGTCGAGGTGCCCGTCCGGCCGATGGTGTTTACCACGTTGGCACCTATCAGCGTCTCGCCCGAGGCCCGGTCGGTGATGTAACCGCTGATGGTGTGCCGCTGCCGCCGGCCCGTTTCGGCTGGAAGCTGACGGCGCAGCAGGATGTGGCGGCCTTTCACTTCATACCTCACGGGTTGGCCGTCGAAAGCGCGGCGCAGTATCTCGCCGATGGTCAGGCTGTCGGCCTTTAGCGTGATGGGATGGGCGAGGCGCACGTCTTGCCCGTAGATGAAGGTGAAGCCGGTGCTGGACTCCAGCTGGCGGACAAGGCTGTCGAGCGTGACGCCGTGTACCTCCAGCGAGAGGCGGGCTTGGGGACTTTGCGCCGATAGCGGGGTGCTTAAGAGGGCCGCACACACCAGGAGCACTGCCCTGATGCGGCGGGCTTGGGAAACAATAGACAGGTTCATGCGTAGGTTGGTGTATGTTAAGGTTTGGTTGATGCGGTTGAAGGGGTTATCACGTAGGCGTCGCCCTCCTTGTGGAAGGTGAAGCCGGCGGCCTCTTGCAGCAGGCCGAGGATGTCCGGCAGCTGTTCGTCGGTGCGGAAGGTGGCGCTGATGCGGTATTGGCTCAGCGAGTCGTCGTCGATGCGCACCTCGCGTTGGTAGGCGTTGGAGAGCTGGCGGGCAATCTCGTGCAGGGGTGCCTGGTCGAAGTAAAGGATGCCGCGCGTCCACAGCACCTCGTCGGCGGCGCGGGGCGAGGCCGATTGCGTGAGCCGGAGGGTGCGTTTGTCGAACACGGCGTTCTCGCCCGGCGCGAGGATGAGCCGCTGCCCGGTGCCTTCCGCACTGATGGCCACGCGGCCTTCCAGCAGGGTGGTCGTCACACGGCGGTCGGCCGGGTAGGCATCGATGTTGAAGTGCGTGCCCAGCACCTGCACGCTGACGGCCCCGGCCTGCACGCTGAAGGGGTGGAGCGTGTCCCTTGCCACGTCGAAGCGGGCTTCGCCCTCGAGGGTGACTTGCCTCCCGTCGCCACGGAAGCGGCGGGGATAGGTGAGGGTGGAGTAGCGGTTCAGCGTCACCTCCGAGCCGTCGGGCAGCCGGATGGTGCGCACTTCGGCCAGGGTGGCGACGGTGTGCAGCGCGCCGCCGCCCCACGTCTGCCAGGCCATCCATCCGCCCAGCAGGACAATGGCGAGGCAGGCGGCCGCCCCCGCAGTGCACAGCCACAGCGTGCGGCGCCGGCGGCGGAGGTAGGAGGCATGCAGGCGCTGGCGGAGCAGCGGCCAGGTGTTTTGCGCCGAATACCGGCCCCGGGGCGAGCGGGTAGAGGCGATGAGGCGGTCGAGGATACGGTTGAAATCTGTTGTTGTCATGGGGAAAAAGTTTTATCGTCAGGTTCAAAAGTCAGTGACATCAGGTTATAAGTTCAAAACCACGACGTGGTTTTGAGATTGCGACAGGATGACGCAAAGTTTACGCCCGGTCGACGGGAGGTTTCCGACAGGGGCTGCCGAAGTTTCCCACGGGGTGTGGTTGCCGCCGGGGCGGGGTGCCGTGCGGCCGGGATGCAGTGGTGCGATGTCGTTCATACTTCTCTTTTCCCCTAAAGACAGTGGTGCGGGCGAAAGTCCCTACGGCATCCGGGTGAAAAAGTGTTAAAGGTAAGGGGCGAGCATCTCCTTGAGGCGGGCGACGGCCTTTTGCAGCTGCGCGTCGACGGTGTTGGGGCTGATGCCCAGGGTCTCGGCCACTTCGGCGTAGCTCTGGTGCTCTTCGCGGATGCGGATGAACACCTCGCGGCAACGCGCGGGCAGGCGGTCGAGGGCTTTGACGTAGTGGGCGAAGAGCTCTTCGCTGATGAGGCCGTCTTCGGGTGAGCCGTGGCGGGGGGAGGGTTCGGGCAGCTGGTCGGCGGTGGCGGAGTCGGGGCGGCGCGCCTCGCGCCCGAGGTAGTTGAGGGAGGCGTTTCGGGTGAGGATGAAGCAATAGTCTTCCACGTTGTCCAGCGCGGGCAGGCGGTCGCGCTGCTGCCACAGCGTCATGAATACGTCGAGCACCACTTCCTGCGCCCATTCCTCGCGCCCGAGGTAGTAGCAGGCGATGCGGAAGAGGCGGTCGTAGCACAGGTCGAAAAAGCCGTGGAAGGCCTGCTCGGAGTCTTCCTCCTTCATCCGGCGCAGGTAGCGGCGCACTTCTTGCTCGGTCACAATAGTTAAGTGTTAGGTGTTAGTGATTAGGTATTAGTGATTAGTGATGAAGTGGTTAGTGCGAGAATGCGCCCGCCACTTCATCACTAATACTTCACACCTAATACTTAATTTACTCGTGCGTGGCAAAGTATTTCAGGAACTGGGTACGCTCGAAGGTGTTCACGCCCTTCGGGTCGCTGAGGTTGAGCCGGCCTTTGAACTGGTCGATGCTGTCCATGCCTTTGCTCTCCATCCACTGGGCGAGGAAGTCGTTGTACTTGCCGATGACGCCTGCTGTCTGCCGGTAGATGGCGCTGCACACCTCTACGGCCGAAGCTCCGGCCAGCAGTGCCTTCACCACGTCTTCGGGCTGGTGGATGCCTCCCGATGCGGCATAGTCGGTGCGGCTCACGGTTGCCGATGCGATGCCTATCCAGCGGAGCACGTGGGGCAGCTCGCTGCCGTTGCCCAGCACCGGTCCCGTGGTCTGTACCATGCGGTCGATGTCAATGTCCGGCTGGTAGAAGCGGTTGAACAGCACCACGGCAGCCGCTCCGTTGGCCTGCAGCTGGTCGATGAGTGCCACGGGGTTGGTGAGATTGTCGCCCAACTTCATAATGACGGGGATGTCGACGGTGCCCTTCACGTGGCGCAGGATGTCGATGTGGCGTTGCTCGAAGCTTCCGTAGGTGTACTGCGCGTCGGCTTGCAGGGCCAGGATGTTGATTTCCAAGGCATCGGCTCCGGCGGCTTCTATCTGGCGGGCGAAGTCAATCCAATGGTCGTCGCTGTAGCAGTTTATGCTGGCAATGACGGGGATGGAGCATGCCTGCTTGCTCTCCTTGATGAGGTTGAGATACTCGTTCAGCTTGTGCTGGCGCAGGTAGGCGGCCAGGTATTCGCTGCCTTCGGGATACATGCTCATGTCGTCCAGATGGTCGACTTCCATCATGATTTGCTCCTCGAAGAGCGACTTCAGCACGATGGCGCCTGCACCCGCTTCGTCCAGCTTGCGGTTCTTTGCGGCATTGTCGGTGAGGCCCGAGCTGCTCACGATGATAGGGTTGCGTAGCTTGAGCCCCGCGAATGTGGTTTCTAATGTTGTTGCCATGATGTGTGGATTTATGGGTTAATGTAATTTCTTTCTCCGAAGATGTGGCTGCCTATGCGCACCAGGGTGCTGCCTGCGGCGATGGCCTCGTGGTAGTCGTGCGACATGCCCATCGACAGCTCCTTGAACCAGGGCGACTGGGCGAACCACTCGCTCCGTACTTCGCCGAACAGAGTGGCCAGTGCCTGGAACTCCTGCCGCACCTGCCGCATGTCGTCGGTATTGGTGGCCATGCCCATGAGGCCGCAGAGGCGGACGTGTGCCAGCCGTTGCCACTGGCCCGAGGCGAGGTACTGGCGGCACTCGTCGGGAGTGAAGCCAAACTTCGTCTCCTCGCGGGCGATGTGCACTTGCAGCAGGCAGTCTACCGTGCGGCCGGCCTTCGCGGCCTGGCGGTCGACCTCGGCCAGCAGGTGGGGAGAGTCGATGCTGTGGATGAGGGCCACGTAGGGGGCGATGTACTTCACCTTGTTGGTCTGCAGGTGGCCGATGAAGTGCCACTCGATGTCCTTCGGCAGGGCGTCGTGTTTGGCTTGAAGCTCTTGCGCCTTGCTTTCGCCGAATACCCTCTGCCCTGCGCGGTAGGCTTCGAGAATGGCCTCGGCGGGGTGATACTTGGAGACGGCCACGAGCCGCACTCCCGCGGGCAGCTCGGCCCGCACTTGTGTGAGGTTGCTTGCGATGTCTATCATAGCTTCTTGCTCCTCTCTCTCTTTCCGGCTTACGATGGTTGGGCGGTGGTGGCGGCGACGTATTCGGGCTTGTCGTCGGGCCCGGCGTTGTAGGGGTAGACGTCCATGATGGCTGTCTCGGCCACGGAGGCTATCTGGTAGTCGGCCATGGTGCCCTTCATGCCTTCGTCGAGTTTCTTTACTGCGTCGCGCAGGTCGGCGGCCTGTACGAGCACTTGGGTGGAGGTTTTCTTCTCGGCGCCGCTCTTCTCGTCGAGGGTGATGAAGAGGAGCTTGCATTTGAACCAGCGGTCGGCGGCCTCCTCCTCGGCGGGGAACAGCTCGGAGTAGTTGGCCCGCTTGATGTCGGCCACCGTCCATTCGCCCGAGATGAAGGGCGTCATCTCCTCCGTGATGCGTGCCTCGGCCTCGGTGAAGCTGAGGGCGTCGACGAGGTAGGGCTCGGTCACTTTCTTCTGCATGCCGTTCTCCATCGTCTTTTCATAACGTATTTTGCATTCAAACCATGTATGCATTGCCATAATTGTCTGTTGTCTTTTAAGGGTTTAACGTAGGGGGCGGGATGTGCCGCCCGGGTTCATGCCGCAAATGTACGATAAAAAACGGAAATAGGGGCATCCGGAGGGAAGATTGTTGCCCGCACCTCGCGCCGGGTGTCTGCTGGCAGGCGGATGCGGGGTCATGCGTCGTTCCCCCCACGGGGAAAAGTTTGGCAGGCCTTGCCGGAAAACTTCCGGCAGCATGGCGGAAAGCCGGTGGCGGCACGGTGTATTCTCAAAACCACAGTGTGGTTTGTACAGTTCACACTGTGGTTTGTATAATTCACAGTGTGGTTTATAAAAACCACTGTGTGGTTTTGAGATTGCACCGAGGTGCGGCCGGCTTTTCCCCACGGTGCAGAAAAGTCTGCCCCCCGGTGGAGGGCGGTTTCCATCGGGGGGCGGACTCGGGCGGGGCGGGAGTGTGCCTTAGGCGGCGGCCTTGGGCGACTTCTTCAGGCCCTTGTAGAGTAGGAAGGCGATGACTATCACCGCCACGGCCAGTATGCCGTAGCCTATCTCGTGGCTGTACTTGGTGGCGAGGATGTAGACGTCTTCGGTGGTCTTCACCGGGGTGAGGCGGTAGATGAGGTAGCCTATCGTGGCGAGGATGATGTTCCACAGCCCGGCGCCCAGGGTGGTGTAGAGCAGGAAGGGGCGCATCTTCATGCCGGCCAGCCCGGCGGGGATGCTGATGAGCTGGCGCACGGCGGGGATGAGCCGCCCGAAGAAGGTGGAGGCGGCGCCGTGGCGGCGGAAGTACTCTTCGGCGTGGCGCACCTTCTGCTCGTCGAGCAGGCACATGTGGCCGATGCGGCTGTTAGCAAAGCGGTATACCAGCGGCCGGCCCAGCCACTTGGCCAGGTAGTAGTTGACGAGGGCGCCGATGTTGGCGCCGATGGTGGCGAAGACGACGACGAGGATGATGTTCATCGAGTCGTCGGCCATGGCCTTCCACGCGGCCGGGGGCACGATGACCTCGGAGGGGAAGGGGATGAACGAGCTTTCGATGGCCATGAACAGGGTGACAACCCAGTAGTTGAGATTCTCGAGTATCCAGCGGATGAGTTCGGCAGATGATTCCATGTGCGTGTACGTGTTATTGTGTTGGTTTAACTTAATGATTCGAGCAGTTTGCTTATAATCTTGGCGATTTCCTCCTTGTCCATGCTTTGCAGCTGTTGGAATATGGAGTCCAGCTGCTTGGCGGGGAGGGGGCGGATGCTGAGGCTGTTGCAGTGTCGTGCCTTCTCGAAGTCGCCTGCCATCATGTAGGCTATGGTGAGCTTGTCGTAGATGTATTCGAAGCTGTCGTCCATCTCCTTCACCCGCTCAAAGGCCTGGCAGGCCTGTTCGGCCTGGCCGGAGCTGAGGCAGTGTAGCCCGATTTCGTTCCACGTCTCCGGGTAGGGCGAGAGTTGGGTGGCACGGTGCCAGCATGCTGTGGCTTTGTCGTTCTCTCCGCCTTCCATGCGGGCGCGGCCTTCAATGAGGTAGGGGTCGGCCTCCTTTGGTGCGAGCAGGTGGGCGGTCTCCCAAGCGGTTTCGGCCTCGGTTCTTTTGCCCAGTTTGTAGAGGCAGAAGCCTGCATTGGCGTAGAGTGCCGGCAGGGTGGCCCGTTCGGCGGGGTTGGTGTTGGCCACAATGGCTTTCTGCAAGAATTCGTAGGCCTTTTGCCACTCGCCTTTGCCTATTTTGTCCATGCCTTGCAGGGTGTATAGGAAGCCGGGGGTGATGAGTTCCAGCCGTTCGGCCTGCTTGTAGTTGTCCAGCGCTTTCTCATCGTTGCCCAGTTCGTAGAAGGCATTGGCGCGGAGCAGGTAGGCATCGGCAAAGTCTTCGTCGGAGAGGTTGGCGTAGTCGCATGCGTCGATGGCTTTGTCCAGTTGTCCTTGCTCGTAGTAGCATCGTGCCAGCCCGAACCAGTAGGGCGGCGAGTAGGGATTTTTGTCGATGAGCTTGTTGAAGTAGTCCATAGCCTCGGCAATGTTCTGCTGCGCGTAGCAGCAGTCTGCGCACACGGCGAGGTAGGCTTCGTCGTCGTCATATTTCCCGCGTCCTAAGTTTATCCATTCCTGCGCCTTGTCGGGATGTCCCAGGTCGATGTACATGTAGGCGGCTTCTATGATGTTGGCGATGTCGTCTTTGTCTTCTATGGTGTCCAGCAGGTCTTCGGCGTCTTCCATCTGTCCTTCTTCCAGCAGGAGTTGGGCGCGCAGTATGGTTACTTCTGCGGTATCTTCGCTGATGCTTTGCCAGGCTATTTCTTTGGCTTTGTCTCTTTCAAAGTTTTCCAGATAGAGGTATGCCTGTTGCACCAGCAGCGAAGTGTTGTCGGGGTGCAGTCTTAGGCCATAGGTCACCACGTCTTGGGCCATTTCGGGCTTGCGGCGCATGGCATACCAGTCGGCCAGGTCGGCCATGTCTTCGGCATCCATGTAGATGCTTCTGCCTTCGGCTTTGCTCTGCTCGTAGGATTCTGCCATTTCCAGCAGTTCCCTGTCTCTGCCCGACAGCAGGTTTTTCTTATTCATATTTATATAATATGGTAATGCCTTGCCTATGATGTGTTACTACTTGTTAATCTTGCCCCACGTGTCTTTCAGCCCCACCGTGCGGTTGAACACCATCTTTTCGGGCGTAGAGTCTTTGTCTACGTTGAAGTAGCCGATGCGTTGGAACTGCAGGTAGGTCAGTGGTGCCATGCCGGCGGCAAACTTTTCTACGTAGCAGCAGGGCAGCACTTTGAGCGAGTCGGGATTGATGATTTCCTTCATGGCCGTCAGTGCGTCGCAGTTCTTTTCTTCGCGTATGGCTGCCAGTGCATCGCGCGGGTTTTCCACATTCCACAGGCGGTCGTACAGGCGCACTTCGGCCTCGATGCAGTGGGCGCAGCTCACCCAGTGCAGGGTGCCTTTCACCTTGCGGTTGGCGCCGGGCATGCCGCTCTTGCTTTCGGGGTCGTACTCGGCATATACTTCGACCACTTCGCCGGCTTCATTCTTCTTGCAGCCGGTACACTTCACGATGTAGGAGCTTTTGAGGCGCACTTCCTGTCCCGGTGTCATGCGGAAATATTTCTTGGGTGCGTTTTCCATGAAGTCTTCACGCTCCATCCACAACTCGCGGCTGAACTCGATGGTGTGGGTACCTTCTTCCGGCCGTTCGGGGTTGTTGACGGCTTCCAGCAGTTCCACCTGTCCTTCGGGATAGTTGGTGATGATGAGCTTCACGGGGTTGAGCACGGCAGAGATGCGGGTGGCACGTTCGTTGAGGTCTTCGCGCACGGCGCTCTCCAGCAAGGCAAATTCGTTCAGGGCATCGTAAGTGGTGTAGCCTATCTTGTCGATGAATTTGTGTATGGATTCCGGTGAATAACCGCGCCGGCGGAAGCCGCAGATGGTGGGCATGCGGGGGTCGTCCCAGCCGTTCACAAGGCCTTCTTTCACGAGGGTGAGCAGGTTGCGCTTGCTCATCAGCGTGTAGCTCAGGTTAAGCTTATTGAATTCGTATTGGCGCGGACGGTTGTCATCCAGATCTTTGCCTTCTTTCAGCCAGTCGACAAACAGGTCGTAGAGCGGGCGGTGCACTACGAACTCCAGCGTGCAGAGGGAGTGGGTGACGCCTTCGAAGAAGTCGCTTTGTCCGTGGGCGAAGTCGTACATGGGGTAGGCTTTCCACTTGGTGCCGGTGCGGTGGTGCGGATGCTTTACCACGCGGTAGATGATGGGGTCGCGGAAGTGCATGTTGGGGTTGGCCATGTCAATCTTGGCACGGAGCACCATGGCGCCTTCCTCTATTTCGCCGCTGTTCATTTTGTAGAACAGGTCGAGGCTTTCCTCTATGGGGCGGTTGCGGTAGGGGCTTTCCACGCCCGGCTGGGTGGGTGTGCCCTTCTGTTGGGCTGTCTGTTCGGAAGTCTGTTCGTCCACGTAGGCTTTGCCTTCCTTGATGAGGCGCACGGCAAAATCCCACAGTTGCTGGAAGTAGTCGGAGGCGTAGTATTCATTGCCCCACTGGTATCCCAGCCAGCGAATGTCTTCTTTGATGGCTTCCACATACTCCACGTCTTCCTTGGTGGGGTTGGTGTCGTCGAAGCGCAGGTTGCACACGCCGCCGTGTGCTGCTGCTATGCCGAAGTCCAGGCAAATGGCTTTGGCGTGTCCTATATGCAGGTATCCGTTAGGCTCCGGTGGGAAGCGTGTCTGCACCCTGCCACCGTTTTTGCCTTCCTTTAAGTCGTTTTCTACAATCTGCTCAATGAAGTTCAGGCTTTTCTTTTCGCCGGCTTCTTCCTTTGTCATTTCTGCCATAATATGTCTATATATCTATATATCTGTATCGTGGCGCAAAAGTACGACTATTTTTTTATCCTTTGCCTATTTTACTGGGATATATCCGCTTTTTTTAATGATTTCTTGCCCTTCGGCCGAAAGTACGAATTGCAGGAGGCCGTCCACCGAAGCCTTGTTTTTGCCGTTGTAATAGTAGTAGAGCGGGCGTACGATGGGGTAGCTTTTGTTGATGGCATTCTGCAGGTTGGGGTGGGCGAAGTGTTCGTTGTCGTACGACACGGCGATGGCTTTTACCTTGGGTGAGATGTAGGCCAGCCCCACGTAGCCGATGGCTCCCTTGGTCTGGCTGACGGACTGGATGATGGCTCCCGTGGCGGGCATGGAGAGGCTGCTGCTCATGTAGTTCTTGTTCTCCAGCACGCTTTCCTTGAAGAACTCGTAGGTGCCCGACGAGGTTTCGCGCGAGTAGACCACTATCTTGCGGTCGTCGCCCCCCACTTCTTTCCAGTTGGTTATCTTGCCGCGGAAGATGGCCTCCAGCTGCTCGCGGGTGAGCCGTTCTACGGGGTTGGACGGGTGTACCACTACGGCCAATGCGTCGTAGGCTATGACGACTTCCTGCAGGTCTTCGCCGGCGGCTTTGGCTTTCATCTTTTCGCTGAACTTGATGGCGCGCGAGGCCATGGCGATGTCGGTGGTGCCGTCCAGCAGGGCCGAGATGCCTACGCCGGTACCGCCTCCGGTTACGGTGACCCGCGCTTCGGGCACGGCGGCCATGTAGGCTTCGGCAGTCTGTTGGGCAATGGGCAGCACGGTGTCGCTGCCTTTGATGCGTTGAGCCTGTACTGTCCCGATGGCGAGCAGGCTGGCAGCAATGGTTAGTAAAAAATGTTTAGCGTTCAT
>CALUIF010000059.1 GCA_944320635.1 uncultured Bacteroides sp. | reverse complement strand
TATCTTTGCAGTCGTCCATCTCGATGGGCTGGCACTGCGAGCTTTCGCGGCTTTCCTCCTCGGTCTGCATGCAGTACACCTTCCAGTTCTCCACTTGGTTGAAGCGCACTTCGTTGCGCACGTGGTGCTCGATGGACATGGCGTAGATGCGTCCCGGTGTCTTGGTGCGGTCAATGTAGACGCCGTTGGTGGTGTAGGTGCTGGCGGTCCAGATGTCCTTGAAGGTACCGCCGCCCCCGTTCGTAATCCACAGGCTCCAGTGCTGGTTGTCCCAGGCCAGGTCCATGCCCTGTGCGGCCACGGGATTCTCGGGCGAGCTGATGCGTTCGGCACGGGGGCGCCATTCGCGTGCGGGTTCGCCCGGGCGGGGTTTCGACAGGCCGCCATGCCCGCCTACGAACTTGATGTCGTTCATGTACGAGTCGGCGCCTGCCATCCACTTCACGCCCACGGCGCGGTAGTTGTAGGCTCCGGTGTTGATGCCGATGCCGTTCAGCACGTCTGCGCCGCCTTCCGACGATTCCAGCAGGGCTTTCGGCGCGCCGAAGCCGCTGAAGGCCGGCGAGCTTTCGTCCAGGCGGAACTGCGTGGCGAAGGGGTGCAGGCCGATGAGGCGGGTGCCGGGCCGCATCTTCAGCGTTTCGGTGATGCGGTACCAGCCCTGGGGCACGTAGATGTTTTCGTATTGGTCGATGGCTGCCTGGATGGCCTTGGTGTCGTCGGTGGTGCCATCACCCTTGGCGCCCAGTTCGCGCACGTTCACCCACGTGTCCATGCCGGGCAGGGCGGGGATGTCCGTCAGCAGGGCTTTGGGCATTTTGGCCAGGGGAGCGATGTCCACCAGCGTCTCATACTCCGGTTCGTCCAGCAGGTTGTCCATCTGCAGGCCGTGGTCGTATGACTTCACCTGGTAAATTTTTTCATCCACGCGGGTCTCGGTGTTGCTGCGCGTGTACTTGGCCAGCACGGGCACATTCTTGCAGTAGATGTTGCGGAAGGTTATCTGGTTGTTGCTGTTGTTTTCGTTGGTGATGACCACGGCAGCCTGCTTCACGTTCTCCAGGTAGCTGTTCTCTAGGAAGAGCTTGTCGCAGTAGTTGGGGTCGATGTCAAACACCACGGGCACATTCTTTGCCTGCAGGTTCACCATGGCCAGGCCCGACTCCTGCACGCGGAGGGCGGCGATGCGCTGTCCCTCGAAGTAAGAGTCTACCATCATCACGGGCCAGCCCGGCGATGCCTTGGTGGTGTAGATGCCGTAGTCGCCGCCGTAGAAGGCCACGTTCTCCAGCTCGTTGCCCACGTCGAACAATCCGGCTTTGCCTTTACCGATGTGCACGGACACATAGCTAATGAAACTGTGTTGCGCGAAGTGGGTGCGCAGGGCCACGGCGTGGGGGTTGCCGTCCTCAATGCGCAGGTCTATGTTGCTCATGGCGCTGTAGAAGGTGCTGGCACCGGCGTCGCGGGGCTGTACGCCTTCTTCCACCATGTTTCCGGTGAACCAGAACATGTACTTCGCCTTGCCCTTGTCGCCGGGCACTTCTTCCTGGAAGCCGGGAGAGTTCTTGGCCAGGATGATTTCCGGGCGGTTCTTGCCGTAGCCAATGAGGCGGATGGCGGTAGGGATGTAGATGGTTTTGCTGATTTTGTACTTGCCTTCGGGGATGAACAGGATGCCGAAGTTCTTTTCTTTCTTCACTTGGTTGATAGCTGCCTGAAGGGCGTCGGACACATCCATCTTGCCGTCGGCCTTGATGCCGTAGTTCTCGGGCGTGAAGTAGTAGGCCTCGGGGTCGTTGGGCCGTTGCTGGTAGATGGAGTTCAGCTGCACGGCGTGTAGCCCGCAGCACACTGCGCAGAGTAGCAGCAGTAGTAGCAATGGTTTTCTTTTCATGGTTCTTTTTGTTTGTGTTTTACTTAGTTTGTTATAAAAAAGAAGATGAGGGCGCACGGCGCATGTGCACTGAGCACGCCTTCATCTCCGAGATTTCGTATGGAGGGTCTCCATCAGAGCGTATGAAGGGCCTCCATCAGAACGCATGGAGAACCTCCATATTTCACGGCAGCGGTATCACCACCAGCGGGGCGTAATTGTGCCTTACGGTTCCCACTCCCTGCACGTCGGCCAAGGCCCCGATGCGGAAGTAGTAATTCTTCGTGTACTTGAAGACGTCGGCATTCTCCGTCACATCGATGGTGAGGGTGTACACCGTCGAGGGGTCGATGTCCTCGCTGGGCGAGAAAGTCTGCCTGTCGGTGCCGCCCGTCAGCGTGTACTTCACGTTGTTTCCTACCCATTTGTCGGAGAAAGCGAAGAGTTGAATCTCCTTCAACTTCACTTCCGACTTTCCGCCTTCGAGCGAGAAGGTGGCGGTGATGGTGTTGCCGCTCTTCGTGACACTTGGGTTCAGGACGCGAATATACGGAGTTACTTCGAAATTATACTCGTTACTACCTTTTTTAACCTCAAAATCGGGAATTTCGAAAGGGTAGAAATTACAGTTCTCGAAGCGCACGTCGTAGATGGCGGCGAAAATCATGTCGTTGCGGTATTCGCCAGTGTTCATGATGGACCACGTCTGGTTTTGCGGATTCGTCCAGCCCTGCTCCACCACCGTGATGGCGGAACCGTTCTGGATGTCCGTGCCTACCGGTTCGCCGGTCTGCTCGTCGAGTATGTAGCCATGGATGGAGGCGTCGGGGCCTTCATAGTTGTCTATCTCGCACGAAGCGAGTGCCAGAAGGCAGCAGGATATAGCTAAGAATATCTTTCTCATAATGTTTTCTCTGATTTATGATGTTTCGTTAAACTGTTAAGCACTCTGTGCATCAACGTCCGGGATTCTGTACCAAGCCGTTGGAATCGGTATTCGGAATAGGCCTGTAGTAGTCTACATTCTGGAACGTGTGGCCGTTGCTGTTTTCATCCGGGAAGAAGTTGACGCGCACGAAGACGTACTTCGGGTCAGCATCGCGCAAGTCCCTCATGGGTACCAGCGCATGGCGCATGCGGTTGTTGGTGAACTCGGTATGGAATTCGCGACGGCGAATCAAGTCCCAGTAACGCTTGCCGCCCTCGAAGGCCAGTTCCACACGACGTTCCTTCAGCACGTTGTCCAGCGTCAGCGAAATGTTGTCCGTATGGCCGGCGCGGTGGCGCAAGTCGTTGATATACTGTGCAGCCAGTGTCGGGTCGCCATAGCCACTGCCATTCTCCACGGTAGCCTCGGCATAGTTCAGATAGACCTCAGCCAGACGTATATCGATGAACGTATTGGTGGAGGCGTTGTCCGAACCTAGACTGACACTCTCGTCCATGTACTTGCGCACGAAAAAGCCCGTAGCCGTCCAATTGGAGTTCTCGCCATTTCCTACATACAGGAAGCCGGAAAACAAAGTCGAGCCCTCGGCACCCAGTCCGTAGTAGGTGTTGCCGTCCTGCCCCGCTACAGCATCGTTGGCATAGGAGAAATAGGTTCCATCCTGTCTGATCAGACCACCCTGGATAATGATATCAATGCCATCGTACACCGAGCCCGGCACGATAACACTGGCCAACAGACGGGCATCCTTGTCGGCGAAAGGTTCGTAGGGAGTGTCGTACTTTTTAAACGGAATGGAAGCCAGATTGGCGGTGTTGCCTGAGAAGTTCTGTATCACGTAGTCCTCGTTGCCGTCGGTGCGGGTCACAATCTTTGCGCTGGCACCCTGGCCGTTGTCGGTATAGTCTTCAAACAAGTCTACCAAGTCCAGCGTGGGATTGAAGCGGCCATATTTCAAGGCACCGAACGAATTGGCCTGCGGCGCTACATACCACTGCGTCCAGCTGTGTCCCTGGTTGCTGTTGGTGGTACCGTCAATATAACCCTTGCCGAAGATGTATTCGCTGGTGTTCTCGGCTTGCATGAACAGTTGCTGGAAGTTGGTGGCAGCTTCTTCCGCATTGGCGGGAGAAGGCATGTACAAGGCTTTACCCGAGTTCTGAATGAGGTAGTCGGAAGCATCAATGCAAGCCTTGTAGTAAGCATCGGCATCGGCTGCCGTCATGCCGCCTACCAAGTTCTGGGTTACGGCAGGACCGTCCAGCGGAGCGCGATCCCAATATTTGGCCACGGAAGCGGCGTGCAGGGCTGCACGCGACTTCAAGGCGTAGGCAGCCCACTTGGTGGCGCGGAACTTGTCGCTAGCTTCTACCTCCTCGGGCAAGTAAGCTGCGGCCAAGTCGCATTCACTGAGGATAAAGTCCCAAGTAGCCTTTTCCGTACTACGTGGTACGGCAACGGAAGAGGGGTCTCCGGGAATGTATTCATCGTCCTGTGCGTGGTCAATGATTGGCACACCACCCAACCGCTTGGCCATGCCGTAATAGATATAAGCCCGAATGAAGTGAGCCTCACTGGTCAGTCGGTTGGCTTCATCTTCCGTGATGGTACCTTTCTCCTTGGCAGCCGTTACATTCTGCATGAAAATGTTCACTTGCCGGATGTCGCTGTAGGGCCAATAGTTGAATCCTTCCTGACCGAAAAGGGAAGCATCACTGCGAACAGACTCGTCAGTATAGAAGGAAAGGTTGGTAGTGGCGTTCACGCCGTCATAGCCGTGCTGGTTGAAGCCGTTGTTGGGACGGTAGTTGAAGTCCTCCATCGGCATCAGCGTGTAAATGTTGGCGAGCAAGGCCCTGATGCCACCTTGCGTGTCTGTCAGCTGGTCGTTCGAGACCTTATCGAGCGGTTCCAGTTCCAGAAACGCATTACAGCCGGAAAAAGTCATCAAGGCGCATAAGGCTGCTACTGAAAATATGTTTCTTTTCATAATACGTCGGGATTAAAAGTTAATATTCAAACCAATATTGTACGTTCTCATCAGCGGATAAGCCAAGTTGGCACCCCAGTCTCTTTCTTCACGTTCAGGGTCGGCGTTCTTCAGCAAATCGTTGCAGATGGTGAACAAGTTAGAACCGTTGACAAAGAAGCGGCAACTGTTGATGCCCAGTTTCTGCATGAACGGTTTCGGCAAAGAATAGCCTATTTCCAAACTCTTCAGGCGGACGTAGGTGGCCAACGGTTTCCAGAAGGAAGTGTCGTAGGTGTTACCATTATCCGTAGTGTTGTCGAATTTCTGCCGCAGGGCGGGGTATTTGCCGGAAACCCACTGGGTGGCGGGGTCGTAGGGGTCGTCACCCGCATTGGCCACATGCCAGCGGTCCAGGTATTTCTCCAGCAGGTAGGTCGGGTTGGTCTTACCGCCATAGCCCCAAACGTCGTCATTAGGATAAGATATGGAGTAACCCGATGCACCTTGGAACAGGATGTTGATGTCGAAATTCTTGTAATTGGCGGCGATGGTCAAGCCGTACTGAATGGGTGGGTTGGCACCGGTGGCCCAGAAGTCGGGAACCTCGTCGTTCGAGTTGATGATACCGTCACCGTTCAGGTCGAGCAGACGGAAGCTACCCGGCAACATCATGGAGTTACCCTGGCTGCCACCTAGCAAGGGAGCATTTTCGTATTGCTCGAGCGAGGTGTACTGACCGTCGTACTTGTACATCCACATGACGTTCTGATTACGGTCTGACGTGCCATTCTTCCAGCGGTCCATGGAGCTTTGGAATTGTCTTTCTTCTTGGTGCAACCTACGTTCGCGGGCATAAGTGAAGTTGGCCGATACAGAGTATTGGAAGTCCTTGCCAATCTGACCACGTGTGCCTATGTTGAATTCAAAACCGCGGTTGCGGGTAGAGTTCAAGTTTTCCTCGGGAAAGCTGGCACCGAAAGTATCGGGTGCAGACTGTTGACGTTCGGCCAAAATACCCGTGTTCTTGCGGTTAAACCACTCGAAGCTACCATTCAACTTGCCGTTCCATAAGTCGAAGTCAATACCAATGTTGGCTATGGCAGAAGTAACCCACGACAGGTTGTCGGTCACAACGCCCGGAGCCACATAGCCCATGACTTGCGAACTGCCGTCGAACACATAACCCAATGGATTGTCATTCTGAGAAGCCATAGTATAAGCAGAAATATATTGGAAAGGATCGCCGGCATCGTAACCACTCTTACCGTACGAACCTCTCAGTTTCAAGTTGGTGATAAAAGGCAGATTGTCCTTGATGAACTTTTCTTCCGAAATACGCCAGCCGGCACTGAACGATGGGAAGAACGTCCAGCGGTGTCCCGGAGCATAACGGTAAGAACCGTCGTAACGGGCTACTACCTCAAAGAGGTACTTGCCTGCGTAGTCATAGTTGGCACGGGCCAGATAGGCAGCCAAGCGTCCGAAGCTGCGGTAGCCGCCGTTGGTGGCTGTGCCGGCACTGCCTTGGTCAAGGATATCGTTGGTATACAACTCTGTGTATTGGCGGGCACCGGTCAAGTAGTCCTTACGAGTGCTGCTCAATTCGGCTATGGCAGTCACGTTCAGGTTGTGTTGGCCAAACGAATTTTGATATTGTGCCTGCAGACGACCGTAAATCTTCTGGTACATGTTCATCGTGCTGGTGTATTTGTCGGCACCGGCACCACCCGTGCCAAAGTATGCATCTGTGTAGTAGTCGTACAGATCATATTTCCTTTCCAGCGAAGACTCATTACGGTTATTACCATCGAAAGAGCCCAGGGCACTGACCGAAAGTCCTTCCACCCAAGGAAGTTCCCATCTCAGTTCCACATCAGCGGCGTAGTTGATACCCTTGTTCTGACGGTAACCGTCAATGTCCTTGTTTACCAAGGCATAGGGGTTCTTGTTTTCCGGACCTATTTGGGACAGGTGATTGGGATTTTCCATGGTGTAACCGCCAATACCGCGGTCGTTCACTATCAAAGTCTTATAGGTCCACTGAAAGTCTTCGCGGGCACGCTGCGTCTGGGTGTAACGACCGGACATGTTGACGTTCAGTGTCAGTCCTTTGGCAAGTTCGGCTGTCAGGTTGCTGCGCAGGTTGTAACGCTTATAGTACTGAATGTTGCTCTTCAACAAGCCATTATCGTCGGTATAGCCGAAACTGACATAATATTTCACCTTTTCGGAACCACCGCGTACGGAGATATTGTGGTTCTGCTGGAAAGCGAGGTTCTTCAAAAACAGGTCAAGCCAGTCGTTATCCTGGTAACCGGGGGCGTTAGTACGGTACTTTTCCAAGATATCTTCCCCGTATGGCAAAGACTCCCTACCGTTGGCGGCGCGTTCGTTTGCCAACACACGGAAAGTATAGGCATCCATAGTAGACTCCATACCGGTAGGGTTCTTCATACCGAACATGGCAGAGTAAGACACGCGTGTCTTCTCGGCCACACCCTTCTTGGTGGTTACGATGATAACGCCATTGGCAGCGTTCATACCGTAAATGGCAGCAGAAGCATCCTTCAGAATGGAGATGCTCTCAATGTCTTCGGAAGACAATTGTGCCAGTTCCTCGGCACCACCGTCGCGGGTCACACCGTCGATAACGATAAGCGGGTCGCCGTAGCCACGGATGCTGATCATGTTATCGAAAGTTCCCGGCTCACCGGTCTTTTGACGAATCAACAGACCCGGCATCTTACCTTGAATGTTGGTGATGAGGTTTTCGGTTTTGGTGGTGGTAATTTCGTCGGCCTTGATCGCAGTAACGGCGCCAGTCAACGTTTCCTTCTTCTGCACGCCGTAGCCTACTACTACCACTTCGTCCAACATTTCATTGTCTTCTTCGAGCACGATGTTCAACGATGTCCTGCCGTTCAGCTTGACATTTTGCGTCTTATAGCCCACGTAACTAATGACCAGCGTAGCATTGGAGTTCACGCCAGTCAGCGTAAAGTTTCCATCAAGGTCGGTAACGATACCATTGGTAGTACCTTCTTCCAAGACACTGGCACCAATGATAGGTTCGCCGGCAGCGTCTACGATGTTTCCAGTCACTGTAATGGTCTGTTGCACTCCTTTTACGCTGGCCACACCCTTAGCCTTATTATAAAGGACGATATTGCGGTCCATCACCTTATAGGCAACATCAGTACCTTGGAACATCGCATCCAGCACATTAAAAATATTCTTGTTTCCAGCGGGAAGCGATACGCGACGTTTCACGTCGACCTGTTTGTTGTTGTAGAAAAATACAAACTCGGTAGATTTCTCCAGTTCCGTCAATATTTCATTGACTGTCTTGTCATCGAAAGCTGCGCTAATGACGGTATTCTGCGCATAACTTTCGTTTGCCAACACTGTACCTGTCATACAAAACAGCATGACAAGAGCGCAACTCATGGCAAGGGGAATTTTCTTCATGCACCACACCAAGAGATTTCCGCTCCCTGATGATTGATTAGAATGGTGTTTTTCCATAATTCAGCATTGTTTTAAGTTAATAAATAAAGTTTGTTCTGCATAGGGTTACCTCGGCAAAGAGCAAGCACGCTCTTTCTTCGGCATTGGGTTTTGGATTACGTACTGTTCTGTTTCATGGCTTTTTCATTGTTTTCATGGTTAATAAACTTCGATAACTGTTCTCTCGGTATCTTTGTTCCCGACATCATCCACATACTTAAACTGTATGCCGGATGCTACCCGGAAGTATTCCAATATGCGGTCCAATCGTTGCTGCCCAAAGTTGGCAGTAAAAGAATGTTGCTTCAAAAGCGGATTTTCCAACACAAACTTTACCTCATAGCGCTTACCCAATTTTTCTAAAACCTCCTCGAAAGGAGTATCCTTGAATATTATCCGACCATCTTTCCAGCACGTCTCCACTTCCACATCGGCGGCATACGACACGAGACTCTGCTCTGCCCTGTCATATACCAGCTTTTCGCCCGGACGCATCAACCATTCTTTGCGCTCACCGTCCTGTAAGTATGAGAAGCCTACTTCTCCCTTTACCAAGGTAGTACTTATACGGTTTCCGCCTTCCTCTGCTAACACGTTAAATTCGGTACCATACACCCGTATGCTGGTTCCTTCGGTCACATCTACTACAAAAGGCACCCTATCTTTCGTCACCGAAAAGAAAGCCTCGCCCTCCAATTCCACCTTGCGCTCCTTTCCACCAAAATTCGCCGGATAACGTAATACGGAGGAAGAGTTCAGAACGACCCTACTGCCATCTGGCAACTCGGCCGAAGCAGTCATACCCGAAGCCGTTCTGAACTCAAGCATCCTGTCTTCTACCCTGTCCCTATTGAAAAACTGCAAGGATGCTATCACTACAATGGGAATGAACAATATGGCAGCCACCCGTTGCAAAACATGTCCCCAACGACGAAGACCTGCCCACTTCCTGCTATCCATCACCCGATGCGTTTGCTTCAATGCACGCTCCACTTCCACATCCGATATTCCACCGGAAACCTCTGCCGCCATCACCAACATGCGCAACTTTGTAGCCACTCTACGGTTTTCCTCCGATGCGGCTATCCACTCCTCCACACGTTGGGTATCCTTTTTTTCCGTTCCACCATCACAATAGCGAAGCAACAGATCAATTATGTCTTTTTCTTCTACCATCTATTTTACTGTCTTAACACGTTTGCCATGTAGCACGCCACAAGATAAGCACCATAAAAAGCTCCTTGTCCGACGTATTTTCTACTCTATTTAATAAGGCAATTGAGAACAGCCATACTCTAAATTCTCATTAAAATTTTTACTTTAATTAATATATCAATGAGAAAAAACGCTATTTTTGCCAAACAAACAATAAATGGAAAAACGCAACAACATGGAAGCATCAGCACAAGCCGACCTGCATCTATTGCAACTTATTCAAAAAGGCGACAGGAAAGCATTCGACCAGCTGTTTCGAATGTATTACTCCGTGCTGTACACTTACTGCCAACATTTTACAGAACCGGAAGAAGCGAAAGAAATCGTACAAGACACCATGCTATGGCTGTGGGAAAAACGGGAAATGCTAGCTGATGTACAATCGCCCAAGCAATATTTGTTCACAGCCGTATATCACCGCGCCATGAACCTACTTAAACAAAATGAAATGAGACAGCAAACTCATGCCATCTACCACGAAAGAACCATGACCTTGCTGGAAGATATAGACATTTGCCAGATTAACGATTTAAGTCGCCACATTCGAACCGCTATCTCCCAGCTTCCGCCGATATATCGAGAAGCCTTCATCATGAACCGTTTCCGCAACATGACGCACAATGAAATAAGCAAGCAATTGAATATATCACCCCAAACCGTAACTTACCGCATCGGACGGGCTCTGATGCTTTTGAAAGCGGAGCTAAAAGACTATTTTCCTCTCGCTTTACTCCTTCTGAACATGGGACTAATCCATTAAAAGTCCTAAAGTACAAGATAGATACTTACAGTTTTTCATATTCCGCCTATATGCTCTTTACCAATTTAGGCGGTTTTGCAGTTTTTCTATAGAAAGGAAATAAAAAGGTCAAAAACTAAACAAAAAAGTAGTCCACAGAAAAGAAGACTGATCTTCCCTCCTCCATAAGAAACGCAAAAGGTGGCCTGCCAGACAACCGGCAGACCACCTTTAGGATATTTGATGAAAATCAGTTTATGCCTTCTTCAGCGCAGCGATGCTCTCCTTCAACGACTTGATGATACTTTCAGCATCGGCCTGCTTCTTGCGCTCCAATTCGATGACGGCAGCGGGGGCATTATTGACGAACTTCTCATTGCTAAGTTTCTTCAGCACACCTTGCAGGAAGCCTTCCTTATGCTTCAACTCGGCCTCCATACGGGCTATCTCGGCCTCAACATCGATGAGGTTGCCCAAGGGGACGGCATACTCCGTGGTGCCCACCATGAAGGATGCGGCGCCCTCCTCCTTGGCCGTCACTACCTGAATGGCAGAAAGGTTGCACATCTTCGTGATAACGCTATCGAAGGCGGCCACAGGATTTTGCCCCACGGCTTGCAAGGATAATGCTTCTTTTTGCGCAATGTTCTTTTGCAAACGAATGGCGCGGATGTTGGCAATCACTTCCTTTACCACTTCAAATTGTTGTAGCAAACTCTCATCGACCTGACCGGACACTACCAGCGGACTCACCATGAGGCTCTCGCCATCCTTGCGGTCGGCGATGTGTTGCCAAAGTTCTTCGGTAATGAAAGGCATGAAGGGATGAAGCAGGTGGAGCAAAGTGTCGAAGAAGCCGATGGTGGCATCGTACACCTCCTTGCTGATGGGCTGACCATAAGCAGGCTTTATCATCTCCAGGTACCATGCCGAGAATTCGTCCCAGAACAGCTTGTACACCGCCATCAACGCCTCACTCAAGCGATATTTGGAGAAGAGGTCTGCCACCTCGGCGGCTACGGCATTCTGCTTTGCCTCAAACCAGCGCATGGCAAGCGCAGAGGCTTCGGGAACGGCTACCTCAGCACTGACTTCCCAACCTTTGACGAGGCGGAAAGCATTCCATATCTTATTGCAGAAGTTGCGACCTTGCTCGCACAAGGCATCGTCGAACAAGATGTCGTTGCCGGCCGGAGCCGAAAGCATCATGCCCATGCGCACGCCGTCGGCACCATACTTGTCTATCAAGTCCAGCGGGTCGGGTGAGTTACCAAGTTGCTTGGACATCTTCCGGCCAAGTTTGTCGCGCACGATGCCGGTGAAATAGACATTGCGGAACGGCATATCGCCACGGTATTCATATCCGGCCATAATCATGCGGGCCACCCAAAAGAAGATGATATCTGGCCCCGTCACCAGGTCGCTGGTAGGATAGTAGTAATTGATTTCCTCATTGTCCGGTTGCGTGATGCCGCGGAACAGCGATATGGGCCACAGCCAGGAAGAGAACCACGTGTCCAAGCAGTCTTCGTCTTGGCGAAGGTCTGCCAAGGTAAGGTCTTTGCCACACTTTGCCTTGGCCAATTCCAAGGCTTGCTCCGGCGTCTCGGCCACTACGTATCCGCCTTCGGGCAGGTAGTAGGCCGGGATGCGGTGTCCCCACCACAGCTGGCGGCTGATGCACCAGTCTTTGATGTTCTCCAGCCAGTTGCGGTACGTATTCTTGTACTTGGGAGGATAGAACTTCAGTTCGTCGTTCATCACCGGAGGCAGGGCCATGTCTGCAAAATGTTGCATCTTGAGGAACCACTGCATGGAGAGCTTCGGCTCGATGGGCACGTTGGTACGCTCCGAGAAGCCCACTTTGTTGGTATAAGCTTCAACTTTTTCCAGCAGACCGGCTTCATCGAGGTCTTTCTCTATCTGTTTGCGTACATCGAAGCGGTCCATGCCCACATAGAGGCCTGCGGCTTCGCTGAGTGTGCCGTTGTCGTTGAAGATGTCGATGCTGGGAAGGTTGTGCTTTTCGCCCAGCATGTAGTCGTTCACGTCGTGGGCGGGAGTCACCTTCAGGCAGCCCGTGCCGAACTCCATGTCTACATAGTCATCCTCGATAACCGGAATGACGCGGCCCACCAACGGCACAATCACCTTCTTGCCGCGCAGCCAGTGCGTCTTGGGGTCGGCCGGGTTGATGCACATGGCCGTATCGCCCATGATAGTTTCGGGGCGGGTAGTGGCAACTACAGCATAACGGCGGCCTTGGGCATCGCGATGCACCACTTCGCGCTCGTCGCCCGTTTCGCCCGTCATATCGTCATCGGCCACGTAGTATTTCAGGTAGTAGAACTTACCGTGTTCTTCCTTGTAGATTACTTCCTCGTCGCTGAGGGCGGTGAGTGCCTTGGGGTCCCAATTCACCATGCGCACGCCACGGTAGATGAGCCCTTTATTGTAGAGGTCCACGAAGACCTTGATGACACTCCGGCTGCGTTCCTCGTCCATGGTGAAGGCCGTGCGGTCCCAGTCGCACGAGGCACCCAGCTTGCGGAGTTGTTTCAGGATAATGCCGCCATGCTCATGTGTCCAGTCCCACACATGCTTCAAGAACTCCTCGCGGGTGAGGTCGGTCTTCTTGATGCCTTGCGCAGCCAGCTTGTTCACCACCTTAGCCTCGGTGGCAATAGAGGCATGGTCGGTGCCGGGCACCCAGCAAGCGTTTTTACCCTCCATGCGGGCACGGCGCACCAGGATGTCTTGGATGGTATTATTAAGCATGTGACCCATGTGGAGCACTCCGGTGACGTTGGGCGGCGGAATGACGATGGTGTACGGCTGTCGGCCATCGGGTTTAGAACTGAACAGTTTGTGGGTCAGCCAATACTGGTACCACTTCTCCTCCACATCGGCAGGATTGTACTTGCTTGCTAATTCCATATTGTATTCAAATATATAAGTTACAACGATAATGGGCGCAAAATTACTAAATTATAAGACACTTCGCACGCCGAACCGTTGCAAATTCGCTCTTTACGCACTTTTTTTGTAACTCCACACCGCCCACACGTTCAGCACCACGGCAAAGCCGCACAACCACAAGAACTGGGGCAACATCTCGGACAGGCCGCTTCCCTTGAGGTAGACGAGGCGCATCACCTGGGCGAAGTATTGCACGGGATTGACGGCAGTGATCCGCTGCATCCACACGGGCATGCTCTCGACAGGCGTAAAAAGGCCGGAGGTAAGCATCATGAGGATGAGGAAGAAGAACATGACAAACATGGCCTGCTGCATGGTATTGGAATAATTGGACACCACCATGCCTATGCCGCTGGCTATGAGCATATAGACGGCCGTAAAAAGCAGAATGGTGCCCAAGCTGCCCACAGGCACAATGCCATGCACCACCCACCCGAAGGCCATGCCGAATGCCAGGGCGATGAAGCCTATGATCCAGTTGGGCATCAGCTTGGAGAGGATGAGCAGCGAGCGGGGCACGGGCGACACGTTGAGCTGCTCGATGGTGCCTGCCTCCTTCTCGCCTACGGTGTTGAGCGCGGTAAAGGCACAGCCCAACAGGGTAAGCAGAATGACGATGAGCCCCGGCACCATGTACACCTTATAGTCCAGCATGGGGTTGAAGCGGTAGCGCACATGCGTGCCGAAGGCCGGGATGCCTGCCAGGGCGACAGACGACAAAGTGCCCTCCTCCTCGCGCAGCTCGCGGTTGAAGTCGGCCACCACGGCAGCCAGGTATTGCGACCCCAACATGCCGCGCGTACCGTTCACCGAGTTGGCAGATATCATCAGCCGGGCCGCGCCCTCGCGATAGAGGTCGCGCTCAAAGTCTTGGGGAATTTCCAATATCAAGTCCGCACCGCCCTCCTCCACATGGCGCAAGGCTTCATCGTAGGCAGGAGCCACGGCAGCCAGACGGAAATATCCCGCCTCGGCAGCCTTCTGCACCAACCGTGTGGAAGAGGGACTGTGGTCGTGGTCTACCACGGCCAGCTTCACGTCCGTCACCTCCTGGTTGGTGACGTAAGGAAACAGCACGATAGTCATCAGCGGCAGCACGACAATCATCTTCGACAAGAACTTGTTGCGCAGTATCTGCTTGAACTCTTTTTCCAACAAATATTT
>CALUIF010000058.1 GCA_944320635.1 uncultured Bacteroides sp. | reverse complement strand
TGGAAGTCCTGGGGCGTACTGCCCAGCACGGCACCATGATGCACTTTGTTTCCTTTACCCATGCGGGTGCCGTTCAAGATGCGGGCTCCCGACATGATGACGCAGTTGTCGTCAATTTCCACATCGCCTTCAATGTAGGCGAATGGTTGGATTGTAACATTCTTGCCAATCTTGGCTGCAGAATCTACATAAGCTAAAGGACTGATCATAATAGTAGATTTTAAGTATTAGTTTTCTCTGCCTCCACCCAGTGCCTGATATAGGTTGATGACGGCCTGCATCTGGTCGAACGTGTCGGACACCTCAGAAAGTTGTGCACTAAGGTACGATTGTTCGGCTGTCAGCACTTCAAGGTAGGTTGACGTGCCTAAGTTAAACAATTCTTTTGTATCTTCGGCAGCTTTGCGGGCAGAATTTACCTGCATGGTGCGCGAATTAACTTTTTCCAAGGTGTTTTGGTACAAAGAGAGTGCATTGCTTACTTCATTACCAGCATTGAGCAGCGTGGTCTGGAAAGCTATCTTGGCCTGTTCTTCCTGAGCCTTAGCCTGGCGTAAGCGGGCGATATTGGTGCCGCGATAGAACAACGGCTGTGTCAGCGAACCGATGAGTGAAGCCAGCAGCTTGCCTGGGTTTACTATGCCTGCCCCGCTGCTGTTGGTCCATCCGGCCGAACCACTCAAGGTGATCTGTGGGTAGAAGGCGGCACGTGCACTGTTTGTGTTATAGTAGCAGGCAGCTAAAGCCATTTCAGCAGCTTTCACGTCCGGACGGTTGGACAGCAGTTGCAAAGGAACTCCTACCGAAAAGTCGGCAGGCAATGCCTGTTCTTCCAGTACGCCGCGTTCAATGGCATGAGCCGGTTCGTTCAAGATGAGGCAGAAGGCATTTTCCGTCTCCGTCCGGCTCTGGCGCAGGTCGGAAAGCGAAGCTATCACCTGTGCATAAGATGCGCGGCTTTGTTCAATGGCTGCACTGTTTACGTTGCCATAGTCATACATAGCCTCCATAGTCTCTACATATTGCTTCAGCACTTCAGCGGTGCCTTCTGTGATTTCCAGCTGGCGGTCGAGCATCAGCAGCGTGTAGTAGATGTTGGCTGTGCTGGCAATGAGCTGCGTCTGTACAGCTTGTTGGTTGAACAGCGCTTGCTTCAGCGATACTTGTGCGGCACGTTTCGGATTCAGAATCTGTCCAAACAGGTCTATTTGCCAACTTGCACTGACGGGGATGTTGTACGTCTTCGAAGTCATTTCACCCTTATTCCAGTTGGTCAGAGTGCCTTGCGGGCTTAAAGCCAATTGGGGCAGGTAGGCTAAGCGTGCCGACATCAAGGATGCCTGCGCAGACTCTACGTTTAGCATGGCTGTGCGCAGGTCGGCGTTGTTGGTCAACGCTTGCTCAATATATCTTTGCAGTTGCGGGTCGGTAAATACTTCCCGCCAAGGCAGGTTACCGAAGTTGGCGGTGTCCGATTCGAGTGTGCCGTTTACCATTGCGGTGTCACGGTACAACCCTTCGGCACTGATGTCTTCAGGCCTGTCGTATGCTTTGTAGATGTGGCAACTGCTTAACATTGCGGCAGCACACATCATGGTGATGATTTTTCCTTTCATACTTTATTAATTAAAAATGAAGAATTAAGAATGAAGAATCCCTCTCCTTGCGAGTAGGTACGCATGGCTTCGCGCAGATGTCGCTGTTAAGAAATTCTTCATTCTTCATTTTTTCAGTTCTTCATTAAGTTATTATTTACTGTATTGCTCGATTTCTGCCTTTGCATCCGAGTTGTCCACATCATCCCATTCCATCGGTTTCACCTTCTCTTGCAAGTATTGGAAGGCCACAAACAGGGCAGGCACGATGAAAATCTGTAGGATCATACCGATTAACATACCGCCAATGGCCGAAGTACCCAATGTGCGGTAACCGTTGGCACCGGCACCGCTGGCAAACATCAACGGCAACAGACCGATAACCATAGCCAAAGAGGTCATCAAGATAGGACGGAGACGGGCACCTGCGCCGAGTACGGCTGCCCAGGTGATACTCATACCCATTTTACGACGGTCAAGGGCAAACTCTACAATCAGAATGGCATTCTTGGCCAACAGACCCATCAACATAATCAAGGCAATCTGCATGTAGATATTGTTGGACATGGTGCCTATGATCATCTGCAAAGCAGGCATGCCGCCGATAAGGCTACCCAGATTGACAAAGATGAAGCTACCCATCAAGCCGAACGGTACTGACAGCAATACGGCGAGCGGCAGGATATAACTTTCGTACTGTGCACTCAGCAGCAGGTAGACGAAGACAAAACAGAGCACGAAGATAAGCCCCGTAGTGCTGCCGCTTGTCTCGGCTTCCTCACGCGCCATACCACCCAATTCGTAGTCGAAACCGGCGGGCAGGTTCTGGTCGGCCACTTCGGCAATGGCCTGCAACGCCTGGCCGGAAGTGTAACCCGTGGCAGGAGCCACCATCACCTTCATGGACGTGTACAGGTTGAAACGGCTGATGACATCCGGGCCATACACTTTGGTCAGCGTCACAAATTGGCTCACCGGTGCCATCTCGCCATCGGCGTTGCGCACCTTGATGCTTTCCAGCGATTCCAAGTTCTTGGTGGCGTCGCGCTCGGCTTGTACCATGACGCGGAACATCTTACCGAAACTGTTGAAGTTGGATGCATACAAGCCACCATAGTATCCTTGCATTACGCTCAATATGTCGCTCGGGCTGATGCCGGCACGCTTACAAGCTGCTGCGTCAATGTCCAGCTGGTATTGCGGGAAGCTGGGATTGAAGTTCGTTGCAGCCGATGTAATTTCAGGACGTTTCTCCAATTCAGCCATATAGCTTTGTACTATGTTGTAGAAACGATCCAGACTACCTCCCGTCTTATCCTGCATGTTCAGTTCAATATCGGTAGATACCGAGTAACCGGGAATCATAGGCGGAGCGAAGAACAGTACCTGCGCTTCCTTGATAATTTTCTGTGCACGCATAAAGAGGGTTGCGTAGACGATGTTGGAGTTTTGCATCGTAGAGCGTTCATCCCACGGCTTCAGCTTGATGATGATGGAGCCGTAGCCTGGTCCCTGTCCACCGATGAAACTGTAACCCGAAATCACTGTACGCGACTGTACGGCAGGCTCGGCTGCTACCAGACTGTCCACGCGGGCCAGGATCTTCTGTGCACGCTCCTGCGAAGTGCCGGGAGGCAAAGTTACTGCACCCATGATAGTACCCGTGTCTTCATTGGGCACCATACCCGTCGGAGTTGTCTGCATGAACACCACCAACAGCACGATGGAGCCTACTACCAGTCCGGCCGACAACCAGCGCTTTTGGATGAACTTCAGTACCGATTTCTTGTATTTGCCCAACAGGGAATCATAGGTAGAGTTGAATGAATGCTTGAAAAGTTCCGTGGTCATGCCCGCTACACCCATCACACTGATGACAATGAAAATGGGGCAGAGGATAGGATGCTCTTCAAAGCTGAACATACCGAATATCATACCCAGCAGAGCTACAATGGTGAACAGAATGGTCATTTTCGGCTTCATGAACTTGCCCAATCCCTGTGCATAGCGTTGTATCCAAATCTTGCGTGCCTCTTTGGTGGCGGTGCCGATGCGCTCTTTCAGCGAAGCCTCGTGCCCGTCAGTATTATGTGGCTTCAGGAAGATGGCGCACAGCGCAGGGCTCAACGTCAAGGCGTTCACGGCCGAGAAGAAGATGGCGATGGCCATGGTCAGACCGAACTGCTGGTAGAACGTACCCGCCGTACCGCCCATGAAGCTTACGGGGATGAACACCGACATCATCACCAGCGTAATGGATACCAAGGCGCCGCCCAGTTCGTGCATGGCGTCGATGGCCGCCTGGCGCGAAGACTTATAGCCTTGGTCCAGCTTGGCATGGACGCCCTCCACCACGACTATGGCATCGTCCACCACAATGGCAATGGCAAGCACCATGGCCGAGAGGGTCAGCAAGTTGATGCTGAAGCCGATAATCTTCAGTACGAAGAACGTGGCGATCAAGGCTACCGGGATGGCAATGGCGGGAATCAGCGTAGAGCGCATATCCTGCAAGAAAATATACACCACGATGAACACGAGGATAAATGCCTCGATCAACGTCTTTACCACCTCGTGGATAGAAGCGAAGAGGAAGTCGTTGGCACTCTGTGCAATGTTTACACCGATACCTGCAGGCATATTCTTTTGCATGTCGGCCAATACCTTCTCCAAGTCTTGGATGGTAGCCGTTGCATTGGTACCGGCCATCTGGAACACGATACAGCTTACACCCTTATGACCGTCCACAGTAGCGTCGAAGCCGTAAGTGTTACGTCCCAACTCAATGTCGGCCACATCCTTCATGCGCAGCAACTCACCGTTGTCCAACGACTTGATGACAATGTTCTCAAACTCCTCAGGACTTTGCAGACGACCGCGGTAGCGGATGGTGTATTGGAATGTCTGGTTGCTGCGTTCGCCAAACTGGCCCGGTGCAGCCTCGATGTTCTGCTCGGCCAAAGCTGCGCTGATGTCGGAAGGAATCAGCCCGTATTGCGCCATCACATCCGGCTTCAGCCAGATGCGCATGGAGTAGTCGGCACCCATCACGAAGGCATCGCCCACACCAGACACACGCTTGATTTCCGGAATGATGTTGATATTGGCATAGTTTTCGATGAACTCGATGTTGTATTTGTCCTCCATGTCATAGATGGTGAAAATCATCAGCATGGAGCTTTGGCGCTTACGCGTGGTCACACCGATTTGCGTTACTTCTTGCGGCAGCAAGCCCTCGGCGGCGGTCACACGGTTCTGCACGTTCACCTGCGCCATGTCGGGGTCGGTGCCTTGGTTAAAGTAAACGGTAATGGTTGCCGAGCCGTTGTTGGAGGCATCGGATGTCATATACATCATGTTTTCCACACCGTTGATTTGGTCTTCCAACGGCGAGACAACCGCATTCAATACGGTTTGGGCATTGGCGCCCGTATAAGTCGCGCTTACGCTGATGGTAGGAGGCGCGATGTCCGGATACTGCGTCACAGGCAGTGTGGCCAATCCGATGAAACCCAGGATGACCAGCAAGATGGATATTACCGTTGATAGTACCGGACGGTTAATAAATCTGGCTAAATTCATACTACTTATTAATGAAGAATTATGAATGAAGAATGAAGAATCTCTTCTTCTGAACTAAAGGATGAGCGACCGGCAATTACCCGGTTCATCGTTTCGCCGCCCAGCGGCAATTCTTCATTCTTCATTTATTTGTTATTGGAATGCTGTTTGAATGTTACCGTCACGTTGGTCTTGCAGCGCCTTCTGGTAGGCTGCTTCCTTGTCGGCCGGAGTGATGGGGGTAATGGCCTGTCCGTCGGTCAATGCCTGCACGCCTTCCACTACCACTTTGTCGCCCGGCTTCAATCCGTCCGTCACGAAGAAGTTCTGCCCGTCATCCAGTGTGAAAGTCTTGATTTCCGTGTTCTTAATCGTGTTGTCAGCCTGCACTACATAGACAAAGCGCTTATCCTGTATTTCAGTAGTGGCCGATTGCGGAATCATGATGACATTCTGCATGGGGTTGGGGAAGATAACGTTGCCCGTAGAGTTGCTGCGCAGTATGTTGTGCTCGTTGGGGAACAGTGCACGCATGCTCACCGAACCGGTCGTCGGGTCAATGACACCGCTGATGGTGGCCACCCGTCCCGAGTCGGGATACAGGCTGCCGTCGATCAACTGCAGGCGGATAGAAGGCAGCTTGTCCAGAATCTCCTGCGTGGAGCCGCCTTCGCGCACCATGGAGAGCAACTGGCGCTCGGTCATCGAGAAGTAAGCAAACATCTCCGAATTGTCGGCCACAGTCGTCATGGGTGTAGACATCGACGGGCTCACAAGGCTGCCGATACGGTAGGGTATCTCGCCCACAATGCCATTGCTCGGGCTGGTCACCTCGGTATATTCCAGGTTGCGTTTTGCGTTCACCAAGTTGGCTTCAGCCTGTGCCAGCGATGCCTTGGCTTGTGCCAGCTGGTTTTCCGAAGTGCTCAACTGGTAGTCGCTCACGATGCCGCGTTTGTTCAGCTCGCGGTTGTTTTGTGTAGTCAGTTCTTGTGTCTGTAAGGCCGCCTTTGCGGTTGCCACACTTGCTTCTGCCGTCTTCACGGCGGCCAAGTACTGCACTTGGTCGATGGTAAACAACACTTGTCCTTTCTTCACTACCGAGCCTTCGTCTACGTGCAGCTTGGTGATGAATCCGCTCACCATAGGCCGGATTTCCACATCCTGCTTACCCCTGATGGTGGCGGGGTAGCTGTTCGTCAAATTGGCGGTAGTGGCTTGTGCCTCGATTACTGCATACTCAGGCGCAGCGCCTGTTCCTCGGTTGCTTTGCCCGCAACTGCAAAGTACTGCCAGGCAGCCTGACATCAAAATTAGTCTACTCTTCATACTCTCAAAATTAATCACTGTCTATTTATTGTTTTTTTCGTTTGGCAGAAAATGCCGCTGCGCCTTCCACAGGTACAGCGTCCGTCATTAGTCGAAAACTAAAAGCAGTACTATAGTTTTCGGCTGCAAAAGTAATTCATTTCTTTGAGATATATAGGAGGGGAAATCCCTTTTTTAACTATGTTTTGTATTAATTGTGTGGGCGTTTCATAACCCTTTGCATGGGCATTTGCGCGTTTCTTTGCCGTTCGTCGACAAAAATGGCCGATTGGTCGGATGCCCCGCCCATCCTTCGCCGTATCTGCGGCGTATTTGCTCCGCTCCACCTCCGCTCTTGCTCCGCTTCTATAGGAGCGGAGGAGAAGCGGAGGTGGAGCGGAGCAAACACGCTTCGGATACGTCCCGGATGGGCATAGGTAAGGTGGGAAAATCAGATTCATTAATCCATTCACCGATGTGGGCTTCAAGCGTATTTTGGGGCAGGAGGGTGTATCAAAATAAGAGACGAGTTGCATTTTGCTCTGTCATCCTGAGC
>CALUIF010000057.1 GCA_944320635.1 uncultured Bacteroides sp. | reverse complement strand
TCGCGCAAGGCAGGGCACTTCGTCATCGTCCGTGTGGGTGAGAAGGGCGAGCGCATGCCCCTCACCATCGCCGAGGCCGACCCCGTGGCCGGCACCATTACCCTCGTGGTGCAGGAAGTGGGCCTCTCCTCCACCCGCCTGTGCGAGTTGGAAGTGGGCGACTACATTACCGACGTCGTGGGCCCGCTGGGACAGGCCACGCACATCGAACGCTTCGGCACCGTGGTCTGCGCCGGCGGAGGCGTGGGCGTGGCGCCCATGCTGCCCATCGTGCAGGCACTGAAGGCGGCGGGCAACCGCGTCATCACCGTGCTGGCCGGGCGCACCAAGGAGCTCATCATCCTCGAACGGGAGATGCGCGAAGCCAGCGACGAGGTCATCATCATGACCGACGACGGCTCGTATGGGCAGAAAGGACTGGTGACGCAGGGCGTGGAGCAGGTCATCCAGCGCGAACGGGTGGACAAGTGCTTCGCCATCGGCCCCGCCATTATGATGAAGTTCGTCTGCCTGCTCACCAAGAAGTATGACATCCCCACCGACGTGTCGCTCAACACCATTATGGTGGACGGCACCGGTATGTGCGGCGCCTGCCGCATCACTGTGGGCGGAAAGACCAAGTTCGTCTGCGTGGACGGCCCCGAGTTCGACGGCCACCTCGTGGACTTCGACGAGATGCTGAAGCGCATGGGCGCCTTCCGCGGCATTGAGCGTGAAGAGATGCACAAGCTGGACGAGCATCCCTGCCAAGCCGTCCCTGCCACGGAAGACAAGAGCCGCAACGCCCCCTGGCGCGTGGAGCTGCGCAAGAGCATGAAGCCTAAGGAGCGCACCGCAATCCCCCGCGTGCAGATGCCCGAACTGGATCCCGAGTACCGCAGCCATAGCCGGCGCGAGGAGGTCAACCTCGGGCTGAACGAGGAACAGGCGCTCACCGAAGCCAAGCGTTGCCTCGACTGTGCCAACCCGGGCTGCATGGAGGGCTGCCCCGTAGGCATAGACATCCCGCGCTTCATCAAGCACATCGAGAAGGGCGAGTTCCTCCTGGCTGCCAAGACCCTGAAGGAGACCAGCGCCCTGCCCGCCGTCTGCGGCCGCGTATGCCCGCAGGAGAAGCAGTGCGAGAGCCGTTGCATCCACCTCAAGATGAACGAGCCTGCCGTGGCCATCGGCTACCTGGAACGTTTCGCAGCCGACTACGAGCGCGAGAGCGGACAGATATCTATACCCGAGATTAAGGAGAAGAACGGCATCCGCGTGGCCGTCGTGGGCAGCGGTCCGGCCGGACTGTCCTTTGCTGGCGACATGGCCAAGATGGGTTATGAGGTCACCGTCTTCGAAGCCTTGCATGAGATTGGCGGCGTGCTGAAATACGGCATCCCCGAGTTCCGCCTGCCCAACAAGATAGTAGACGTCGAAATAGACAATCTGGCCCGCATGGGCGTGCGCTTCGAGAAGGACTGCATCATCGGCAAAACGCTCAGCATCGACCAACTGAAGGCCGACGGCTACCAGGGAGTGTTCGTGGCCAGCGGTGCCGGTCTGCCCAACTTCATGGGCATCCCCGGCGAGAACTCTATCAACATCCTATCGTCTAACGAATACCTCACGCGCGTCAACCTGATGGATGCCGCCAGCGAGGACAGTGACACCCCCGTGCCCTTTGGCAAGCGTGTGGCCGTGATAGGTGGCGGAAACACCGCCATGGACTCCGTGCGCACCGCCAAGCGGCTGGGCGCCGAGCGTGCCATGATAATCTACCGGCGCAGTGAGACCGAGATGCCTGCCAGGATAGAAGAGGTGAAGCACGCCAAGGAGGAGGGTGTGGAGTTCATGACGCTGCACAACCCCATCGAGTACATCGCCGACGAGCAGGGTCGCGTGAAGCAGATAGTCCTCCAGAAGATGCAACTGGGCGAGCCCGATGCCAGTGGACGCCGTAGTCCCGTGCCCATCCCCGGCGCCACGGAGACACTCGACATCGACTTGGCCATCGTGAGCGTAGGCGTCAGCCCCAACCCCATCGTGCCCCACTCCGTCGAAGGGCTGGAACTGGGCCGCAAGGGCACCATCGCGGTCAGCGACGACATGCAGTCGTCCATCCCCTTCATCTATGCGGGAGGCGACATCGTGCGCGGCGGAGCCACGGTCATCCTGGCCATGGGCGACGGACGGCGCGCGGCAGCCGCTATGGACAGGCAGTTGCGTGGCTGACGCTCCGACGACTTACCTGCAACGACAAAGAAGGCTTGCGTTCTTCCTCCCCCATAAGAAGACGCAAGCCTTTTCTTTCATGTATCGCCATCCGCCTGCCCGGGCAGAAAACAGCCGCGCCCGCCAGTGAAGCACATCCTCACCGGCGGGCGCGGAACAATCATTCCGACAAGCGCGTCATACTCCTCATCCCGACAGGCTCGTCACAGCCATCCCGGCGTGTGCGGCAACCTCACACCAGCCGGTTCGTCACCGGGTCGGGGAAGACCACCGTAGGCTTGAACGTCTTGGCCTCCTCAAAGTCCATCAGGGCGTAGGACATGATGATGACGATGTCGTCCGGCTGCACCTTCCGCGCGGCGGCACCGTTGAGGCAGATGCACCCCGAGCCACGTTCGCCCTTGATGATGTAGGTCTCGAAGCGCTCGCCGTTGTTATTGTCCACAATGGCTACCTTTTCGCCGGCAATCATGCCTGCGGCGTCCAGCAGGTCTTCGTCGATGGTGATGCTGCCCATGTAGTTGAGGTTGGCCTCGGTGACGCGGGCGCAATGAATCTTTGACTTAAGAACTTCTATCAGCATGTTTATTCAATGAAGAATTAATAATGAAAAATGAAGAATTTACGGCGAACACTCTGAATCCTCCGAAACCTCAGCGGCTCGGCAAGATTCTTCATTCTTCATTAAAATTAGTATTTTATGTTGTCAATCAGACGGACATCCCCGCAGAACACCGTGATGCAGCCCACGGCGTAGGTCGTATCTTCCCAGCGGGCAATGCTTTGCAGCGTGTTGCCGTCCACCAGCTCGAAATACTCCAGGCGCAGGCCGGGAGCGGCGGCAATGCGGTCTTCCACAAACTGCCTGGTTTCCTGCACGGTATGCTCCTTGGCATACTCCACGCTGGCAAAGAGCGTCTGCGAGATTTGCAAGGCCTGCGTGCGCTGCTCCGCCGTGAGGCGCTTGTTGCGGCTGCTCAGGGCAAGGCCGTCGGCTTCGCGCACAATGGGGCAGCCCACTATCTGGAGGGGGAAGTGCATCTGCCGCACCATCTCGCGGATGATGGCCAGTTGCTGGAAGTCTTTTTCGCCGAAGTAGGCGCGGTCGGGCTTCACCATGTCGAACAGCTTGCTCACCACCTGGCACACTCCGTTGAAGTGGCCGGGACGGTATTTGCCCTCCATCACCGTGTCCAGCGGGGCATAGCTGAAGTGGCGCGTGTCCGGCTCGGGGTAGACTTCCTCCACCGACGGGGCGAAGGCAATGGCTGCTCCGCACTCGTCCAGCAGGCGGCAGTCGACCTCCAGCGTACGCGGATATTTCTCTAAATCGGTTTTGTCGTTAAACTGGGTAGGATTCACAAAAACGCTTACCACGGTGGCATCGTTTTCGGCCACGCTGCGTTTCACCAATGATGCATGACCGGCATGCAGGGCTCCCATCGTAGGCACCAGCCCTACCGTCTTTCCTTGGGCGCGCAAGGCAGCCAACGCCGCCTGCAAGTCCCTGACAGTATGTACTATTTCCATTTCGTTATGGGTTAATATATGTTG
>CALUIF010000056.1 GCA_944320635.1 uncultured Bacteroides sp. | reverse complement strand
CGTGGTGGCCTGCATAGACGGGCGAGGCACTGGCGGACGGGGCACAGCTTTTGAGAAATGCACATACCTGAATTTAGGGGTCAAGGAGGCACACGACCAAGTAGAAGCCGCCCTCTACCTGGGCAGCCTGCCCTACGTGGACAAAAACCGCATAGGCATCTGGGGCTGGAGTTTTGGCGGATACATGACCCTGATGAGCATGAGCGAGGGTACGCCGGTATTCCGGGCAGGCGTTGCGGTGGCTGCCGTGACCGACTGGAACTACTACGACACCATATACGGCGAACGCTTCATGCGCACGCCGCAAGAAAATGCCGAGGGATACAAGGCGGCTTCGGCCTTCACCCGTGCCGACAAGCTTCACGGAGACTTGCTGCTGGTGCATGGCACAGCCGACGACAATGTGCACTATCAGAACTGTGCCGAGTATGCCGAACACTTGGTGCAGCTGGGCAAACAGTTTGACATGCAGGTGTACACCAACCGCAACCATAGCATTTTCGGGGGGAACACCCGGATGCACCTGTACACCAAGTTGACGAACTTCTTCAACGAAAGACTGAAATGACCGCCAAAGACTCTCCCGACAAACCACTGCAGAAGCCCGAATGGCTGAAAATTACGATTGCCACCAACGAGCGATACACTGAGACCAAGCACATTGTGGATACGCACTGCCTGCACACCATCTGCGCCAGCGGGCGGTGCCCCAACCTTGGTGAATGCTGGGGACGGGGCACGGCAACCTTCATGATAGGGGGAAACATCTGCACGCGCTGCTGCCGTTTCTGCAATACCCAGACGGGAAAGCCTATGCCGCTCGACCCCGACGAACCAGAACACGTGGCCCAGTCGGTAGCATTGATGAAGCTGTCGCATGCCGTGGTCACATCGGTAGACCGCGATGACTTGCCCGACCTCGGTGCCGGACATTGGGCGAAGACCATCCGGGCTATCAGGGAACGAAACCCGCAGACTACCATCGAAGTGCTGATACCCGACTTCCAAGGCCGCGAAGAACTGGTGGAAACAGTCATCGAGGCACACCCCGACATCATGGCACACAACATGGAAACCGTGCGCCGCATCACCCCCCTGGTGCGCAGCGTGGCAAAGTATGACACAAGCCTGCAGGTGGTGAGGCAAGTGGCACAGGCCGGCATCACAGCCAAAAGCGGCATTATGGTGGGCTTGGGCGAAACACCCAAAGAGGTGGAGGAACTGATGGACGACCTCGTCCTGGCAGGCTGCCAAGTGCTTACCATCGGCCAATACCTGCAACCCTCGCGCCGGCACTGGCCTGTGGCCGAGTATGTGACGCCGGCACAGTTTGCCCGATACAAAGAGACAGCTTTGGCCAAAGGATTCCGGCAAGTGGAGAGCGGGCCGCTGGTGCGTTCGTCTTACCATGCGGAGCAGACCGCGAGGCGGTTGTGACGCGCCCCCTATCCGTCACTTATAAATCAGGAAAATGCAAGGAATTTTGGACAGGTCGGGCACGCGGCCTGTCCATTCTTTTATGGTACGGGTGCGCACGTACTCGCCTTCGCACGTCAGGTTGGCAGCGATACAAAGGCGCGTGTCTTTGCGGCAGGAGCGCAGAATGTCCTCTACCATCTTGTTGTTGCGGTAAGGGGTTTCGATGAACAGTTGCGTCTGGTCCTCGGCATAGGCGCGTTGCTCCAGCTGCTTCAGCTTGGCGGCACGGGCCGGCGGGTCGATGGGCAGGTAGCCGTGGAAGGCAAAGCTCTGCCCGTTGAAGCCGGAAGCCATGACGGAGAGGATGATGGACGAGGGCCCCACGAGCGGCACCACACGCAGGCCGCGCCGCTGGGCCAGGCAGACGACGTCGGCGCCAGGGTCGGCCACGGCGGGGCATCCGGCCTCGGAGATAACACCCATGTCCTCGCCCGCCTCCAGGGGACGGAGGTAGCCGCTCACCTCCTCGGGCGTGGTGTGCTTGTTCAGGGGATAAAACAATAGGGCATCGATGTCGATGTCACGATCCACCCGTTTGAGGAAGCGGCGGGCAGAGCGCACGTCTTCCACTATGAAGTGGTTAATCCGAAGAATGACTTCGCGGTTGTACGCGGGTAGTACATTCTGCCACGGGGTGTCGCCCAAAGTGACGGGCAGCAGGTAGAGGGCTGGCATAGGCTGGGAGGTGATGGGGGTTGGGTGGTGGTTATATTTATTTACAGATAGGGAGAATGGCTGGATCAGCCCGGACTTGAGCCTACATCAGGTCGGACTTGATGTACCCAAAGGTCCGACCTTAGCCTACCAAAGGTCGGACCTTTGGTAGGCTCAACTCGGGACTATTCATTATCAAGCAGTTACGCGAACCAGCTTTCATGTATATTTTTATTGACAAGAGAAGCATCCTTCGCAGGCATCAGCCGTAGATGATGTGGCCGTCCTTGTCCATGTATTCCTCCAGCCCCTTCTGGTAGGTGTTCATTGCCCTCAGGCTCATGCCCATGCTGGAGAAGCCCCCGTCGTGGTAGAGGTTCTGCATGGTGACCTTGCGGGTGAGGTCGGAGAACATCACGATGCAGTAGTCGGCGCACTCGTCGGCCGAGGCATTACCCAGCGGAGACATGCGGCTGGCAAAGTCGAACAGCTTGTCCATGCCCTTCACGCCCGAGCCGGCGGTGGTCATGGTGGGGGATTGTGATATGGTGTTCACCCGCACATGGTGCTCGCGGCCGTAGATGTAGCCGAAACTCCTCGCGATGCTTTCGAGCAAGGCCTTGGCATCGGCCATGTCGTTGTAGCCGAAGAAGGTGCGCTGCGCCGCCACGTACGACAGTGCCAGTATGGACCCATATTCGGCCACGGCGTTGAGCTTCTTGGCCGTCTGTATCATCTTATGGAACGAGATGGCGGATATGTCGAGCGTTTTGCCCAGCATGTCGTAGTCGAGGTCATCGTAAGTACGTTTCTTCCTCACGTTGGGCGACATGCCTATGGAGTGCAGCACGAAGTCCACCTGTCCGCCCAATACCTCCATGGAGCGGGTGAACACCGTCTCCAAGTCCTGCACGCTGGTGGCGTCGGCCGGGATGACTTCACACCCCAGCTTCTGTGCCAGGGCCGACACCTCACCCATGCGCACGGCCACGGGTGTGTTGGACAGGGTAATGGTGGCGCCATTCTCGACGGCCTTCTCGGCCACCTTCCAGGCGATGGATTGTTCGTTGAGGGCACCGAAGATGATGCCTTTCTTACCTTGCAAAAGATTGTAACTCATACCTATTTACTGTTTTAATTACTAAAAATCAGGCCGCAAAGATACGGACTTTCTGCCTAAAAACACCAAAAGCAGAGAAAGAATTGCATACAGGCACGGCTTTAGGCATTAATCACTAT